>CAZZFQ010000006.1:0-34963 GCA_964653695.1 uncultured Candidatus Bathyarchaeia archaeon | reverse complement strand
GTCTGCTGTACACAACTCTCAGCCTCAGCATAGAGCGTAGGACCGGCCGAGAACTCCCTTTTCCGCAGATATTGAAGAGACTTACACTACGTCCTAAGACCTGAAATGTTGCAGGAAAGGAAACGATTAGCGATAGATCCACATCCTCTAGTGAACGTCAAGATGTCTCTTGATCACCCCGCGGATCTGCCCAATCAGCTATGGCCCGTTGGCCTTGCCTTGATCACATACAGGAACGAGGTAGGCCTCTCTACCTTCTCGATCCTGAAACCTGCCTGACCGAGTAGCGACGTGATACGATTAAGTGAAAACAAGTTTATCTGGAAACCGTGGCACATGTGATACAGCTTATACACCATGCCGAAGACTGACATATTGAGAACGGATAGCACCAAACATCCTTCCTTAGCAACGTGTCGGCGAAGGTTCTTGAGTGCCTCCAAAGGTTGTTTGCAGAACTCTAGCGGTCCGGCGCACAGGATTTTGTCAAACTCCCGGTTCAGGTTCAGGTGCTGTGCGTCGTGTACCTCCGCGTCGATTCCTGCCCTCCTGACGACCTCAACCATGTTTGGTGATATATCCACGCAGAATATCGCCGCGCCTTGGCTCCTGATGAGACGTGCGTAGAAGCCAGAGCCACAGCCCACATCGAGCACTCTCTCGCCTCTTCCGGGAGAAAGGAGGTGCATCAAGGAGTTCTTCTCTCGTTTCTTCATCACTCCCCCGATTCCTTGGGTGATCATCCTAGAGTAGTTCTTCGCAACCCTATCGTAGTATTGCTTGGGCCTCGTCCTTAACGCCTCGCTCATGTTTATGTGATCTGAGCTGTGTCACTTCTGTTAGTGGCTAGGCTCTACCATGGGATACCTGCGCAGCCCGCACTACGTACAAAGCAACCCTATGATCCTCGATCTCAGCTCGTGGGTCCAAGTAGAACTCAGCTATTTTCGTGACTTCAAGTCGCAACAGGAGAGAATGGCCTACTAAGTATTCGTAGGCGGTGCTTGTAATCAGCAACGTCCTACGACCCGTCGGTTGCCTTTCCAGTGAGCGAAGATTCTCCGTAATCTGCTTCCGTGAGTGATAACACCGAAACTCTGGAGCATACATCTGAAAGGCGCCGTATTCATGAAACACAAGAATCGTTGTGTCATTTGAGTCGTAGTTGGCCTTAACGTACGTTACAAGTTGAGTCACAGGTGACGGCTCCGTGTGGAGCTTCGCCGCCAAAGGATTCGCATGTGCTACAAGAGTGAGAATAAGTAGAACATAGACGCCATTACGCACAATACTTTCAGTCTTGGCCGAAAGTCTGAACCAGTGCCCGCTCTCTTTCAACGCGCTCCCTATCGAAGAAACAATAAGCAATATCAGAGGTGGGAAGATCGGAAGAAAGTATCGGTGATGGATCGGCGAGCCAAAGAGATATACAAACATGAAGTGCGGTACAACCCAAAGAAACGTAAAGGTCTTCTCAGCAAGCTTCTTGAAGTTGAGGAAAGAGCAGAGTATCGCGCCAAGCCAGATGAAGTCATGAAACAGGTAGTAGACAGGGATGCTCGTTGAGGTGAATGGAAACCTTAGGCCCGGCAATGAAGGGAGCATCCCGCCGAACCCAAAAGTGAAGATTGAGGCAAGTACAAAGGACATCCTCTCGTAGGGATCCAATCCCAACGGTCTTGCAAATACGAAGTCGGTGCTCGCAGTTCCAACATACATATACCTCATTGCTAACAGGAATCTGTCCCAGCGCATTACCCAGACCACAGGAACAAGCCACGCCAAGATCGTTCCGACAAATGCTAAGCCTGAAAAAACTATCTTCGTGGAGTGCCTCGCTTTCACTGTTGCGAAGAGCCAAAGCGGTACGAACGCGAGGTTGGTAGGCCTCACACCGACTGCGAGAGCATACACCATGTAGGATACCGGTATTGCTCGACCATGCCCCTTCATTCCAAAGTACAGAAGAGCTATGCCAAGAGTAAGAAGAAAAGTCGAGAGAGCATCAGTCGTTGCTTTCTCGCTCGGCAGCCAGAAGCCTGGGAGCACCATTAGTATGAGGCATGCGGAAACTGCTGTTCCCCTATTGTACATGCTCCTCGCCAAGAAATACAAAGGAACCAGTGTCAAAGCTCCGCTGACAATGCTGATCCACCTGAGAGCCGCAAGCTGGTTCCCTGTGAGTAAGAAAAGAGTGCGTCCAAGGAAGACGTAGAGAGGATAACCAGGAGCGTGAGGTTGCTCTCTCACAAGATCGAAGTTCAGCAGTGATTGTGCAAAATTGAACGAATCTCCTTCATTAAATGAGCAGGACGCGAAGAATGAGTAGAGGACCAGGGCGGCGCCAAATATCGCCAAGGCCTCGTGTCTGGCAAGTACGCTACATACACCATTGAGAGAGGCAATATCTGACCAGCGATCTCGAGCAGACTGCTTCTTCCCTTCCACGATGCCTCTCCACGCCGAACGAGTAGATATCCTAAGTTCGCCATAATGGTTTTTGTGGAGAGGGAAGCAGGAAAGGACCGAACTGTTGAAAGATGTCGGACTCCTATCATGAGCTCGGGATTGCGGTTGGGCAAGTGCCAGATCTGCGGCGAATCAAGCCCCTATATATCGTCAGGTCTAGGAGTATGTTCGAACTGCCTCTCGAATAGAACCGACGAAGCGTTAGCGGTCACCAACAGAACTCACGAAGAGAGTCGCGCCAAGTTCGGTCTGCCTGCATTTCCGCCTAGCGAGGGCCTAATGTGCGGAGTATGCGCAAACAACTGCAAGATCCCGAATGCAGGCATGGGCTATTGCGGTCTGGTGCTGAATTCAGAGGGAACGATTCGAAGGAGAGGGGGAACGCCCGATTGTGGAATTCTTGAATGGTATTATGATGGCCTTCCAACAAACTGCGTAGCGTGGTGGTTCTGTCCCGGATGCACCGGTAGCGGGTTCCCGAAGTACTCATATTCCCACGAGGAACCTGAGAAAGGCCACGACAACTTGGCAGTTTTCTATGGCTCCTGCTCATTCGATTGCCTCTTCTGCCAGAACTGGCACTACAGGAGGCTTGCGATCAGCGACGTCCCTCATGTGAGCTCTGCCGCCTTAGCAGAGAAAGCGACCAAGTCTGTTTCCTGCATATGCTTCTTCGGAGGAGATCCATCTCCGCAGATGCCTCACGCGTTGGAAACAAGCAAACTGGCTCTGATCAAGGCAGATGATGAACATCGCATCCTGAGAGTCTGCTGGGAAACGAACGGCTACATGAACTCCAGCTTCCTCGACCAGGCCATGGAGCTTTCGCTTCAAACCGGGGGCAATATGAAGTTCGACATCAAGTTTTGGGATGAGGGACTGGCTCGGGGTATTTGCGGAGTTTCGAACACCCAGTCACTGAGGAATTTTGATCGAGCAGGAAGGAAGTATTTTGAAGCACGCCAGAATCTACCGGTATTGACTGCTAGTACCTTGCTCATTCCTGGATATGTGAATGAACAGGAGGTAGCCTGCATAGCTGAATTCATATCAGGCATTGATGATAGAATTCCCTATTCCTTACTGGCTTTCTCTCCTCGGTACGTGATGAGTGATCTTCCTGTGACATCCAAAGAACAAGCTCTGCGCTGTCGCGACACGGCTCTAAAGCATCTTAGACGAGTCAGAATCGGGAACGAGCACCTGCTTTCATGAGGCGCAGACAGATTAGGCCCAAAATCAACGTTGGAAGATAGAAGATGCAGAGCTCGAATTCGACAACAAAGAAAGGTGAGCGAAAAAGCCTAATCGAAGCAACCATTAAAGAACTGATCGACATGACTGCGAAGGCAACAGCCCAGTACTTCAGCTCACTCATTTCCAAAACCATTCGTGAAGAAACTCGAGAGAATGCTATCTTCTCGACTCACCTTCTAAAAGGACCTTAAGAGGTATGTTCTGACTTTCACCGTCAGGGAGAGTTCGTCTGATGCTTATGGGAAGAACTCCCTGCTCCAGTTCCATGAGAGCAATATCGATAGGCGACTTCGAGGATTGTGATACATCCATGAGAACCGGAGCCCCCATCGATATCTGAAGCGCTCTCGCGCCGACTATCCTCGCTCTCTCAAATCGAGTAAGCTTTCTCGGGCCTATCAATCCAGTGATCTTGTCTCTCTTCGAACTCACAGCGAACCTTCACCTGTCTGCTCGAAGAGACAGCAAACGCAACCTTGCGTGAGCCAATAAGATGGACCTCTATCTGAGCGAAGTTACCCAACAGACTCGACAGACCCAATATAAGGTTTACTGCAAAGCCTTGAATCGAAACGTTCTAGCGAAAATCGTAGGAGAACTTGATAATGTTCTCGGAAATGATCTCAGCTAGACCTCTATGAGCGACATGTTCAGCTTTTTCGCTATTCTGAGAAGCGTCTCGGCCCAGTCACCGTAGGCCACAACATGATGGTTCCCAGTGAATTGAAGGAGGCGGTCAACGTTTCCTCCGAGTTTGATCTTGGCTTGAGTTCGGCATAGCGAGAATTTACCGATCTGAGATTCCAACAATTCCCCTCTTGCAATGACCATTTGAAGCGGTTTGAACTGAAGATTTGCGACCGTCACTGGCAACCGCTTTAGTGGAACATCAAGCGAAACGCCCTCGCCTGATTCAAAGTGACTTCGAAGGATGATTTTTCCACCTGCTTCCGCAAGCGATGAGGGAGCTGTGCAGTGTGCAAGGGTTATTGTATTGAGACTTCGATCCACTTGCACCAAGTTTCCAAGCCAGCTTGGTCCAGCAAGCTCTCTAAAGATCATCATCAATGCCGAAGATCGAAGATCTCCCTCGCATACTGAGATCTTTCCCTCATCGATCAGAAGCGAAAATGCCAAACATGCGGAGGTTCCAGTTCTCTTGATAAGTCGAAAGCAGTCAAGAGAAATTGCATCAACTTTGTTCCTAGTGGCCAAGGACTTAAAGGCAAGATACATCTTGCCTGATCTCTGAAGGTCTTTCCTGCTAGGCTCCATTACAGACGCGCCAGAGAATTTCTCATCCACTACCTTTGAGGCTTGATCATCGTCTTGGCTTCTGAACTCTGATATCAGATCACCGATGGCAATCTTGACAACTTCCACGCCTAAGAGGCCGGACAGGGCCTTTGATTCATCTGCCTTGTCGTCGAAGTATTCTTCGTCTCCTATGAGGCCGATCCTCAGATCTTTCATTGACTTGACGACTCGTGAGGCTCTCGCCTGACCTATTATGCTAGGAGGTGCCTCATCCAAACTATTGTAAGCAATTTCCCCTCGCCACGCCTCAATCCCGTTGAGCCTCTCTCTGACGCTCAAGGCTGAGGACAGACTGTTGACTTCATCATACGCCCAGATGAAATAGGCATTTCCTGCTACTATCTTTGCGGCAAGTTCTGAGGTTCCTCCACTGGCTAGGAATACGACCACTGCGTCATATTCTTCTGAGGGGAAACGGGGAACCTCGTCGACCTTGGACGCAGGAGACTTTCTGCCGAATACTTTGAGTCCTGACTTCTCAAGTAACTCTCTCGCAAGATTGGCTGGTTCGACGGACCTGTCCATGTGCATCTTAGTCGATAGAGGAATCATAAGCACCGTCGGCTGCTCCATATCGCACGATCTCCTCTCTAGCGCGCAGATGCCTTGGCTGGCTTTCTTAAGCGTATCTGATTCTCACACCATATTCTTTAGTCGTCCTATCGTCGAACATCAACGTGGAATTCGTCTTCAAGCTTTCTCTCGATCCAGAGAGCCCTTTGGGCCGGAGAAGCTTTACAGCCGCTTGCAGAACGACATCGAACTGACCATTACCAAAGACGGCTTTTGATCCTCCAGTAGTAGAGGCTAGAAACCCTTTTAGACACAATTGGCACATGAGTGGGAGAATAAGGACGCAGGAAAATTGAGAGACCTGATCAGAATAAACCAGCCGCTAACAGGAAAGGAGGAGATCGAAGCGGCCACTTCCGTTCTAAAGAGCGGGATTCTCACAGACAAAAGCGGATCAGGTCCAAAGGTTCTGGAGTTTGAACGGGAATTCGCAAAGTTTGTAGAAGTAAAGCATGCAATCGCAGTCAATACTGGGACCGCTGCTCTTCACTGCGCTCTGCTCGCGGCCAACGTCAAACACGGCGATGAGGTGCTTATCCCATCCTTTACTTTCGCGGGGACTGGCACCCCGGTTCTGCTATGCGGAGCAAGACCTGCATTCGCTGATATTCAAGGCGACACGTACTGCATGTCCCTGGAAAACGTTGAAAACTCCATCAGTAGAGACACAAAGGCGATTGTACCTGTTCACCTTTACGGCCTCCCCTGTGACATGGACCCGATCATGGAACTTGGTAGAAGAAAAGGGGTGACGGTAATTGAGGATGCAGCTCAAGCACATGCGGCCACATACAAACAAAGAAAGACAGGATCTCTTGGGGATATGGCGTGCTTCAGCTTCTATTCAGCGAAGAATATGACTACGGGAGAGGGAGGCATGGTGACGACGAATGATGATGATTTGGCGCACGTGCTCAAGATCATAAGAACTCATGGGGAGGAGAGACCGTACTGGGTTTCCAGAGTAGGCAACAACTATCACATGACAGAGCTAGCTGCAGCGTTAGGTGTTGTTCAACTGAGGAAGCTTGCAGGGTTCGTAGAGAGAAGACGAGAAAATGCAAGGGTTCTTTCTGAACAGATAGGAGTCTCAGGGAAGCTGATAACCCCCACCGAACCTGAAGGTGTGAGACATGCATGGTATCTCTACACAGTTCGTGTGAGGGGCGCAAACGCAGGTAAGAGAAACAAGATTGTGGAGAGACTGCGTAACAAGAATATTGAAGCCAGCATCTATTACGAGACTCCAGTTCACTTGCTTCCTTTGTACAGAGAGGTCTCCGGGGGCAAGAGAGGAATGCTACCTGAGACAGAGAGGACTGCCAGGCAGGTATTCTCGCTACCTGTCCATCCAGCAATGACTCCTGAAGACGTTTCGTACGTTGCTGATACGGTCAAGAAGGCCATTGCTTAAGCTTGTCTCGCAGTATCTCTTCCAAGGTTGGCCTTGATCTCTCTTCTATCTCGTAGCTCACCCTAACGGCAGGCTTGTCAAGCCTGATAATCCTTCGTATATCTATCGGAGTGGCCACAACGACCGCGTCACAGTCGACTCTTGCGATTGTCTGTTCCAGCTCTTTGATCTGTTGGTCGCCGTAGCCCATCGCGGGTAGAACTGACTCAAGCTGGCGATACTTCTCGAAAGTCTCCCTAATCGATCCAACAGCGAACAGACTAGGGTCAACAATTTCTCTCGCCCCCAACTTTCTGGCAGCAATCATTCCCGCACCGTAGGCCATATCTCCATGTGTAACCGTCGGGCCGTCCTCCACTACTAGGACACGTTTGTCCTTGATGAGACTCGGGTCATCAACCATCACCGAAGACGCTGTCTCAACAATAATAGCTTGAGGGTTCAATTGCCCCACATTCTTTTTCACTGCCTCAACGGCGCCTCGAGACGCGGAATCCACCTTGTTAAGAACTACCACATCGGCCATTCTGACGTTAGCCTCCCCGGGATAGTAGCCGACCTCGTCTCCAGGTCTCAAGGGATCTGCCACGACCATGTGAAGATCCGGCCTGTAGAACGGCATATCGTTATTTCCGCCATCCCATACGATTACATCGCATTCTTTCTCGGCGGCCAAAAGTATCTTCCCATAGTCAACTCCTGCGAACACGACGTTCCCCCTATCAATGTGAGGTTCGTACTCCTCGCGTTCTTCTATTGTGCAATTCTGTCTGTCAAGATCTTGATAGGTCGCAAACCGCTGGATCTCCTGAGCTCGAAGGTCTCCGTAAGGCATTGGATGACGAACAACCACGGCTTTTCGCTTGAATTTCCGAAGTATGTCGCTTACCTTTCTGGCTACGGTGCTCTTGCCAGCTCCAGTTCTTACTGCACACACTGATACCACGGGGACTTTCGCCCTTAGCATAGTGCTTCGAGGGCCCTGGAGTACAAAGTCTGCCCCCGAAGCCAAGGCGATCGAGGCCTTGTGCATTACATCTAGGCACGAGAGATCACTGTAAGCCAGAATGACTTGCGCAACATCGAACTCAGCTACCAATTGTGTCAATTCATCTTCTGAGTGAATAGGTATTCCATTTCTGTACAGTGATCCAGCCAATTCTGCAGGGTAGACTCGCCTCTCTATTCCAGGAATCTGCGAAGCCGTAAAAGCTACTACTTCAAATTGGTTGTTGTCTCGGAAGCAGACATTGAAGTTGTGGAAGTCCCTTCCTGCCGCGCCCATGATCACTGTCTTGATCCTGGTTGATTCTGGAGACCGCATCTTGGATCACAATCTACACGTTTCCACTTGTGACGGAATCGTGTCTTCGTTAGTGAGTAGGTCAAAGAGGATATGAAGTTAGCTTAGAAGCTGTGACATTGGCTTTGCCTTCGGGCGGGGAGAAATGTGATCAATAGAAGCCGAGAGAATTCCAGAGATAGCATCAGCCATATAGGATAGCTTCGAAGGCAAGCAGCTACCAGAACAGCTTGTGATATCACAATTAAGCCCAGAGGGACCTTGATTGATGAATCTCCTGTGGTCAGAGAAGCTAGACCGACAGATGCAAAGGCAACCAGCTCCACTTCTATAGGCTGGAGGTGCAAGAGGGAGCTTATCGCGAGAGCTGCTATCGGATAGAGTACCAGGACAGGCAACTGCCTCCAAAGAGAACCTTTCGTCGTCTCAGGGGCATCGTCACGTCTTGATGCAAGGATGCCTGGCAAAGCTATTGCTGAAGTGAGAAGCAAGATCAAACCGAGAAAGCTGTCTCCACGAAGATATACAGCTAGCGAAGAGAATAATCCCAGAAATCCAACTCCGAATCGAGTCGTGGTTCGAGCCTCGGCGACGATTGTCGCAATGGCAGCGATGACCGAAAGAAAAACCAGGATCTCAGAGATCAATTCTTCGCCTCTTGCCAATCCTTGGCTCAATGAGCTAAGCTATACCTTGTACAGAATGCTTGCCATAATCAGTCTTTTCTATCCTAGGCTGGGTATAGTTCCCATGATTAGAGATGTCGGGGGACCTTTCCCGATTCAAAGTAAGGTTGGTGCTCGAAGGGGTTGGCGAGGCTATAGGTGAGCTTGCTAGGTTCCTAGCGCCTCGAACGGTAGAGGCCCTAATGAGAGCCATGCCCATAGAAGGCCGGGCAGCTGTCTGGAAGGAAGAAATCTACTTCGAAACAAATGTCAAGGTTGGAACCGAGAAGGAGAAGACAAAGGTGGAAAAGGGAACGATAGCATACTGGCCGCTCGGTTCAGCGGTCTGCGTTTTCTACGGAGAGTCGCAACCGTACAGTCCCGTCAATGTGATCGGAAAAATCATCGAAGGCTTAGATCTGTTCAGAAAAGTGAGGCAGGGATCAAGAATAGTTCTTCAGCGTTTCTAGGCGGCGACTGCTCGGTATATCCTCACTCTCGCGTTGCCTCCCACCGAGGTAAGAGCTTTTCGTCTCTCCAGCTCTTCGAGGATATCCTTGGCAGCTCCAATTCGTACATTGAAATGAGTTGACACAGCGTGAGGAGTTATCGCACCCATCTTCGCAATCTCGCCTATGAGTTTGGAATCGTCAACTCCCTGCAACTCCACTGCTCTCAGTCTCTTCTCAGTTGAGGCAGGCTTTGTTTTTCCTTTTTTAGGTTGAGTTGCATCTTGCTGAACTTGCGACTTTTCCATCTGGGCTAGGCTCTTCTTCTTGGCGCCTCCGATTGCCGATACCTCCATTCGAAGAATAAAGGATTGAACTGACACATAAAACTGTTATGCATGACGCCTACTTTGGTCGGTTTGCATGAGGAGGCTTCTTCATTCTTCTGAATGCACTACCCCCACGGATTGATTCTTGCTCTTTTGTCGATGCTAGTCTCGCTCACAAACTACAGGAGATCCATCGACAGTGTCGAGAGCACGCTGCCACTTTCTCGGTGCGAAAGTACATCATATCCACATCCAGTCAGTTCCCGCATTTGGATCAAGCGCTATTCAGCGCAGCCAAACGCATCTCGGTTCTCTATGGTCGTCCAGTTGAAGTCCGGGCGCTGAAAGTTGTTTTCATGTCTGGAAGTCAGTTCAGATCAGTGGCTTTTTCACAAATACGTTGCAAACTGCCTTATCGCTCAGGAACCTGTTTTCACTTCTCGATCCTGCGAGGCACTTCCATGAAGCTAGTAACTGTCAAGCTTCCAGAGGCTATCTTGGAGGGTCTCGACGAACTTGTGAAAGCCGGCATGTACCAGAATAGGAGTGCAGCGATCAGAGCTGCTGTCAGGGACCTCCTTAAAAGAGAGCTTTGGAAATCTGATGCAGACTGACGAATATTCTTTCTCTTAGTTTTCAATTTATCATCGCTTAGGATGATGCGTCTTTCAGAATAGGGCCAGAACAGTCTATACCTATTTCATATGGCAGTCGAACGGATTTTCGAAAACCCGTTGCTAGATCAGTGTCGCGCAAGGTTTTCTACGTGATTAATGACTTCTCTTTCGGAACGATAGGCAGGTCCTCTGCATCCACTATCTTGACGTAGAAGTACTTAGCGTCTGAGGTGTTGTTGGAGAGTTCCAACTTCTCTCCGGCCGGGCGCGAGGCGGCATATTTGATGAATGGAGCCTTTAGAGGCTCCTCCCTGGTCACATAGAAGAAGACAGGCAACGCGTCAGCTTCATAGTAGTGTTCAAATGGGATGCAAGTCCCTACTATGTACTTTCCGTTCCGTTTGAATTGCCAAAGAGGAAATACTGTGCCTTCTCTGAAAGAAAGAGGTAGAAGAATCCTGACTATGGAGTTCAGGTTCTCAACCTCAGTGAGCAATGGTTCAGCGGGAGATGGATACTCCCCGTTGAGAGAGTCCCTAAAAGTCTTGGGGATTTTCTTGACTTCTATGAAGGATCCATACTTGTACCTAGTGTCGTCGACATCATCACAGAAAACGACTTCTTCACCTTTTGGTGAATCGCTCTTGTACGCGAGGAATGGTTTTGGTCTTTGATCAGAGTTGACATACGCCAGAAGGGGGAGGTCACCATTCCAGTACATGTAGGCAGTGAAGAGAGCTAGAAGGTCTCTTCCTTCGAGCCGTATGTGCCAAAGGATCTGTGATCCTTCGCTTAGTGCCAAGCCGAGCCTTGCGAAGTTCAGCGTGTCCCTTATGCGGATAGGAATCGGAGGCTTGGCAACATCGGGTAGTCCAACCGTTGGAGATCTCACCGCTGTCTAAGGAGGCTCGATATTTGGCTTTCAGTGTTACGCATCATAGAAATAAAGTATCGCGTTAGGGACTTCGATAGAAACCTTTGAAGATGTGAACATGATCTGCAGCATGTTCTTGGGGAAGACCCTCTATGCATGTAAGTACCTGGCCGCCATAGAGAATCACAAGCTCACGGAAAGCAACGTGCCCCTGCCAAAAGACGTTCTACTATGAAGCATCAGATAATCATTCAGGGGTACGGATAATGCCTTGAGAGGAAACGCGATTACCCTATGGGCTGACACTTGCTTGAAGAAGTTCTTTGAAACGAAGGCAATCCTTCGCCATAGTCACATTATTGAATAGGACATATGTCTTCTCTGCGTCTAGCCTTGTTACCTTCTGGAGTAGAAGTTTCAGATCTGCGTCGGTGTAGGAGTATTTGTAGCTTAACTCCGCAGGTAACCCGTGAAGCCTTATGTAACTTATATCCTGTGTTGACTGGGGTTCTCTCTTGAGGACGTCCACCACATGAGTGAGCCGGAGTTCACTACACAGCTTTCTCACAACTTCAGGATTGTTATGCCAGCTCCGATGCCGAGGTTCCCAAGCAAGGCTCAGGCCATTTCTAGGAATCCGACCAAAGAATCTCCTCATATTCGCCACATTTTGTGTGTCTAGAACGAATGAAGGGGGGCACTGAATCACGCATATTTCTGAATTGAGAATCCTGCAGATCTCGAGTGTCCTTTTCCACGCATCTAGGTTCTTCGCAGTAGGCCTTAGATGACCATACTGACCTTTCTCCTGCTCATCCCGAATTGCTCCTGCGCGCCTCCATGTGGGACTTGAAGGTGGATGAGTTATTGCTTGCCAGGCCTTTACAACAAACTCAAAGCCTTGAGGTGCTCCATTTCTCCATTTGTGTGCTGTCTCGATTCTTGGCAATCTGTAGAATGTTGATTGAAGCTCGACCACTTCAAAGGACTGATAGTATGCCTTAACTCCACCCTTAAGTCCGAAGCCGCAACAACCTGCCTTAATCAATTTCTCCAATCCGAATAGTGTGCGTAGAAAGGAATAAGGTATACGAGAAAGCAGACAGTCCCGCTGTCGTATGCTTACGTTCAGTCCTCCTATATGAAAGAGCTTTCGCTGTCATCTCGGACGCAGATTGCTCGATCTAGAATGTGACCACATGCTCCACCGATGCGCAGCACTGTCTGAGTGATTGAACTGTTCAAGGGCGTGAGCATGCCTTTATTCCAGCCCGGACGGGATTCTGACGCATAGGCAAGGCATCAGGTGTGACAGGGTCCGTGAAATCTGCGATAATCCTCGCTGGCGGGCGTTCAGTGAGATTCGGAGGAGACAAAGGTCTTTTGCCCCTCGACGACAGGACGCTAATCGAGCATGTATATGGAAAGGTTGCCAGCGTGGCCAGAGAGGTTGTTATTGCGGTTCGCTCTAAGAGTCAGAGGAAAGCCTACTCACAATTAGTCAGGAATTGCCTCTTCGTTCTTGACGAGTGGCCAGGCAATGGGCCACTGAACGGACTCTGGTCAGGATTGAAGAGAGTGACTGGGGAGAAGGTGGCTGTAGTAGGCTGCGATATGCCACTCGTGTCCCCGGAGCTCATGCGTCTTCTGTATGAATTGTCCTGGACATATGATGCAGTCATACCTAGATGGCCGAGTGGCTATATTGAGCCACTCCACTCCGTTTACGATGTCGATAGATGTCGGACAGCCAGTACCACGGCTTTGCGAAAGGGACGGTCCGACATGAGGGCCATGATACTCTCTCTTGCGAGGGCTCTTTATCTATCAACGGAGGCGATCCGGAAGATTGATTCAGATCTCAATATGTTTGTGAATATCAACACTCACAATGATCTTCTGCGCACCAAGAGAATACTGGGTTCGCAGATGTCTACTTCAAGTCCAAGAGTCTGCCATAACCCAGCAAACTATCCCTAATGCCGAGAAGCCGTAACGCTTTCCAAGCGGTCGCTGTGTTGCTTGAAACAACTGCCTTGCCGAGTTCAGCTTCAAGCTTTCCAACTATCTCGACCGTTCTGAAATTCGTGCAACTGATGAATACTCCTTCGGAGTCGCCTTTGCAGACCTTCTTTGCTAGTGCATAAGCTATATCAGGATCCTGTGCCCCTATGTCCAAGTTCTTGGCTAAGCCCAGGCTATTGATGCTAACTACCTCGAAATCGTTGTCGCGCAGAAACCTATCTTCCAAAAGCTCAATCTCCTCTGTGTAAGGAGTTGCCACCGACACCCTCCTGACCTCAAGTGCCTTGAGACCTTCAACCACAGCTCCCGCAGTGGCCACAGCGGGGACTTGCGCCTCCTTCTCGATCCTTCGGACTATCTCCTTGTCGTGGCCTAGTCCTCTGAATAGGCTGCCACTTGTACATCCATAACATATGACATCGACGTTCGCGTCAGACAGTTGCCCAGCGGCGTGCTCGGTTTCTCTCTCCATTGTCTCAAGCTGAGAAGCAGTAACCTCCCGAAGACGTATGCGAGTTGAATGAACTGTTGCATAAGCTGACATGATGCGGTTGAATTCAGGTTCCATAGTGGTGTTTGAAGACGGAAGGATCAGACCTATCCTGTACATATCTTTCTTCGAGTTTAGCATTGCTTTGAGTGACCCATTAACCTTCTGAGACTTCTATCGAAGACGGTACTCGAGGTGGCCTATACGGAGTCTGTTGTTCACCTATACTCCGGGGTTCTGAGGCTTGCACAGCTCGCAATGGAAAAGCTGTTATAGATGTCTAGCACGTGTTGTTTCTGGGGGAAAGAAAATGTCTCTTGCTTCGAAGAAGGCAAAGTATGGAATAGTCGCGATTGTAATTGTCGCGATAATAGTTGGAATCGGTTACGGGTACGTCATCCCTACTCTAACTCCCAAGCCCGCAGTCAAGGTTGGCGTAGTCTGGCCGGTCACGGGAGCCCAGGCGCTCATCGGGAGAGATCAGGTGAATGCCTTCACACTAGTAGTGGATGAAGTCAACAATGCTGGAGGAATAAAGTCGCTAGGAGGATCAAAGATAGAGCTTCTTGTAGGTGACACAAAAGGAGATCCGAAGACAGGAGCAGCCGAAGCTGAACGACTCATAACTGAGGCGAAAGTACATGTCCTAGTAGGTTCCTATGGAAGCGCTGTAACAGCCACAACAAGCGAAGTCGCCGAAAGATATGGGATCCCATTTCTCAACCCTGACTCCACATCTCCCTCATTACATGCACGAGGCTTCAAATGGTTTTTCAGAACAACACCACACGATGAGCTTCTTGTCAAGAACATGGTTGACTTCGTAGTGGACGTGGGAAAGAAGGAAGGCAAATCCTTCAAGAAGATAGCGATTGTGTACGAGAACACATTATGGGGAACGGACTCAGCTAAGGTGATCAAAGATTACGCTCCGAAACTCGGATTCGAGATTGTACTCGATATGGCGTACCCCGCCAACGCGGTTGACCTGTCATCCGAAGTACTGAAACTCAAGGCGACTCCGCATGATGTTTTGATGCAAGCATCGTACCTTTCAGATGCGATTCTATTCACTAGGACGTTCAAGACTCAAGGCTATTGGCCGAGGCTCTGGGTTGCGAACGACGCGGGGCACATCCATCCGGACTATGTTGGAACCTTGGGAAAGGATGCGTACTTTGTGTTCAGCCGTGAAGTGTTCTGTGCGGACCTTGGCGGAGGAAAAGACGCAATTAAGAAGGCGAACGACGCTTTTCGTGCCAAATACCAGAAAGACATGGACGGGACTATGGCGAGGTCATACACCGCCGCTACGCTGCTGGTTGATGTCTTAGAGAGATCCGGTTCCTTGAAGCCTGACGACATCAGGAAGGCGTTGATTGCAACCAACTGGTCAGAGCCAAAGGTGTCGATGCCATGGAAGGGAATCAAGTTCGATGAAAACGGGCAGAATGTTCTGGGTCTGGGCATCATAACAGAACTGATCGATGGCAAATGGAGAACTATATGGCCATTTGAAGTCGCGACTACGACATACGTGTTGTCTGAGAAACCACCTTGGGCATAGAGTGAAAGAGATAGCGGGACAGGGTGACGGACGACGGACATAGCGGTGATGGCGCAAGTCATAATTTCATCGATTCTGCTAGGCGGAATCTACGCTCTCGTAGCAGTTGGCTTCAATCTGATCTACGGAGTCATGGATGTAATCAACTGCGCACAGGCTGACATGATGATGATCGCCATGTATGTCACGTACTGGTCTTTCGCACTTTATGGCGTTCACCCGCTTCTCGCTATTTTTATTAACATCCCCCTTTTTTTTGTGGCAGGTTTCTTTGCTCAAAAGCTCATAATCGACAGGCTGCTTGGAGCACCTCAGTTTATTCAAGCCGTCGCAACCATTGGGATGGGGTACGTCATCCAGAACGTGGCTTTGCTTGTTTGGAAAGAAGACTATAGGATGATCCTGAATCCCTATACCGACAGCACTCTCAGGTTTGCAGGAATTAACCTGAGCGTGCCGCTTTTGGTCTCCTACATAGGGTCCTTAGCAGTTGTGGCTGCACTATACGTCTTTCTGAAGAAAACGGATCTGGGTGTCGCGATTCGGGCCACCAGCGAGAGTCGGGAGGCGGCGGCACTTATGGGGATAAATGTAAAGCGAGTATACGCGATCGTGTTCGGAGTGGGCGTTGCCTGCGCGGGTATCGCAGGCGTATTTACCTCAACATTCTACTATACCTATCCGATGGTCGGAACAGCTTTTCTCTTGAAAATGTTCGTTGTCGTTGTGGTCGGCGGCTGTGGAGATGTTCTCGCTTCTGTAGCTGGTGGCCTAACGATCGGGCTTGCTGAAGGCATAGGGGCGTTCCTTCTTGGGCCTTCTTGGAAAGAAGCGATATACCAATCTGTCTTCCTTCTCGTGCTTGCATTGAGGCCTCAAGGGATTTTTGGAGGTGGAAAGTGACCGGGGATGGTCGCCTTCCAGATGTCTCAGAGGCGCTTCCTTCTCATCATTCTGATTGCGGTTGCTCTCCTGTTGCCGGCGCTCGTGACCCCATTCATTCTCCACGTAGCAATAATGGTGGGATTGTTCGCGTATTTGGGGTCGGCATGGAACTTGGGCTGTGGATACACTGGAAAACTCTCTTGGGGGCATTCAGCGTTCATGGGGCTAGGAGCCTACGTGTCCACCGCTCTCTACATGTTCTATGCTGTGACGCCTTGGATCGGGGCAATTGCTGGGATGATTATTGCAGCTGCGTTCGGAGCTTTGGTGGGGGTCATCTGTTTCAGACTAGGATTGAAGGGGCATTACTTTGTGATCGCCACAATTGCATTGGCAGAGATTTTGAGGGTGGCCTTCATAAACTGGTCAGTTGTGGGGGGCGCATGGGGTCTCTTGATGCCTGTCGTACCTGACTCCATGTACCATTTCCAGTTCCACTCTAGCAGGCTCGGCTACTACTACATAATCTTTGCAATGTTGGTGGCTATTCTATATGTGGAACGGCGGATCATCAAATCAAAGCTGGGATACTACTTCATTGCGATTAAGGATGATGAGGAAATGGCTGAGAGTCTTGGCATAAACGCTTTCAAGTACAAAGTGATTGCCGCGGCGATCAGTGCGGCTCTTACAGCATTTGGGGGAACATTCTACGCGCAGTACGTCCTGTACATATCACCGGATACTGTAATGGCGGTTGGCGTGTCGACAGAGATTCTGATGGGCGCGGTTGTAGGAGGGATGGCAACTCTAGGCGGACCAGTTGTAGGAGCAGCTATTATTCATCCCATAATGGAACTCAGTCGCGCATATGTCGGAGGAAGAGGTCTAGACTACGTGGTAGCTGGCTTACTGACTGTTGGAGTAGCGGTTCTTCGCCCGCACGGGGTCATTGGCTGGGTAGAAAAAGCCTTCGATGCTCTTGCGAGTTATCTCCCAAGAGTTGCGCGCTCATAAAGGTCGTTAGCTCTTGGCTTTGCTTGAGGTAAGAAAACTCACCAAACGTTTTGGTGGCCTCGTCGCTCTTGACGATGTGAGTTTCGAAGTCGAGAAAGAAGAGATAGTTGGCCTCATCGGGCCGAATGGTGCGGGCAAGACAACGCTTTTCAACTGTGTGACAGGGTTTTACAAACCGGACTCTGGTGAGATTCATTTTGACGGCTACAACATGTGCGGGCTCAAACCCCACGAAACTTGTCTGAAAGGGATGGCGAGAACCTTCCAGATCGTGAAGGCATTTCACAGCATGAGAGTGATAGAGTGTGTGACTGCAGGCGCTCTGGCTCGAACTGACCGGACCCAAGATGGTAAGAAGAAGGCGCTGGAAACCCTTGAATTTGTAGGGCTAGCAGACAAGAAGAATGTTCTAGCGGGAAGCCTAACAATAGTTGACAGGAAGCGTCTCGGATTGGCGTCTGCTCTGGCGACTGGACCGAAGCTGATGCTGCTGGATGAGGTGGCCGCAGGCTTGAACCCAGTTGAAATTGACGATGTCATAAGACTACTTAGGAAGATCAGGGATGGCGGGACAACACTATTCATCGTAGAGCACGTTATGAAGCTGATAATGCCTGTGGCAGATAGAGTAGCTGTCCTCCATCATGGGAAGAAAATAGCAGAAGGGAGGGGAGAAGAAGTGGCCCGTGACGAGGCCGTTATTGAGGCGTACCTTGGGAGGGAATGACATGCTCAAAGTTGATAGAATCGACGTATACTATGGAGATGTCCAAGCACTGTGGGAGGTCTCCTTTGAAATCGAGCAGAAAGGGGTTACGGTTATTGCAGGGTCAAATGGCGCGGGAAAATCGACCACACTCAAGACTATAGCGGGTCTTCTTCAGCCGAAGACAGGCGTGATTGAGTTTCTTGAACAACGGATCGACAGGCTGCCTCCTCATCATATTGTTGAAAGAGGCATATCTCTGGTGCCAGAAGGAAGAATGCTCTTCTCAAAGCTCACCGTTTTTGACAATCTCCGACTCGGAAGCTACCTGCAGGAAGCAAGAACAACTCGAATGGAGAACCTCGAGCGCGTCTTTAGGCTCTTTCCAGTCCTGAAGGAACGGAAAGATCAGATCGCAGGAACATTGAGTGGGGGAGAACAACAGATGCTTGCAATAGGGCGAGGCCTCATGTCACGACCGAAGTTGCTTATGCTTGATGAGCCGTCTCTGGGACTGGCTCCGAAGCTCATCTCGGAAATGTTCAGCCTCCTGCAAAGAGTAAGCGAGGAAGGAGTGTCAATACTACTCGTTGAGCAGAACGTGAAGAAAGCACTTGAACTGGCAGACAGAGCATACGTTATTGAAAACGGCAGAATAACACTAGAAGGAAGCGGTACCGAGCTTCTTCAGGACGATAGGGTGAGGAAAGCCTATCTGGGTATCTGACCTGAATAGTCCACCAGTCGTGTATCAACAACGCTTGGCTGTACAAGCTGTGAATAGGGCTCACCCAGGGCTCGGCTTGATGGGTTCTGGCCGGAGACTCCTGACGACGATACGTTGTTGCGTTGGCAGGGATTTATCACTCAATGCTCACTGACTTCTATCGGAACAGATCCTCTTCGATTGGACGGACTAGTTCTCTCGCGCTGCCTTCTCCCGTTGGGTAACGATAGCCCTTGATCAACGCCACGGGCACTCCATCGCGTTTGTTCATGACAAGTTCTGCGGCTGATGCCAGCTCGTCAGCAACAGCCATGACCGTGACACGTAACGTGTGACCGAACATGTCGGGTTCGCCACGGTAGTCTCTCAAAGGTCTCATTCCTGCAACTCCTATGGCGAAGTTAACGTGCCCCATTCTCCATGCCCGACCGAATGTATCTGAGATTATGACTGCAACGTCAGCTCCTGTAAGCTCCTTCAGCCGGCGTCTGATCTTTTTGGCTGATCTATCAGGATCTTCTGGTAAGAGAGAGAGGAGATCTTGGCCCTTCATGTTCGACCTGTCGATCCCGGCGTTCGCGCAGACAAATCCATGTTTCGTCTCGACTATCAGATGATTATCTTTCATTCTTACAATTCTTGAGGTCTCTCTCAGGATGGCTTCGACATGTCTCGGGTCACGGTTCATTTGTAGCGCGATTGAATTGGCAAGAGTTGAAGGCTTGACAGTTGACAGGTCTACGGTACGTCCCTCGGCCTTTGACACTGCCTTCTGTGTCACAACGAGCACATCTCCAGATTCAATCGTCACTCCGTTTTCCTTTCCAGCCCGGACTATCTGATCACCGAGATCGTCTCCCTCCCTTATCTGGGGCATGCCTTTCAGGCCTTTGATTGCGATCAGTTCAAATTCTCCCCGACTTGTGAGACTTTCCTTCTGGCTATTATTCTTATCGTGACATGTAGTGAGGGGCCTGGTACCGGAACGTGCTCCTGCGCCCGTCTCGGACAATTTCTGAGAGTCATGGAATGATACGGCACTAGTTGCTCGAACTGTGGAGGCCGACAGACGTTTAAGTGTCAGTCAGCTCTCTTGTTTCCGATTCCAAGAGACTAAAAGCCCCAATAATGGGGCTTTCATGATCTTCAGTTTGCATCCAATCCGAACTATGCTCTAGATAGAAGCACACAGTTCTCTCGCCTAGAAAAACGACTCTAGTCTCGTTCCACCGACCAATTCGTGGAAGTCTATCTCAAGGGCATCCAAGACCTGTTCGAAAGTGGATTCGATGTATTCAAGGTACTTCTCAAGGTCTATTTCCTGCCACGAGGGATTGAGGCGTATCGGTTTAACGCCAGGCTCTCCCCTGACCTTAACGAAGGCAATGAGGTCTCCTGAGCGGACTTCTATTCCTTTTGCCAGGAGTAGTTTTGCGGCCTTGACATGTTGAGGTGTAGTCTTCGTGTATCCTTCCGGGGGCCTACTGATCATTATCGTGAACGCCAGATCTTCGAGGGAGTATTTCCGGTTGCGAAGGTTCGTGTAGCATGTGCGAACTATGCTCTTGGTCTTCTCCTTCGCGATTTCGAACTCTTCTGCGGATCGAACTTGGCTTAGCGCATCGATCATCTCATAGAACGCCCGCTTGAGGAATTCAGGCACGTGCCTCTTCTTTCCCGTCAAACCTTTGATATCGACACTTCCGTCAGGATAGACTCCAAGGTAATTCTTCTTTCTGGAACTGAGTGCTAAGTAGCGGTAACTCTTGTCAACCTCGAGTTCCATTCCTAGGTTGGTCTTTGACCATTCGGTGAGGCTCTCCAACTTGTCAGTGCTTGGCGTGCCCAAGAAGATGCTATCTGTGTCTCCGTAGAATACCTCAAGGCCCAAGGATCTCGCTTTTTCGATTGTCTGAGTTATCGCGTGACGTCCTATGGCGGCAGTGGCCTCTGCAACTGGCGGGCAATAGAGGGCGAAGTTCTCATTGCCAAATACACCGTAGCTGGCATTCAACACAACCTTCAATGCGTCGGAGATTACTCTGTACCAGCTCCTGACAGATGAGGGCAAGCTTGCATCCTTCGATTTGGACTTGTACCACTTGACTCTGAGATCACGAAGGGACCCAATGAGGATACTTTCGAGAGATCTTCTTTTTGTGCATACCCAGTGCGTCGTATCAGGAATGGTGTTGCATCTGCATTCTTCGTGATTGCACAGGACCGTTTCATATCCAAGATTCCACTTCTTGATAACTGAAGGGTACATCGACATAAAATCTAGAACAGAGACCCCAAAGTGAACCCCCGGAATCGGCTCGATCACTATCGCCCCTTTGTACTTCTTGCCTTTGATTATGGCTTCAGTCGTTGTGGTTCCTTTCAGGCGAAGAATATCGTCTGCACGTGGAATGAGGTATCCTCTTTTCCTATGTTCATGGTACATCATGCTTCTAATCCAACTTGAGACACCTTGCCGAGACACATCCTCCATACTCATGAAGCTGATACGTGACAATGCTATTATGAGCTTGATAACCAGATTATCATCGAACGAAGCCAACGCCATCACTATTTCTGCGTCACGAAAGCAGTATTCAGCCAGTTCTGCATATGACAGCTCGGGCAGGGCTGCCTCCAACGGTTTCTTCTCCAGTCCAATGAGGGCGCTTCCAACCTCCTGCAGAGTGTTTTCGCGATATTTCTGACCGAATGCGTACACCTGTACTGATCGATTGAAAAAGAACTTGTAGAGGTCGATATGTATCCCATACCTTAACTGAGCAGAGTCTCTTGCCATTTCGATAGGTATTTGACCTCTTCTGAAGCCTAGTCTCTGAGCCCGATGCCAAAGGTATCTCAGGTCGAAGTCATCCCCGTTGAATGTTAGAACGAGAGGATAGTCGAGCAACACCTTGAAGATCTCGATCAAGAGGCGCTCCTCAGATTCATAGTATTCCAGTTTGATATTCTCCAATTTTTGAAGAGCACCTTCAGAAATCGCCTGTCTTTTGAGTAGGAGAACTCGTCGAGCTCCATCAGAACCGAGAACTGAGGCGCAAATGACAGGGTGCTCGGCTAATTCAGGATCCGGGATCCTTGTTGCCACTGGAGAGTAGACCTCTATGTCAAGCGCAGCCTTTCGAATCTCTGGAACTGGGCACTCAAGGAGACCGATCCACTCAAGTGCTAGTTGCTGGTAGTCTTGGGGCTCGTCCTTGAAGAAGAGACTTATGGAATTGCATGCTTCCTTTGAGGTTCCAACTGGTGTGGGCAGGAGCTTTCCTTTTCGTACGTTGTAAGGCATTCCCGGCTTCAGATCTCTGTCGTATATGTAGTTCTCAACGTACTTGATGTCAGCCTCCCATACCCTTAACATCTCTCTAATGGAACCTGATGGACGCCCGCCTATGCTGAGGGGGTCTTTGGCAGCAATGACTGTCATCTCGACCTCTCTATCATTCAGGCCGTCATGTTTAGTTGTTCGAAGGAAGTGGTCGAACCCGGGATGGTTCACCAGTGCTTCATTCTGTTTCAGAGCCTCGATAGACTGATCTGAAAGACAGTAGGGTTTATGATCAGTGTCATCATACCAAAAATGTATCGTGTGTGTTTCAGGGTTGTACAACTTGACGAAAGCCAGACGTTTGTCTCCATCGTATTCGACGGATGTGAGGTAGCAATTGCGAACCTCCGATGGTGTTCTGGGTTTGAATACCAGAGACTGCTTCGGATCGACTACAATGTTGGATACAGGTTCCTGCTTTGTCCCACCTGCTGCAAGGTACTTATCTAGGCTTGACAAGGACGCCCGCCGCTCTTGCTTGCCTCGTCTTGTATCAGATTCTTGTCTCAACAACCTAGTAAGTTCATATGCCTTTTCGGGCTAAGATTTTGCCAGGGCGCACGTTGCGTGATGAGCGACTTGTCATGTCTAGATCCTATTAGAGGAGTCGTCACCTTGTGACGGAAGACGAGTATGGCTTGTCTGAAGGAGCTATTGCCGGTCAGAGGAACGCCCCCATGTTGGTCGTCGCAGAACCAGTGGGAAGGGTCAAGGCCTTCGAGGTCAGTGGCAAAGAAGTTCCAAAGTGCCAGGACACGCCAAGACCGCTACACAATCCAATCCTCTTCGACAGGCGGAAGGGGCCTCCGGCGCTCATGGGAATGGCGAAGACGCCTACCGCTCGGCCAGCAAATCATAGGAAAAGTAGATCTACGGATCTCCATGTATTGCTCTTCGGGAGGGGGGAATCATGAGCTATCGATTCCTCAGAGATTCTGTTGCCGTTGCGGTGGAGAGTCTCAGCTGGATGGAGCTTGAAGGACTTAGCGAAAGACTCGCATTCGTAAAGACGATAAGGCAGCTCGGCATCCGAGACGTAGGCCCCTTGAGGGCTGCTTTCCTTTTTGTTATCGAAACAGTTCGTGCCCTGAACCTTGTTGACAGGATAGCCTGTTCAATTCTGTCGAAAGAGTTCCTTGATAATCTAGATCTGGGCAAGAGAAACTTTCTCAGAATATTCATTTGGTGGTCGCTTTTGCGGAAGTCTACTCGAGAAGACTCCATCGCGTTGGTAGAGGCAGCTAGGCATGTTTTGGGATGGGCAACGCTAGCAGATATAGAGCTCGTTTTCGGTAAGATATTGACCTTTGACCTTAGAGAGTTCCTTGGAGGTCTTCCTGAACTAGAACGGGCTGGTCTGACAACCCTTAACAGGACTTGGTTCGTGTCATACTGCTACAAGGCATTTGGCAGAAGCTTTGCGCTGGCATTCCTGAAGGCGACACAAAAGGCGCCTCCCACTTACGTTAGAGTCAACAGTCTTCGGGGCGCTGAACAATCGCTAGTCGACGAAATGGAGCGAGAAGGTGTGACACTTGCACCCGTGCAGGGTCTTCAAGGACTGTTTCGAGTCGTCCAGACACGGAAACCCTTGACGCGGACAAGACCCTATCACCTGGGGCTATTCAATATTCAGGACAAGTCAAGCTACCTCTCAACGATTGTGGCAGATCCGAAGAAACACGACATCGTCCTTGATCTATGCGCGGCACCTGGAGGAAAGACCTCTCACATTGCGCTCAAGACCGAAAACTCCGGAGATATCTATTCAATTGATTACTCGCGCAGAAGGATGGCCGTCTGGAAGAAAGAGATGAAACGGTGCAATGTCTCTTGCGCTCTCCCGATAGTGGCTGATGCCCGACAGGGGGTTCCGATCAAGCACTCCTTCGATTTGGTCATTGTGGATCCACCGTGCACGAATTCCGGAGCGTTTGGAAAGATGCCATCCTCGAAATGGCGAATGACAGCCGAAGCATTGAGCAGGCTCTGTCAAACTCAAAGGGACATACTCCGCGCTGGCATCGAAGCCGTCAGCCCTGGTGGCAGATTGATCTATTCGACCTGTAGCATCACGATCGAAGAGAACGAGCTTCAGATAGAGCGACTCTTGAAGCTGAAGCCAGAATTCAAGCTGGAGGAGCATACTCCATTCATTGGACATCAGGGGCTAAGAGGCCTGGGCGCATGTCAAAGACTGTACCCTCACCTCGACGACTGTAATGGTTATTTCATTGCATCCTTGAAGAAGGAGTATTAACCCAAGTTACTAGTTGGGATTCCCGTCTGAGAGAACCAGCACAAACTTCTTCCGAGTAGATGAAATATATCGAAGAAGTCAAATGTGAGAGACAGACAAGACATTGAGAACTCATCGTGGCATCTACCGGTCGATCTCATGGCGCGGAGATTGAAGAACTTGCGCATAAGAGTAGAATTCTTCTATTCGAGAACGTGCCCCCACTGCCTACCTACCAAGAGGATCCTCTATGAACTAGTCAAGGACTTGGAAAAAACTATTGAGATAGAGGAAATCGACGCTTGGTCCGAGAAAGGCGAACCATTGGCACAGAAATACGGAGTCCAAGTAGTCCCGACCATTGTTGTGGATGGAGTGAAGCGTGCGGAAGGAGTCTTAAGCAGAGAACAACTCATTTCGGTTATGAAAGAGGCCCTCAACCAGCAAGGCCACTAGCCCCTATTAGGTCAGAAAAGATTTTCTTCGTCGAGTTTCGATGTAGCATAGTGACTCAAACAGAACCTTCGCTGCCTGTACCGCTGTCGCCCCACTGTCGTAGTGCGGAGTGACCTCGGCCAGGTCGATGGCCATCACGTTTTTCTTGCAGACTTCTTGGAGCAGCGACAGCAGAATGTTCGGAGACAAGCCGTCAGGCTCGGGGTTACCGACTGCAGGCGCATATGCGGGATCTAGAACGTCCATATCCACTGTCACGTAGAGGTCCTGGCGTCCATCGAGTATTTTTCGCAGCACGTCAAGGCTTCTCTCGACTGTGTTTCTGTGCAGATCTATGGCGGAGATGTACGAGATGCGCTTGGAGAACTCCAACTCTTCCTTGCACACTGCTCGTGTTCCGATCTGTACTATTCGATCTAGGCCAACATGTTCCGAGATTCTTCTCATGACTGATGCATGAGAAAGACGATCACCATTGTACTCGTCTCTAAGGTCCATATGCGCATCGAAGCTCACAACATCGGTCCCGACGAGAGCTCTCACTCCTCCGAGAGAAACTGTATGCTCTCCTCCCAAGATCACTGGGATCTTCCCATCGGCCGCAACCTGATGGACCAACAATCGGATCCGCTCAATCGTTTCGGCGGGATCATCAGTCACATTCATGTCACCTGCGTCGCATATCTTGAGATCCTCTACATCTACTGCTGCTCTCATGCTGAAAGTTTCTATGTTGGCTGAGGCTTCTCTTATCGCTGAAGGGGCAAATCTCGACCCTGATCTATATGTGCTAGTTCTGTCGTACGGGACGCCTATGACCACGTATACAGCATCTTTGTAGGAAGTACTTTTACCTGAGAAAACGCAGGGCTGCGACACGTGGAGAGAGAGGAAGCTCAAGTTACTTTCCCTATCTCACTCTCCTATGCGAGCAATAGATTTATGTTATGTTCTTCTGGTAATAGACGGAAAACCGGTGAACTCGTATGGCAACGGAAACAACGAAAATTATGCGCCCTTTTGCCTCTTGGTTTGCCTCAGTCTACTTTGTAGCTGTTGCGCTTTACTCCTTCGTCTTCGTCCTTCTGTACGATCAGTACTGCCTGCCGCTCTATGTTCAGGGATGTCTGGCTCTTGCCTCGGCGGCTGGGGTATTCATGATGAAACGCTGGTCTTTATGGTTTTCAGCCATATCTGTTCCCGTAATTTTCGCAGTGGAACTCTCCACACTGAATTTCTCAACCAACGTCAGCGGATTCAATCCGAACATGAGCACATTGACAGCTAACACGTCGTACATACTCATTGTAATCTTGGCGGCCTTCGCAGGCCTTCTTCTGGTCGACAAACGCCGCGAGTTCAAGTGATGTCGTCCAAAAAGAATAACGAGAAATGGTCAGTTACCCGCTAAACGTTTCATGTTTACCCGCGAGTACCTGTCAATCAAGCCATACTTCGGAGTTCTGCGAAACGCAGATCTCCTTCCCATTAGGCCGTCAATGACTGCAAGAGCGCCCGCCCAAGAGACGATGTATCCCACGATGCCTAAGTAGATCAAATGGAATGCCCGACGTATGCTGATCTTCTCCATTTTTCTGAGCTCAGCTATGGCTAGGCCGTAGACCAAGATTGGCGCAGCATAGATGGGTACAGAAGCGATGATCGCCACGGGAGCGACGCTGCATTTCCAGTAATCGTATAGCAGGAAAGACCAGGGGAAGATTAGGTAGTAGGGAATCTCCAGGAAGAACCCTACAACACCCAGAACAAAGATGAAGTAGCATGCCAGCTGGAAGAGACACTCTACCTTTTGGAAGAGTGATAGGCTTGTATGATAGAGAATAGTTCTCCAGTATTTTCTGAAGCATTCGCTGAATCCTTTTGCCCATCTCATTTGCTGTCTTACGAACACGGAGATCGTCGGAGGAACTTCTCCTGAGCATACAACATCGGGTACGTACAGATGTTTCCAGCCTGCTAGTTGGAGTCGAATAGAAAGATCTAGATCCTCAACAAGTGTGTCGGCAGACCAGCCGCCAGCAGCCTCGATGGCCTCTCTTCTGAACACTCCACTTGTGCCAAGGAAGTGGGGGAGAAGATTTGCGGCGAATCTTGCTCTCTGCTCTACGAGAAAAAACCCGTCTATGGCGAGTGACACCGCTTTAGTTACCCATGTGGAATGAGAGTTCAGATGGCCCACCCTTGCCTGAACAAACGCGATCTCATTGCTGACATACAGGTAGGGAATCATGCGCCTCAGGAAATCACGGGGAGGAACATAGTCAGCGTCAAATATGGCGATGAAATCGCCATGGCTTCTACTCAGTGCCTCTTGGAGGGCTCCGGCCTTGAACCCTTCCCTCGAGTGCCTGCGGATTACCTTAACAAGGTCTGGAAAGCGTGCAGAGTACGCCTTGACGATTTCCGTCGTGTCGTCAGTTGAGTCATCGATGACCAGAATCTCCAGCTTCTCTCGCGGGTAGTCCAGTTGGACACATGAATTTAGGAGACGGGACACGACAGGCCTTTCGTTATAGATTGGAAGATGGATCGAAACCGTAGGCCATTCGTGAACGACTGGCGCTGAAGGAGGCTTAACCTTTTTTCTAATCGATATTACCGCAAGGATGCACCAGTTGACCGCGTATGTTCCCACCATGACCGTTATCCCGGTCGTCATGATCAGCAATATCTGTTGAACCAGCGAAAACTGCGTCAAGGCCAGGAACATATGCTGCCCGCCTATCTACCATCCAACCATTGTGATTTGAAAATAAGCCTTCTGGTATGAGAATCGCTCTGAATGTTTCGCTGAGTGTGTCAAGATCCTTAGCCCCGGCTTCATGCAGTATCCTTTGTACCATGTCGCTCATCAAGGGTCTGCTTTGATTGAGCTGCTTGTTTACGCCTCTTCTCCATGAAGCACATCGGACAGGAAATCATGGGCCTGCGAGCCCTCGCCTTGACGATGACTAGCTCGAAGCCGCACTTGGCGCAAGACTTCCTTGACAACGTTAGCGCACCGATCTGCGGTAGAGGTAGAGAGAATGTACAATTCTTCTCCCATCGTCCTGTACATCCGATGAAACGTTTTCCCGTTCTGCTATTTCGAACGACCACTAGCCTTGAACCACACTGGGGACATGGAGAGAGAAGAGTGATCTGCGCTAGCCTTGTTTCTCTGATAGTCTTTCCGAGTTCAGTGCCGACTTCAGAGATTCTTGCCTCAAGCTCAGCCATGACCGGCCTGAGATGTTCGATCGCTTCTACTAGTACGCGTTCTTTTCTTTCTTTACCATACTCAATGCCTTGCATCTTTTCCTCAAGTTCACGTGTAAAGCCTGTCTCGACGACCTTCGGGCAATATCTCTTTAGGACATCGATTACATTGAGGGCTAATGGAGTTGGAGTCATTCTCTCTCCGACTATGTAGCCCCGGTTGTACAACGTGTCAATCATGTCGGCGCGTGTCGCTTTCGTTCCGATGTTCTCTCTTTCCATCAGCCTAAGGAGACTGCTTGGATTGAATCGTGACGGAGGCTGAGTGAACCTTTCCGCGCTCACGATGCGCGCTATGTCAACGATCTGGTCGATCCTTAATGACGGAAGGTGTATCTCCTCAAAGCCAGCATACGGCTCGTAAAGATCTGTCCATCCGCCGGCCAGGATGCGGGTTCCCTTGAGATAGAAGATGTACCCCCTAACTGAGACTGACACCTTCTCGCTTTGCCTGATGGCCGGGTCCCCAAACGTCGCTACGAACCTGCGCACAATGAGATCGTAGACCTTCCGCTCACGCGGTTCCAATGCACGATGGGGCATGTTTCCTGTAGGGTATATTGCTGGGTGAGCCGGATCGGATCTTTGACCCTCGGTGGGACTAAGCCCTAGCCGACTCAGGACTACGGATACCTTTGCAGCGTATTCTTCTAAAGATGACAGGTTTTCCAGAATCTTGCGGTATTCTATGCTGGGAGGTAGCTTCTGACTTGACGTTCTTGGATAGCTTATGAGAGCGTCTAGGTAAAGGCGTTCCGCTATTCCGAGAGTGGAGCTAGGTCTGAGTCCAAAGTGTCTGTATGCTTCTGCTTGAAGTGCAGACAGATCGAAGGGGGGAGGCGGATAGATCTTCGACCTGCGGCTGTCAATATCTGTGATTGTTCCCGATTCGCCTTCGCAGTCTGCGACCACCTTGTCAGCTTCACTCTTTGAGTCTATTCGCTCTTTTTCATATTGCGCGTTGATCGTACTGTCGCCTACTTTGATTACGGTTTCTATCGTCCAATAGGGAGAAGGAACAAAACAGTTGATCTCCTCCTCGCGATGCACAATGAATCTGAGGGTTGGGCCTTGAACTCGGCCTGTGCTCAGCGTGGAGTAGACCCTGCCATGCTCGCGCGCGGAATCAGTGAGTGCGCGTGATAAGTTGATGCCGTATACCCAGTCTACCTCGTGCCGGCACATTCCAGCGTTGACTAGAGTCTGATCGAGGCCTGTTGACGAGTTAGCATAAGCTTCTTGGAGCTCCTTTGTTGTTAAAGTGCTGAATTTCATTCTCTTGGCATTTCGATCGGCGCCGTTGCAGGCGTACTTGAGGACCATGGCCCCAATCACTGAGCCTTCGATGTCGTAATCGCAAGCGTTCACGAAGCAATTGGCTTCCCTTGATACTTGACGAATCTGGTCTATCCAAGTCCGCAGCCGCTCTTGACTCCTCTCCGTCAGATACCTGGGCTTCCACGTAAGATCCCAGACCGGATGGGCTCTTCGGGTTATCCCCCGCTTCTGGTCGACGGAGTATAGGTGCCCAAGGGCCGAGCAGACGTAGACCTTCTCGCTAGGCCTGGAAACCTCGTAGATCGGGACACCTCTCTTCATGTGCCTCAGAACCTGACCTCTGTCGCTTAACGACTCAGCTATCCGCTTGGCTGCGTCCGGCTTCTCGGAAACAACCAGTGTTGTTGCCAAGTCAATCTACTTCTTGAGCAGGTGCCTTGCGACCTCTTTGGCTCTCTCTCCAGTTTCTGGAAGTCCAACGACTCTTTCCAGGTATTCCTTCATTGATATGTCTCCATCATAGGCTCTTGCCCATTCCTTGAATCTCTGCTTCATGTTGGACTCAGCTGTCTTGTGTGTTTCGCAAAAGTCGCTCGATGGGGCTGCTTTGCGTTGACACAGAGAACATGGCTTTGACGCTTTGTTTCACCGCTGCGAGGTTCAGTCGTCAGTGTATGTAATACAGGCGTTCAAAAAGGCATTGTAATCGGAGCTGGCGCACTACTTGAAGGATCGAGATGTGCCCGTGGCCAGTCCCACAACGTACTTAGCGCCATAGTACGAAGCTGCCACACCTGTGACTGGAAGGTCAAACCAGAATGTTGCAATCCTCGCCAGTAAAGTAGCAGAGGCAGCAACTTCGAGAGGAGTGCCGAACATTACAAGGATTGTGGTCGTAACTACTTCGATTACTCCAAGCATCCCGGGGATAGCAATTGGAGTCATCTGGACGAAGTCTCCCACCGAGATTGTCAGCATTATGATCCAAATTGAGATGCTGTAACCTAACCCCAAGAAGACGACATAGAGAATTAGAACTGATGTGGTCCAGTAGCTCAGGGCTAAAGCGTAGGAGGCTAGGATCGCTCTAGGGCTCTTCACGAGTTTCACGAATGTCCTTCTGAAGTCCTTTGTCAGACCGCCGAACGACGAGAGCAATGCTGGATAGTATCTTCCGGCCACCTTGCTCAGTAGTGACCTGACGCCCTTAGTCACCCCTTGGATGCGATTTCCCAGCCTGTCTGCCTTCACTATGAGTAGGGCTACTCCGATGGTTCCAATGACAACCAACATCGTGACGGTAAGAAGGTTTAGGGCAAGAGGATGAGAGAGACCACTGGTCACGAACAGCATAGTCATTGACAGCAGCCCGAACGTCACGAACCCCAAAGTAAACATTATCTTGTGAAGGATCACTGTTGCGGCACCGTCTCCGATCTTTACATTGGATTCCTTGGAAGCGAGGAGAACTCTGGATGCGTCCATGAAGAAGCCGCTCGGAGTTACGTAGCACGTGAATATCCCTGCAAGTGCGATGGATATGCAACTCCGAAAACGTATATTCAGTCCTCCAGCTCGAAGTAGAACGTACCAACAAGATCCATAGAGAAGTAGACCGGCCATATCTAGGATGAACGCCAAGAACATCAGACGAATGTCCACCTTCAGAATTGTGTCCACTATCTCTTTGAATCCTACAAGATACACAAAGACAGCCAGCAGGGCAATTCCGACTGCAAGAGATCCTGCAAACATCATTGCAATTCGGAAAGAGCTACTCTCTCTTGCAGTATTGTTCATGACATGGCCTCGCATTGGATAGGGATATGTCACATTCAATTCTCATTTGGCGTCGTGGATTGAACGAATAATAGTGTCATTGAAGTTCTGATCACAGTCACGGTTTACAGCTCCGGGATCTCTTGCAGAAGCATGCCTTCCAGGGTGATCGGTTTGAGCTTGAGGGCGAGCTGATACGCTTCATCAAGTCTCGATTCCCGTTCAGCGTGAATCTCAAGGATCTTCTGATCCTTCTCCACCTTGTGACCTTCCTTGCCATAGAAGACCACGCCTGCCCCCTTTTCGATTGGTGCTCCTGCTGCTCTGGCGATCTCCGTAATCGCCTTGTTTGATACGCGAGTAATATAGCCGTCGCATGGGGCGGTTATCTCTGCCTTACTGTCGCCTATTGGAATGTTGCCAGGCCCTACTTTGGGATCTCCTCCCTGAGCCTCAATGATCTCCCGCATCTTCTTCAGCGCTTTTCCCGAAGCTAGCAGCTCTTTTGCCATGTCTTGGCCTTTCCCTTTCGAAGCTTTTCCAGCCAACTCGAACAGAAGCCCTGCCAGAGCAGTGGACTTCTCTACGAGGCTTGTTGGACCCCGGCCTTCGAGCGCAAGGAGTGCCTCCTTGGCTTCCAGAGCCGGGCCGACACTGTATCCAACTGGCTGACCGCCGTATGTTATTCCACACTTGACCCTCACGCCAAGACGTTCGCCGAGATCTATGAGCTGGTTTGATATGCTTCTGGCCTGCTCGAAGGTTTCTACCTTGGCTTCTCTTCCTACTGGAAGATCTAGGACTAGGTAATTGGTTCCTACTGCTAGCTTCTTTGCCATTATGCTCGCCAGCATCTGGGGCTCTGGGTCTATCTGCAGGGGATATTCAACTCCGATGAATATGTCATCTGCTGGCGCGAGATTGAGACTGCCCCCCCAGATGATGGCTCCGTTGGTTTTCGCTGCTATTGCCTTGAGCTCGGATGCTGTGAAATCTACTGGCGCCAACGTGCTCATCGTGTCCGCTGTCCCTGATGGGCTTGTGATAGCTCTGCTGCTCGTCTTAGGGATGAGTAAGCCTGCCGCAGCTACTATCGGCACTATCAATAAGGTAACCTTGTTTCCTGGAATGCCTCCTAGGCTGTGCTTGTCAAAGACTGGCCGCTGGAAATCTATGGTCGACCCGTGATTGACCATAGCTCTCGTAAGAGCCTCGATTTCGTCCATGGTCATTCCGTGGTGCTGCTCGGCAGTGATGAAAGCGGTGATCTCAATCTCGCCTAGGGTCCTGTCAACCACGTCTTTGATTATGCTGTTGATCTCTTCGTTTGCAAGCTTCTCGCCACGCATCTTTTTCTTAATGTATTGAACCGAGGTTGGAGGAGGAAGAAGAGCAACATCTACTGCGTCTCCCTCAACGATCTGAAGCTCTTTCGCCGTGTCAAGGAAGACCCCGACATCTCCGGGCCCGACAAATGTCTCTGTCGTGTTTACGATTGCCGGAGCCGAGCGTTCATCCTTCGTCAACCTGACCCTGTCGTGTGTCGTTATCCCCAGTTGCTCGGCATCTTTGGCATTTAGAAGAATCAGACGACTTCTGGTGGAGATGTCCACAATCTTTGATCGAAACGTAGGCAAGAAGCATCACTTTACCAAGACTGAACTCAGCTAGAGTTCTTTGACAAGCACTTTACATGAGACATACAATTATCTTCCTATAGCAAATCTACCTTCGCCTGGCCAAGAGAGTCCTTCTTCCTCGTCTGGCAATGATTAGTGTTAAAATGACTGACATGAGAGCTGCAAGATTCAGCGACAAAAGGTACTTCGAGTTCTCGTCAAGGACTTGGAACGAGGACATTAAGGTGATTGCCCGGAGGGCGTATGGTTCAAGGAACTTCGCGAAAAGCGTCACCCTTCCCAGAAACCCAAGGAACAATGCAGAACCTAAGAGATAGGGTATGAATAGTGATGACGCGAATATGGCTACAATGAGCGCCGCGTACTTCACCATTCTAATGGAGACCAATTTCTCCTCCAAAGTTGGGCCAGGAATCGCTCGGACATAGGCAGTCTCTTGGACAAGATGGATCCAGCCGAAGATGAAGAGAAGCGCAATCCCCACTGAAGGCAAGAATAGAATGTGGATTGGAAGACTCACCGCCCCAATCCGAACCAACTCAACCTTTTCTTCCAGACCGAGAGTAGAAAGATATCCTACGAGCAGTACGCTTATGAGAGCTGAGGCGAGCGTCAGAAGAAAACCTATTAATAATCCCCTCACAGACTTCCACCTGACTATGATCCTTCTATATCGCTCGCTCAATCTGATCACCTTCACGCTGGGAACTCATGGCTGCACGAGGGGCACTTTATGAGTCCGCACTCCCCCCTAGTTGATGACGGGCAGCCACCGCACGCGAAAGCTCGTGCATATGATACGTCAAATCGCCTTCTGCATTTTGGACATATGACGATCCTTTTTGCCACGTGAAACCACGACTGCGGATAGAATGGACTAGACAGAACTGTTCGCTATTAAGAGTAGCGGAGTTCCGATGGAAGCTCTACGTTCCTGATCCGGTGCCCTCAATACTTTGTTTCTCCGGGACGAAGAATCGAAATGTGTTGAAAGAAGCTTGTCTCTGTGGCTCCATGCCAATGCAGCTCTCCACGAGGAATGAATACTGCTACGCCTGGCGTCACGATGTTCCGTTCACTTTCGGTTGCCACTATACCTTCACCAGCAAGGATGTACAACACTTGATCGTAGGTGTGTCTGTGCAGCTTGTTCCTGACTCCTGGGGGAAAAGTGATTATGTCGAGCTTCAGGTCGCTTGCTCCAATGGACTCGCTTACGAGTGATCTTGATTCAATCGTTCCAACAAAGATTCCTCCGGATCGTTTCTCAGAAGGGACAGAATCAATCTTGATGATCTTCATCTTGTGCCACTACCATGTGACAGCGATCGTTTTGGTTTTGGCCTTTGAGATCCTTAATAATGTTCTGAAACTGCTTCGGGGATCAATTGTGGCTTGGGCTTTTGCAATGCTATTAAGGGCCGGTGGTCAAAGTATGGTTCATGATACGAATAGGGCTCATCGGGAAGACTAATACTGGGAAGACCACGTTCTTCAACGCTGCCACGCTTCAATCCGCCAAGATCTCAACATATCCCTTCACAACGAAGAGGCCGAACGTTGGCGTCGCCGATGTGCGAACGCTCTGTGCCTGTCGGGAGTTGGGGGTGAGGGACAACCCGGTGAACTCTCGATGCATGGACGGTTGGCGGTTCATTCCTGTCGAACTGATAGATCTGCCAGGGTTGATCAAAGGGGCTTGGGCAGGAAAGGGGCTGGGCAACCAGTTCCTGAATGTGGCTGCGCAGGCTGACGCGCTATTGCACATTGTTGATGCCTCAGGTGGGGTTGATGCCGAAGGAAGAATATCGAAGCCAGGGATGGGAAACCCGGTCCTCGACATCTGTGACATCGAGGAAGAACTGGTCATGTGGTTTGCCGCTACGATCCAGAGGACCTTGAAGAGAGTCGCAAAACGAATGAAAAGGGATCGGGCTACGACTGAAGAGGCGTTCAGCGAGGAACTGACGGGCCTGAAGGTTAAGTCTGAGCAGGTCAGGAAGGCTCTTGAGGCAACCGATCTTGAGTCAAAAGAGATCGGCAAGTGGACAGATAAGGATGTGAGAGAGTTTGCTGAGAAGATAAGAATCCTTTCGAAGCCTACGCTCATAATCGCTAACAAAATGGACATTCCATTCGCAGAGAAGTTCCTCGGAAAGATTGCAGAGCAGTTCAAAGGATCAGCAGTTGTTCCATGCTGTAGCGAGGCAGAACTTGCGCTGCGAAGAGCAGAGCAGAAGGGGTTCATTGACTACGTCCCAG
>CAZZFQ010000005.1:0-49585 GCA_964653695.1 uncultured Candidatus Bathyarchaeia archaeon | reverse complement strand
GAGGACGCTATCTGGCAATAAGACACCAAGATGCTAGTGAAGCATGGCACAGGCCGAGACAGAAGCTGATATACAGAAGCCCCACAACTACGATAAGGCAACCATGAGGAGACTGCTACATGAACCGAATTGGAATTGAAAAAAAAGAGATGGACACACCTGCACTTCTCATAGACCTAGACATCATGGAGAGGAACATATCAACTATGGCCAGTTTCTTCAGAGGAAAGAAAGCAAGGCTGATGATACATTCGAAAGTTCACAGAGTGCCTTGGATAGCGCATAGGCAAATCGAATCAGGCGCAAAAGGAATATGCTGTCAAAAAGTCAGACAGGCCGAAATCATGGCGGCGGCTGGGATAAGATACATAACGTTGACAAATCAAGTTGTGACACCGAGCAAAATTGAAAGACTTGTGAACGCCGCAAAGTATACTGATGTTTCTGTATCAGTAGACAACACCAAGAACGCTGACGATCTGTCTAGAACTGCTATGAAGGAAGGAGTGGCCTTGGGCGTATTCGTTGACGTCCATGTTGGTGCCCAACGGTTTGGTGTTGAGCCTGGGGAACCTGCTCTCAAGCTAGCTAAGTACATCAAATCCCTCAAAGGACTTCGTCTGAAGGGCGTGCTGGGCAACATAGGACACATATCGTGGATTGAACCTAGAGACAAGAGGAGAAGAGAATGCGAAAGACTGATTGGCCTTCTTGTAGACACAAAGAGCTTGATGGAAAGGTCTGGCATATCAGTTCAGGAGATCTCAACAGGTTCCACAGGAACCTATGACGCATGCGCAAGCAACGCAGAAGTGACTGAAGTGCGCGCCGGGTCATACGTCTTGATGGATGCAGGATACTACGAACATGTTCCAGAGTTTGACTGCGCTCTTACCGTACTTTCCACGGTCATCAGCAAACAACCTGAGGGCATAGTGGTTGCTGACGCCGGAATGATGTCTGTGAGTTCCGCATATGGCAAACCGAAAGTTCTTGGGACCAACAGCCTAGAAGTACACGAATTGCACGCAGAAAACACTCTGCTGAAACTGAGAGAACCGACACAGATAGAAATCGGAGACAAGATAGAGTTCATACCATCATATCTTGACGCAACCGTATGCCGACAGCCTGGGTAGAGCTTCCGTATCTCAGGGTGGTCTCCAATGGTCAGCGCGCGCGCTATGCTGACATCACCCTATTGCCTGGCACCTTAGGTCTCTCCTGCAAACTGGATGACAGCCTTCTCCAGAGTGAGATTGGCTTCACTCCTCAGTATCCTATGGAGCGCGGCATCTTAGAAACAATGAACTTCGTCAGAAGGCAGGCGGGACTACCTCCCCTAGAGGAAAAAGCATAACTCCGTTTCATTAGTTCAGTGTAGCGTGTGGCGCTCCGTCACGAAGTGTCCATGAGGCCACGTGTCCCCAATTCAGGATTGAGCCTAGGTGAAGTGAGCTGAGCCCGTTACAAGTTTCTCAGCTATCTTTCTTCCCCATTCTCGACATATCAAGAGATCTTTTTCAACGTCCTCATCACGTATCCTGAGAGCAGGTGCGATCGTTCTCATACCTACTGATTTCAGAAATGTGTAGAGAGGCAATACAGCCAGAGCGAAGCTTGTTGGCGGTAAATATGCGATCTTGGGACGTGCGTAGCCATAGGAACAGAAGACGGCGCCAAGCTTCCCACTTAGATCGACCTCGACCTCCTGCAGTCGTTTGAGAAATGAATCCATTCTCCAGCTTGTCCCCGAGTAGTGGGTAGGTGACCCAAACACGATGGCGTCAGAGTCTGCTAACTCATGCAGTCCAAATGGGTCACCAATCTTCTTCATAATTACTTTGGCCTTGTCAACGGATTTGGCGCCTTCAGCAATCGCGTTCGCGATCTTCTCAGTGTTGCCCGTTTGGCTGTCGAACAATATCAGGAGTTTGGGCAATTTCTCATTCTCCGCCAACTTGCTGTATCATAGCAACAGATCTTCGATATATCAACTTCCCAATGAAGCTCATCTCGATAAACCGACGCGCGCCTGCCCTCTCTGGTGGAGCTATCTCTTGCCTAGGTAGATGGCTTTGACAGCGGCATCATCAGAAAGAGACGTCATGACGATATCATAAACCTGCGCAACCTCATTCGGGCTATTCCCACAGGTCTCTTGCCACATATCCTAGGCTGCTTTTCTCCAGAGTTTCAGGAAGAGGTTTGCCATCACTATCCCAACCCATCCCAGCATAGTACTTGTCCAACATCTGATCCCAGACTTTCTCAAGGCTCTTCCCTTGGGCTTCTCCCCAGTCTGGCGCAGAGCCGTACCTTGGCGAAGGCCTATCTAGGGTCCTTCCAGCTACGCCATGCCTTGTGTTGAAGGCTCGAAGAAGATGGACGATTCTTCTCCCTACTTGGTATCCTTCTTCCCATGAGAAGTTCCATCCTGTGACGGCGCTCACCGCCTGACACAGGAGCTCCAGATTCATTCTGGTGTTGAACCGGCATGTGACCAGAGAATCTTCGAACATCATGGCCCCCTTGTCATGAAGATTTGCGGCGACAAGCTCTTCCCATCCAGGAAACGCGCCTAAGGCGGTCGGGCCACCGGTGGTTTCCAAAGTGCCTGTGTTCGATATGCAGGTGTCAAACTGCTCTGTAGTCCTGTTCCGATGGTCGTGGCCTCGAGGTGTGTTTCCCTTCAGTGTGTGGATGGCCAAGGTTGGCGCTTCACCACCTATCCTCCTTGCCGTGCGCATCGCTCCTTCAGCAAGAATATCGCCGATGCCTTGCCGTTTGGCGATCAAGTTGAGGAGGAGTCTCGCACTTTCTGCGTTAGCCCATGAAAGGTCGAGGCCGTTTGCCTTCTCCTTTGTCAGTATGCCTTTCTCGTAGCATTCCATTGCTAGTCCTATGACCCAGCTGGCTTCATTAGTCTCCATGCCTAGGCGGTCAACCTCCTTGCTGAGCATCATGGCTGAAGTCACATCTGTCTGGCCTATGGCTGAGGACCAAGCCGCGAACTGTTCGTATTCTGGTTCCTCCAGCACCTCACCTGCATAGGGACCCTCAGCTATCTTCATGATGTCGCAGTGATGTATCTGGCAGGCCCAGCAGGGATTTCGCCCAATCGAGAACTTTCTTATGTACTCGCCACTGAACTTCTCCCATTCCTTCGCATCAATCAACCACCGATTGGTGGCGTAGTTCTTCACTGGTAACGTGTTCTGTTTGGCATTTCGGTATATGGTTTTCAGAGTCCCATACTCATATAGATCCTTCGCTTGCGTCTTTACATTTTCAACAAGCTTCGCAGCAACAGATCGAACAAGCTCAGGGCTGTGAATCGATATCTGTTTCTCTCCGCGTCTTACTCCAATTGCCTTCATTTTCTTTGATCCCATCACTGCACCGAGGCCATTGTGAGATGCTGAGTGACCCTGATCGAAGAAGATTCCTGCGAACTTGACAGTATTCTCTCCGGCCGGGCCTATGCATGCCACAGCCATTTCGCGTCCTTTAGCGTCATGCTCATGCCTCACCAAATCAGCGGTCTCATATGTGTCAAAGCCCTTGAGCCATTCGGCATCCCTTAGGTCGGCAGACTCCGAGTCGACATAGAGGTACTGCAAACGCTCGGACGCTCCCTGTATGATGATTCCATTCAAACCACAAAACCTCAGATATGCCCCGAAGTAGCCGTTCGCTTGGCTGCATCCCGCGCCACCGGTAAGCGATCCTTTAGAGATGACTGAAACGGATCCTGAGCCCCCTATCGCTGTGGCGTTTAGAGGGCCCGCAGCGAATATGAGCCGATTTTGAGAGTCAGACCACTCAGTCCCAGGAGGGGTCTCGTCATAGAGGAATTTCGCTCCCAGCCCTGTTCCTCCTATGAAAGTCCTCAGAATGTCCTCGGATATGGTGAAGCGTTCTAGTCTCCCATTCGTCAAGTCAACTCTCAGCATTTCCCCAGAATATTGCTTCGAGGCCATCGGATCCACCAATTGAGAACCTGAACATCACAACGTATGAATATGCGAATATATGAAAGTGGCGTGGACTATTGCGTGATGAAGATCAGATGCAAGTCTACGAAGAGGGGGCACGTGTAAGGCTCGTATGGGAAAGCGAAAACGAAGCTGATGTTGAAAAAGCTAGAGACTACTTCATGAAACTTACAAAGCAGTGCTGGATTGCAGCCAGAAAGGATGGCGAACTCAAGCGCGTCTTGGAGTTCAAGCCAGAATACGGCGAACTATGGTTCATGCCCATAACTGAGGGAGGCTAGTAGTAGCAAGCACACACTAGCACGAACCCAGAAAACCCGGAAAGCGGCAGTCAGGTGATTATTGTTGTTGCGCTTGCTGCCCTAAACGAAGGAAACAATAAAAAGATCACTAGATAGACTTAGAAACGCAAGAATTCGGTAGGATAGTGCCAAGGCTTAGTCAAGGTGGTTTAGCAAAAAGATGAATGTCATTTTCATTCTGAGTGATTCGTTACGCAGAGATCACGTAGGCTGTTATGGAGCGAAGGACATCCATACCCCCTGCATAGATCGATTGGCTAAGGAGTCAGCTGTCTTTGACAGGGCCTACATTGCCTCCTACCCGACGGTTCCTAATCGCCACGATCTTATTATTGGAGACTGCACGTTTACCGATCGAGGATGGGGGACACTGAAACCCGGAGACGTTACTTTGCCGGGGATCTTAGGTGAACATGGCGTTGTCTCCCAGATTGTTTTCGATCCTCCTCCTGTTCACTACGGAAACTTCATGCGTGACTTCTCTGGATGGTGGTTCACTCGCGGCCACCACGCTGACGCCTACATCACGGATCCGACGATACGTACTCCACTGCCGGGTGCTCCGTACAAGTTCAAGAATGTGGGCAAGGTTAGGCAACATCTTCGTAATCGTTCAAGTTGGCAGTATGAAAAGGACTACATGGCGCCGAAGACGATCACCAAGGCGATGGAGTGGCTGGAGCGAAACTACACACGTGACAAGTTCTTCCTGTGGGTTGATGTGTGGGATCCACACGAACCATTCGATCCGCCAATACACTACCTAAGACGCTATGCTGATCTCAAAGAAGAGGTTGAGAATAATATCTACCCATGTTATGGCCGCTGCGACTACATGACTGAGGCCGAACTGAAACGCGTACGCGCTCTCTATGCTGGAGAGGTGACAATGGTCGATACATGGGTTGGGCAACTCATTGACACAACAGAAAGGCTCGGAATAAGAGAGAACACACTAATCATCCTCATGACGGACCACGGTCATCTTTTCGGCGAGCACAACTTGGAGGGAAAACCTGGCGGTAGCCTGGGCAAGCTATACGAGACCACAACAAGGATTCCCCTCATAGTCTGGCATCCTCAGGGGTTCGGATCAGGAAAACGAATCAAAGAAATAGTTCAACCGCAAGACATTCTCCCAACTATTCTTGACTTTTTCGAAGTTCCAATTCCGAAGACAGTTCATGGTTCCTCTATTCTGCCACTCATCACTGAGGAAACTGAGGCCATTCACAAATACGCCTTCTCCAGTCGATTCCTAGCAAGCGGTTTCCACGAGGGGTTGATGGAGGCGGCCGCCCAAGACGGTTGGGCAGGACCAGCGGAAGCAATCTCCCCTGTGACTGTAACGAATGAACGATGGGCGCTGATCTGCAGCCCTGAACGCTCAATGTCGGAGCTCTATGATCTGGACACTGATCCCAAACAGCAGACTAATCTCATCGATCGGAAGCCCGATATTGCCGAAGAGATGCGTGAAGCTTTCATTGAGTTCATAAACCAAATGCATGTAAAGAAAGAGTGGTTGGATCCGTTCCTCCTCGAAATCTCGAAAAGAGAATGCTTAACTCCTGAGAGAACTCTGCATTGTATTCGTGACGATCGTGGTAAGATAATAGCCTTCGGAACAAAGGAACTGGCTCGGGCCAGTATCGCGCCACAGATGAGTCATCAGGACATAGAAACAATATCCTTTGGTTCACTTGTGGATCGGGATCCCAAAGCATTGATAAAAGTTCATAAACAGTTCTATTGGGCGGAAGATTTGGTGAAAAAAGGCTCGCGATCTTGAATTTGGAAAGATCCACTTGTGCTCATTCCTGAACGTGCGCGTCTGAAACTCATCGTTGGAATCGTCACAATATTGCTAGGAGTGGACACGGCTCTGAGGCTAGTCTCCCCGTAGTTTGCCATGTTTCACATTTTCTTCGAATGGCCCACTGGTTTCTCATCTTCTGTTAAAGGAGTCATCGTTGCGCCGTCTATCTGTGATGGCTGGTTCAACGATGAATGGTTTCCATCTTATCGTGAGATATACGAGCACTTCCAAAATGCGTTTGACCAAACCGAAGCGACACGGTTCGAGGAACAGATCGCCCACAATAGGGAATACATCGAAAGGTATCGTCATGCGTACGCCTATCACCCGTGGCATGGTATGTCTATGTTGTACATGGGTGGTGTAGCGTGGCAACATACTTCGGCTATCTTCATACCGGGGGCGCGAAAACTTGGCCACGCTCGGGCCATGGGATGCATATCAACGGCCGCGATCGCTGATGCTCTGAGGCAAGCAGAGCGCTATGTTGGCAAGAATCCACGCATACTAGCTCTGCCGGATGTGTTTGCGAGCGTGCCCGTTCATCTGCACATACGTGGTAGCGCGCACACTTCGCGCGCGCTAAGAGTAGGGAATGAGAATCAAAAGAATCCTAGGAATGTGTACGCAAGCAGTTCTAGTGAACTGGATGTTGTATTTCTGGAAGAGCGAATGGCTAGGTTCTGCGCCACTGAGTTTGCTCCGTTGAAAGACTTCACACTACTTAAGCGAAATTGGGAAGGTAACACTGCAAATGTCTTTGTCGCAATAGTATCGAGAACTCATCTCTAGAATCGTCAACAATGAGAAGAGGCAAAAGAAAAAGATGGGAGTCGGAATCCTCCTGAAGCTTTCTCTTCATCGAACGATCGATCTCAAAGGAGGCGGGCTCCTCTGTTGCTTATGTTTCTTTGAGGTATTGCCAAGTCTCGTCTACGAGTGTCCTGTTTGCCTTTTCAGGGGTCATCTTGCCAATCGCTACCGACTGGCAGTACTTCGCCGCCGCGTCAGATATCTTACCCCACTGCACATGAGATGGCAGAGCGCGTGCTACAAAGGCCCCGTCTTGGAGACCATAAATCCAACCTAGGTCAGGCTTCAACAGTTCCAGATATTTGGGATCCTTCGCATCTGACCTCAATACAGGGTTTGCAAACATATTATAGGCGTAGTTGTAGATTTTACCCTTGTATTCATGCACTCCCATCCAATAACGACACCATTCCAATGCGGTTTTCAGATTTAGGTTTGGACTATTGAATATGCATTGGACCCTGCTGCCTGCCTTGGTTGCCTTCACCTTTCCCTTAAGTGGAGGTATTGCCGCTGCCGGAAAGTCACCTCCCATCTCTCTCATCATCGAGGTCAACGGTTCTGGGTTTCCAGCGTAGCATGCGAGCTTCTTAGCCTTTAGCAGGTTCTGATAGTCTGTCATCTCCCAGTTGACAGCGCCCTCTGGAAGAGTATTCTGATACTCATCGACGATCTCTTCCATTACGGCGACTCCTCGATCGTTGTCAAAGTCCAGAACATATTTGTCGCTTCCTTTTGGCTCTTCAAAGATTATCTTCAGATCCTGTTGATAGCACAACGTAGACCACAAGTGCCAGATGGGGCTTTGCCCGCTTCCTCCGCCGCCCCATATACCCTTCGCTTTGTTCGTCAGCGCGTGTCTTACCTCCTTGTACTGCTCCCAAGTCCAAGCGTCGTCTGTGCCATCGTGCTTTGTGTTCGATGTGTCCAAGCCAGGAACTTTGAATCCTGCTTCTCTAATCATGTCTTTGCGGACTACGACGTGATTGCACCCTTGAGTGATCGGAAAGCCGTAGTGGTGACCCTTGTAATTCACATACGCCAAGAGAAACGGAAAATAGTCATCCTTCAAGAGGGGCGCATCACTTCCTCGTCCCGGAGTTCTCCACATGTTCAAGTATTCATCTAGCGGCACGAGGGCCCCCATTGCTGCGTATCGAAAGACCGTGGGGGCGTTGGTCTCAGCAACGTCTGGTATTCCTTGTTTTGCCGCGATCGCCGTGCCTAGTCGCTTGTTAAGATCCGTTACGTTCATCACGGTGAGCTCGACTGAAGCGTCAGGGTACTTATCTGTTAGTCTTTTGATCCTTTCTTTGGTATCGGCGACACCTATTTCGGTTGTGTCCCACTGCCAGTAGGCTATCTTACCTTTGATTTCTGACGTGGAGATCGGCTGTTCCGGTGCACGCGTGCTCGTATAGTAGTAGTATCCTCCCGCACCAGCCGCGAGAGCAATCGCTCCTGCAGTAGCAAATTTGAGAAAACTCCTCCTACTCAGCTTGTCCCCTTTCTCGGTCATAAGTTTATCATGTCATACATTCTGCAATCAACATATATTTGTTTCCGTATTGAGCTGAGTATGAACTATCCACCCACATCTGTCCCTAGATAAATGACTTACGAAGAAGTTGGGCAGAAATGTGGGGAACTATTGATGGATGAGGTTCTGAGAAGACGGAGATGGATTGTTCGTAGGAAGCTTGAGGGTTGGAAAGTTTCAAAGATCGCTTCCGCTTTACGGATCAGTGAGAAGACTGTTGATCGTTGGTGGGGTCTCTACAGGAAACATCGGTAGGAGGGTCTACGCGTCAAACCTAAAACCCCTCACACTTACTGGGAGACTCCTCAAGAGACTGTTAAGTTGATCCTTGAGCTTCGCAGGGAGAGATGCTGGGGACCATGTGAGATCGAAGGCTACCTCGAGAACTATGCCAAGAATGAAGGCCCAGTCATCGTCGGCCATACAACCATTCATAAGCTTCTCGCGCGGGCTGTTGATAGACGGTTCAGATCTCATGGTCCATGGCGATTGAAGCGTCTCTATAAGAAACGGTCTTCTGTGGAGAGAACTGTTTCACGGCTGAAGACATATTTCGGGTTGTGTCAGCTTCGAACGCGAGGTCTGAGAAACGTGTTGTCACATGTGCTTTTGTCTTTGATAACGATGTTGGTTGTTGCTTTGTCGTTGATAAAGAAGGGTTTTCCAGATAGGATGCGCTCACCCACATTCTGGAGCTATCTTGCATGTTGAAGTAATTTCGGTCCAAGCTGGCGCGCTAAAAAGCAGTTTTTCACGCGATGGAGACCGCGAGGAAGAACGGAGTTCTCGTATCCTACGACCCGAACGTCAGACTGAAGCTTTGGTCTCTTGAAATGGCAAGAAGTACTATTCTTCGCGCGGTGCGTCTTGCTGACATAGTATTTCCAAGTGTGGAGGATGCTTCCATCCTGTTTTCGTCCGATTCCGCTAAAGATGCTGCAAGATAATTCTTGGAGCTTGGTCTAGGTACCATCGTCATTAAGCTAGGGGTCAACGGCTGTCTGGTTGCAACGAAGAAAGAAGTCTTCGAAACGAAAAGCTTCAATGTAGACGTCGTGGATGCCACAGGCGCGGGAGATGCTTTCGACGCCGCCTTTCTAGCAGGAATTCTGGAGGGGGGGATCACCGCAGGTGCGCGAAGTTCGCGAATGCTGTGGGCGCATTGACAACAACTGGAAAAGGGGCAGTTAGCCCCATACCACGACGAAGCGTCGCCGATCAGTTTCTAGCAGAGCGCACACATGGTACAGGATCTCCATGAATCGCTTGCTAATACGCCAGTTTACCCCTTTACAGCGCCCATCGTCAGCCCACGGACGAAGAACCTTTGAAGAACGTAGTACAGAACGAGAATTGGCATTATGGAGAAGACGCAGGCAGCCGCTACGTCTGGCCAGTAGTAACCCCAATAGCCGAAATACATCGAAATGCCGAGTGGAATCGTCCGAACCGCCTCGGAGCTAGTGAGCGCTAGAGCAAGGACGAGGTCTTGCCAGGCATTCGAAAAAGCTAATAACGCTGCCGATGCAACGCCAGGAAGAGTGGTTGGAAAGACAATCCTCACCAATGCGCCCATCCTAGTACAGCCATCGACCATAGCCGCTTCTTCTAGATCGACAGGTATGCCAGCAAAGAATCCTTTCAAGGTCCAGACCGAAATCGGCAAGGTCAAGGACACATACGCAATGATCAGTCCTAGGTGAGTGTCATACAAACGAACAGTCTGGAAGATAATGAAGTATGGAAGGATAAGGAGCACGGCAGGCATTGCCCAAAGCGCCATGACCGACGTAGACAAGGTTGCCATTCCTTTCATGTGCATGTACCTAGAAAACGCGTAAGCTGCTGGATAGGCGATGGCAAGAGAAAGCAGGGTCACGCCCACTGCAACTATCGTGCTGTTCACGAAGTATCGGAGAAATTGATCCCTATAGATCACGTTGACATAGGATCTCAAGGTGGGTTGCATCGGAATCCAGACGATTTCTCCACTTGCCAAATCCTGCCGTGTCATGAAGGAAGTCGATATGATCCACAATATGGGAACGAAGATGAAAGCAGCGACTGCGATGAACAGTGCTATGCTGATTGCATCGGTCACCATATCCTTTGTTTTCCTCCTCATATTTCCCACCTAGTATCTCAGGTATCTCTGCTGCAAGTATATCGAGGCAAGTGCTACTACTAGCATGAAAGCTCCGAGCGCTGATGCCATACCCAGCTCATCGAACTCAAAGGCGTACTTGAACACCTGTATCGGAAGCACCATGGTTGAATCGGCAGGGCCCCCACGCGTCAGCACATAAATCTGAAGGAAGTTATTGAAGGTCCACATAAGCTCCATCACATATACCGGTATGGCCACAGGAAGAATGAGTGGGAACGTGATATGCCAAAACTTGCGAAATCCGGTAGCGCCGTCGACGGCGGCGCTATCGTAATAATGCCTCGAGATCGTTGCCATCGCTGCTGTTAGAGCTATGGCAACATATGGAAAACCTTTCCATGCGCTGGCCACTATGCAAGACAGCCATATCACACTTGGATTTTCCAGCCATGCTACAGGTCCCGAAAGGATTCTGAGCCGCACTAGTATGCCATTAAGTAGCCCCAGATTCGTTGACTGATATACGAGTCTCCAAATGGTCATACCAGCTACTCCTGGAGTTATCCATGAAGTGAGGATGAGGACCCTCGTCAGTCCTGTGAGTTTCAATCTCTCGAATATCGATCGGTTCAGCAAGACTGCCACAGCCATCCCCAGCACAAAACGAAAAGTAGTATTGGCAAAGGACCAAAAGATTGAGTTTCTTAGACTCAAGAAAGTCAAGGGTGCGTTCAGATTATCAACGAAGACCCTCCAATAGTTTTGGAGGCCTACCCAGGTCCCGACTTTTTGCGGCTCGAGAAGAAAGTAGGACTGAAAACTCATCCTCAAGATAGTAAACAACGGAAAGATAATGATAGAAAACTCAACCACGATTAGGGGTAGAAGAAAAAGAAAAGGGGTCATATTCCTTCTGGCACCCTTTCCTGATCGAAGGAAAGGCATCGATCTCAGAAGAGAGTCAATTCCTCCCATAGAACTTCTCGGAATCTCCTCGGGCACGGTGAAGCGCTCCAACTTCCTATTCGTCAAATCAACTCTAAGAATCTCTCCGGAATATTCCTCGGCGGCCATTCAATCCACCAAATGAAAATCTGAACATCGCGATCTATGAACACACGAATATATGAAAGTGACGTGGATTACGTGTTGATGAGAATTCGGTTGGTGGGTTGTCGGAGTTTGTTTTCCGGTTTTTCTCGGCATCTTAGAGCCTCCCATGAAAATCGATTAAGGGAGTAGCTGTCATGTTCAATTCGCCACCGCTCCTCCCGCTTCTGATGCACCTTTGATCCGAGAAGGGTTATGTTTACTGCGACTCCGTTCACGCATCGACATTACGTGCATCTCCTCTGGATACCTCTCCAGGACATCCGTTTCTGATTTCAGACTTGCGGTTAGGGTTGATACGTCTTCCGGGTTCGTTGCGTGTTTGAGAGGCCTCCTAGCTGTTTGGGATAGCCTGCGCATCTTCCTGGCTGTGAGGTACCTGTCCTCCTCCACATATCTCTGCTTTGACGTGAGGATCTTCCAAACTATGCATGCGAGTTTTCTGGCTGCTGCAACCTCCGCATCCTGAGGACTCTTTCCCTTAGCCAAGTGTTTGAGGTAGAATCTCTTCACGGCTGAGTCTGCGTTTGCATGTACCGCCGCGTTCACTCCACATGTCAAAGCGTACTTCAACACGTCGTCTCCATGTTTCACGCGGTTGTGTTCGGATACGTGTTCTCCTGTGTTATCTGCCTTCGGCACCACACCCGCATAGGAGCAGAACTGCTTCTTGGTTGGGAACCGGGAAGCGTCTCCAGTTCTAGCCTTGATCGCTACAGCAACGAAGGATGCTATGCCAGGATGGCTCATCAGGTTCTTGCAGTCAACGTCTGCTTCAGCGGTCTTCGCAATCTCTGTCTCTATCTGCCTATGTTGTGAAGCGTAGAGTTTCAGTTCTTCGAGATGCATGGCTAGAGTTAGCTTCTCATGTTTAGGAAGTTCAAGGGAACCGAGCCTCTCTAGTCCTTCCACTCCAAAGATGTCTGATAGCTCTTCGAACTCGCTTTGAAGCAGGTTCCTCTCCAAGAGTGCATGAATCTGATTCTTAACCGCAGATATCTTTCCTCCCACGTCCATCTGCTTTGATACGATGAGGCGGAGCTCTTCTATCTGCTGCGAAGGAATGTAAGACCTCCTTACGTATCCAAGCATGTCCTCTTTGATGATCCGTTCCGCGTCGCGTTTATTCGTTTTAATGGATGGCTTCCTCTCAGGTGGAGCGATCATGTGAACCTCATACTTGCCTGATAGAAGCTTAGAGATTGCTTTGCCTGTGGTGCTTGATTCTATGGCTACCATGGCGCCTCCAGGAATCTTCTCCATGAACTCGACTACTCCTTGACGAGATGTCTTGAAGACAAATGTCTCTGACGGTGAAGATGACAGTACATCAGTATCCTGGAAGACACAGGTCGTACAGCTCTTCTTGTGAGCATCTATTCCTACTCTCATCACCTTTCGTTACATCCTCCATGTTTTGTTGTTGTAATGGTGTCATGGATCCAAGGTCGACCATCCTCCCATTCGTGCTCGAGGCACAAGCGGGCTGGTCGCTCCGATGAGACAATCACGCTATCCAACATGCACAAGGCATAAGGTTCTAAGAGACTGCCCGGACCCATGACCATAACAACGCAGTAAAGTAAGGGAACGGCTACTCTAAGATTTTCATACCCGCTATCCGGCTTTGGGACAAAAGTCAGTGATAGCTCATCCTGAGTAGGTTGTGTAATGTTGCGAGGCAGCCTACCGCGGTGTCGATTCTGTCATCTCGCTTCTGCCATACTCTCCATCCGAGGGTTCTCTTATCTGCGGAGAAGCCGCTTTCGGAGAGCTGCCTCTTATGGTACTCCCTTATGTAACCGGTGGGGTCGCTCATCATTCTTCTGAATATTCTCTGCCATCTCGTAGGGCCATTTATGGTTGTGTTGCTTCTGGGAAGTATGTAGAGCACTGTTTCCTCATCGAAGAAGTTCAGGGTTGACTGGAAGCTATAGTACTTGTCCAGTCTAACGCTCTTGATCTTTGTTCCGGTCCGTGTCTTTATCTCCTCCAGCATGCTCATCGCCTTCATGAAGGCTTGCCGTTCAGATCTTAGACCGGAACCGTAGCAGACGTATAGGCCGGTTTCTATATCCATCAGGTTGAAGGAGTAGACGAAGCCGCTCTCACCTTGCTTGCCTCCATCGGTTCTGTAATGCTTGGATATGGTGAGAGAGTAACCTGTTCCGTCACCTGTAACATCAACCTCCCTGAGGCCTCTCCTGTTCATCGTCAGTATGAACATGTTGTGGATTATGATCCTAACCAGCTCACCCGAGTGGGCTCTTTCTATAGTCTTGTAGCCAATATCGACTCCGCCGAAGGAGTGGAAGAGGGAGAGCAACCCGGACATTCTCCTGTTGCTCTGTTGAAAGATCGTTTTCACCAACAGGGAGATCACCCTCTCCTGTGAGTCTAGCTTCCTAGGCCTACCCAGACGGGGCCTCTCAATAACAAGAAGCCGCAATGCCGACTCTACGAGCCCATTCAACTCCTTGGCGAGATACCTGATCCTCTCGGCGTACTCTCTCTCGCGTACCTCACCCAATCGAACTCGGTTTCGGTTCCAGCGGCCCGTTCGCTGTACGCCTCCATGAGACTCTCGAATTCTGCGAGGAACATCCGGAACCTTCTGTTCGTCAGCCTCTCCTGCTCATCCATGGTGAACGTGTATGGAGGGAAATCTATTTATAGATATCTATAGATATCTTAAGGTTGATGCTGGATGCCTAAGACCACGAGGGAGATTGTGCTAACCCAGAGAAGGATGGTGTTAAGGGATCAGGTGGAAACCATCTACGAGAAGATCGTAACGCCCTTCGGTACATCGGCCAAGGCGGACGTGCCCAGAAAACACATTGGAAAAAGAGCCTACATCATAATCCTCAAAAAGTGACTATTCTAGACTTTTGTCCCAAAGCCCCGCTATCCGAAAAGTTCAAGCGTTTGAGTGAGCTGGACCCGCAGGGACGATTCCGCCAGTCGCAATAACTACCAAAACCTGGGCCCTGATCTGCTATCCTCAACGCTCAATGTCAGAGCTCTACAACTTGGAAACTGATCCAATGCAACAGAGAAACCTGATTGCTGACAAGCATGACGTTGCTGAAGAGATGCGGCAGGCCTTCATCAATTTCCTGAAGCAACTCGACGCGCCAGCCGGGACTGTCGAACCTTTTGTCTCGGAGTCTTCACCACGCGAGCATTTGAGCCCTGACCAGAACCTCCATTGCATCCGCGACGAACGAGGGAAGATCATTGCGTTCGGCACAAAGGAACAAGCGAAAGCAAGTATTGCTCCACAGATGCGTCACCAAGAGATAGACGCGATCTCATATGGTGCGCTTGTGGAACGGGATCCAAAGGCGTTGATAAAGATGCACGGACAGTTCTACTGGGCGGAGGACCTGCTAGGACGCTGATAGCCCCAAGTGAGGCTCTGTTTTCTTCTCATCAGCTGTGATGGAGCCATGGCTCTAACGTTTCACGGCACCCATCGTCAGCCCATGTATGAAGTATCTTTGTAGAACGTAGTACAGAACGAGAATTGGCATCGTCGAGAGGACGCAAAAGGCCGCTACATCGGGCCAGTAGAAGCCCCAATAGCCGAAATACATCGAAATGCGGACAGGGATTGTCTGAGCAACCTCAGAGCTAGTGAGTGCTAATGAGAGAATAAGATCATCCCAAGACATTGTAAAGGCAAGTAGAGCAGCTGATGCTGCGCCAGGAAGGGTGAGCGGAGCAATAATCCTCAGCAACGCTCCCCATCTAGTACACCCATCAACCATAGCTGCTTCCTCCAAGTCGACGGGTATGCCAGCAAAGAACCCTCTCAAGATCCAGACCGTGATCGGTAGGGTCAAAGAAATATGGGCTATGACGAGCCCTAGCCGGGTATCGTACAGACCAGAGATCTGAAAGATCAGGAAGTATGGAAGGATGAGAAGTACAGGAGGAACGGCCCAGACTGCCATGACAGATGTGGACGCGGTCGTCATTCCTCGAATGCGCATGTACCTGGAAAACGCGTAAGCTGCTGGGTAGGCGATGGCAAGAGCAACGAGTGCCACGCCAACTGCAACCAGCGTGCTATTCAGGAAGTACTTGGGTAGTTCATCCCTGTAGATCGCATTAACATAGGATTCAAATGTCGGATTCTCTGGAACCCATACTTGCCCGCGGGCTATGTCTTGCCGCGACTTGAATGATGTTAGAACCATCCACAGCATGGGAATCCAAATGTAGGCAGCAACCGCAATGAACAGCGTCAGACATGCCACACCGGCAACAAGATCCTTTGTTCTCGTCTTCAATGTCATCACTACCCGTATCTCACAAGCTTATGTTGCAGGTATACGGAGACAAGGACTACTACGAGCATGAAAGCACCCAGCGCCGACGCCATACCCAGCTCTAGATACTCAAATGCGTGTCTGAACACTAGTATCGGAAGTATCATTGTCCGATCAGCTGGACCACCACGCGTCAGAGTGTGGATTTGAACGAAGTTGTTGAAAGTCCACATGAGCTGGGTCACATATGTCGGAATGGCAACAGGAAGAACCAGTGGCAAGGTGATATGCCAGAATCTGCGTAACCCACTTGCCCCATCGACAGCGGCACTATCGTAGTATTCTTTTGGAATGGTCACCAATGCGGCTGAGAGAACGATCGTAACGAATGGGAAGCCCTTCCAGGCACTAGCGATTATGCAGGATAGCCATATGAGGCTGGGATCCTCGAGCCAAGCCACTGGTTCCGAGAGAATTCCCACTTGCGTCAGGGCGGCGTTGAGGAAGCCAAGAGTCGTCGACTGATACATAAGTCTCCATATGGCCATGCCGATTATGCCCGGGGTTACCCATGAGGTCAGTACGAGGACTCTGGTCAATCCCGTAAGCTTCAGTCTCCGGAATACGGGTTGGCTGAGCAACATGGCCACGCCAACTCCCAGCAAGAAGCGAAACGTGGTGTTCGCAAAAGCCCAGAAGATGGAGTTCCTCAGACTCCAGAAGGTTAAGGGTGCGTTCAGGCTGTCAACAAAGACCGCCCAATAGTTTTCTAGGCCTATCCAACTTCCGACCTTTTCCGGTCTAAGCAGGAAATAGAATTGAAAGCTCGTCCTGACAATAGTGAACAATGGGAAAAGTATGACGGCGAATTCAACGGCTATGAGAGGTAGAAGAAAAAGGTAGGGGGATGTGATCCGTCTGAGACGCATGTTTGAACCATCGATCTAGACAGCATGGTATTCGTTTGCTGCTCATGTTTGCTTGAGATATTGCCAAGTTTCGTCCACAAGTGCCCGATTTGCCTTTTCAGGACTCAGCTCGCCAATTGCTGCCTTCTCGCAGTATTTCGCTGCAGCGGTCGATATCTTGGCCCAGTTGACATGTTTCGGCATTGCACGCCCCACGGCTGAACCATCTATGACACCATAGTAGTAAGGCAAGTCATCCTTCAGATTTTCCATGTACTTCGGATCCTTGAGATCCGATTTGAGGACAGGCAAGTGAAGGATATTGTATGCGTAGTTGTAGACCTTCCCCTTGTACTCTTGGATTCCCAGATAGTAGCGACACCAAGCCAGTGATGCTCTCAAATTTACCTCTGGACTTTGGAATATGCAGAGGTTCCTGTTGCCAGACTTGGACGCCTTCACCTTTCCTCTAAGTGGAGGTATTGAGACTCCAGGAAACTTCCGCTCCGTTTGAGCCATCACCGATTGAAAAGGTTCTGGGTTTGAGACATAACACGCAAGTTTCTTCGCTTGCATCATGTTCTGGTAGTCAGTCTGTTCCCAGTTAACAGCACCTTTGGGTAGCGTATTCTGGAACTCATCGGCAATTTCCTCCATCACGGCGACACCTCGATCACTATCGAAATCCAAGGCGTACTTGTCGCTGCCTTTGGGCTCGGGAAAGATTATCTTCAGATCCTGTTGATAGCACAACATAGACCACAGGTGCCAATGCGGGGTCAGCCCGGATCCTCCGCCACCCCACACATCCTTGCTCTTGTCCGTCAGTGCTCGTCTCACCTCTCTGTACTGTTCCCATGTCCAAGTGTCATCGGTGCCATCATGCTTATTGTTCGGCGTGTCCAGGCCTGGGATTTTGAATCCTGCCTGTCTGACCATATCCTTGTGGACGACGACGGTCATGCATCCTTGTGAGATTGGGAACCCGTAGTAGTGATCCTTGTATTCACAGTAGTCTAAGACAGCCGTATAGTCATCTTTCAAGAATGGGGCATTGCTGCCTCGTCCCGGAGTTCTCCACGTGTTTAGATATTCGTCAACAGGAACGAGAGCCCCCATGGCTGCGTATGGCATTACGTTAGGACCATTGACCTCAGCTACATCCGGCATTCCTTTCTTTGCTGTGATCGCCGCCGCCAACTTCTTGTTGATATCAGCCAAGGGTATCGTGACAAGTTCGATTGAAGTGCCTGGATAAGTGTCCGTGAATCTGCTGATTCTGTCTTTGATGTCTACAATGCCGACATCGGTTGTGTCCCAAGACCAGTAGAGTATCTTACCCTTGACTTCAGACGTAGGAATCACTTCCTTTGGCGCAAGTGTGCTTGCGTAGTAAGAATATCCTCCCCCAGCAACAGCCACTGCAGCTACTCCTGCAGCAGCGTACTTGAGAAAACTTCTCCTGCTCATTTTTCTACTATCTTCTGTCATGACTGTAGACCTCAGATCCCTATGCAAAGTACGAGGAGAGGATATTTAAGACTACACAGGTCGGCGATGCTGGTTACCTCTTGTACTCGAATGTCTCACCGACTTTTAGGGTGACTACCTCCGGCTTTATCGAAAGCGACCTGACGAGCCGTTTGAATTCCTCTAGATCCGCCATTTGATTCGGAAACGTACCATGATGCATTGGTATGACAAATTCTGGGTTCAGAAAAAGGGAGGCGTAAGCTCCCTCAAGAATGGTCATATTGTACCTTCCTCCAACCGGAAGGATCGCTATGTTCGGGCTGTAGATTTCGCCAATGAGACGCATGTCACCAAAAAGCCCAGTATCACCCGCGAAATAGATCCGAACACCATCTTGTGTAATGATCACGTATCCACAAGCGCCCGAGGCGGGAAGAAGTTGACTTCCCGTCCATAATTCAGTCGTGTGAACAGCATTAGTCATGACGATCTTGACTCCCTCCAGTTCTACGGAGCCTCCGATGTTGAGAGGGCAGGAATTCCCCTTGTCGTATGGTATCCCTTCGATCTGGGCATACCTTGCGATTTCAGGAGTGCAGACAAGGTAGGCCTTTGTTTTCTTCGCGATCTCTATGGCGTCGCCAAAATGATCTCCGTGACTGTGCGTCACGCAGACTATGTTCGCTTGCTTGACATCCTCCAACTTGATCGGGCACACAGGATTTTTCGAGATCCAAGGATCGAGGTAGATCATCTTACCTGTGTTGGTAACGACCTGAAATGTTGCGTGGCCTAACCATCTGATCTTGGTTGTCAAATGATAGCTCACTGAGCCCTTTCTTCGCTGCTCTTATGACTTATCACTTTCTCTAGCGCATGATTCATGGCACGCTCGCATCACATGTATCCGAGTCTCCTCAACCTGTCTTCCATTCTTCTCCTGTCTTCTTCCGCAGAGGCTCCTTCTCCTTTGATCACTCCAGCTCCTTTCCCGTCAAAGATCACCTTTCCGCTTGTGATTGGGTTTTTTGTACTGACTATTCCCTTGTATCTTCCATGTTTGAACCTATTCGTGTATGCGCGGAGTACTTCCATTCTAGTCTCATCGTGTATCTGTTGTTTACTCCTAAAATTCGCCAAGACCTCACCTCTCTCAGTTGACACATAGAAATCATCTAGCACTCTGACACTTACACGTCTGAAAAGAGGCTCATCTATCCATGATACCCAGTCCTCTCGCTTCTTCGTCAAATACCTCGGCGTGTGAGGATGAACACCTATCGAGAAGGATGCCAAGATTCCTTTGAAATCAAAGATGTTGACGCCTTCAAAGTCTTGAGGTGAATAAGCGATTCCGAGTTGCGACAATATGGTGGATAATACATCAACTTGCCTGACAGTGAGCTCCTCCTTCGGCGTGTTCAAGCTGGGATTGAAAGCTATCAGTGGGACATCGATCGTCTCCGGTACCAATACTCCGACATGGTTCACTGGAGAATCGGGGACGAGCGCCGTATCGTAATTTGCCCACTCATATTTCTCGCCCAACATTTCTCCGTGGTCTCCCATCAAGATAAACAGAGTGTCCTCTGTCCTTCCATGTCTCTCCAGCAACTCGATTATTGGTCTGATCTTGTTCTCTTTGAGGTGCTCCACTGAGTCCCAATACATCTTCTTCATCTCTGGTAGCTTGCCCTCCTTGGACATCTGAGCGAACAGCTCATCGACCTGTGCTCCCGTCTTGTCTTCCAGCAGATATGGAGTGTGAGTGTCCCAGAAATGCAGAAACAAGGCGAAAGGTTGCTCTCCTCTCAGAAAATACTCCAACTTCTTCGATGGGTCAAATGGGAAATTCATGTAACCGAGAAGAGGTTCCTCTTGACATTCTGTTATGGGCGTATCCCTTCCTAGGCTTAGATAGTTGGTTTCGTAGCCTCTTTCTTTGAGAATGCTGAAAATCGTTGGTGTAAATGGATCAAGGCTTTGGTCGAATCGATGCATCAGGTGGGTCTGAGGGTTGAGACCCGTGATAATGGACGAAATGGCTGCAGGAGTGCAATTGGCCTGCGCAACACATTCGAAGGCCAAACCTTTCGAGGCCCTATGAATGCCTACGTCAAGTGCGGCATCTCGTCTCAGGGAATCGCTTACACCCAAAACAACGTTCTTGACTTTGCCCACCTATACCTCCTCCGGTACAATCATTGGCGTTGCCAATATACGCGCTCATACGAGTAGGAAACGGCAGCCTACCTCCTTCCTCGCCCTGACTCCCTGAAATAGGGAATTACCCTTTTCCCGTAGGCTCTCACCAATTTCTCCTCGTCTGGGCTTCTGTTCGAAATATCTACGTGATTGAAGCCTTTCCTGAAGAGCATCTCTATTCTCTCGATGTGTTCGTCCACACTTGATGAGACTATCCATTTCTCGGCGATATCCTTCTCACTGACTGTTGAAGTATATTTCTCCAACTCTCTCGGGTCACAGACTTCGCCGCTGTAGAGGTGAGGTATCAATGTGTGTGCAAAGCGCTTGCAGTGCTTCATTGCCTTCTCGTAGTCTTCGTCATAAGATGCGGCGACGGTCAATACTTTTTCAGCGCATTGAAGGTTTCTGCCCGATTTCTCTCCTCCCTTATTGAACGCCAATAATATCTTTGACGCGCCAACAGCAGCGACTGTGATCAGGCCATCTGCGTATTTTCCCGCGAGTTCCGCAATCTTCGGGCCATGGGCCGCCATGTATATTGGGACGCCCCTCTTCGGCTTCAGATACAAGTTTGCATTCTTCAGTTTGAAGTATTTCCCATCAAAGGTTACGAAGTCTTTTGTCCACAGGAGCCTGATCACTCTAACGGCCTCTTCCAAGCGTTCGAGCCTCTCTCGATACGGTGGCCATGGATGTCCAGTAACAACCTCGTTCATCGCCTCTCCGGTGCCCAATCCCAGGACTATTCTGCTAGGGTATAGCTCCTCCAGGGTGGCGAAGGTCTGAGCTATGATTGCAGGATGATACCTGAAAATAGGCGTGGTCACTGCTGTGCCGATCCTTATTCTCGTGGTCCTCTCAGCTGCAATTGTTAGCCATACCCACGGGGATCCGCCGCTCGCTCCTGTATGGAACCAAGGGTGAAAGTGGTCCCCTACCCATATTGAGTCAAAACCGTGTTTCTCGACAAGTCTAGCATATTCGAGATACTTGGCCGGGTGGTATTTTCCGAAAATGATCTGGTAGCCAAACCTATATGTATTCATCAATCCCACTTGCTGAATTGCGCACGCCGCGCGCGTCATGCCTAGTCTGGGAGCTTCGATCTCTTCTAAATGATGGCTTTCTCTGTCTTCTTATCGAATAGGTGCATCTTCTTCTTGTTGAGTCCTATCCACACTTTCTCGCCGATGTTCATCGCGAAGTCAGGGCCGGTCTTCACCTTGACCAAGTCATCGCCTATCTTCAAGTCAACTATGACTTCTGACCCCAAGGGCTCTGTCACATAAACCTCAGCTTCAGCCATCATCTCTGGGCTCTTGCTCTTCTTCAAGGAGATGTCCTCAGGCCTGACGCCTAGGATCAGTTCGGACGAGCTTGCGCCCGATTTCACAGTATCTTTCAAGTCAGTGACATCAAGTTTGAAGGTTCCGGCGTCAAGTAGCATCTTTTTCCCTTCTTCCGTAAGGCTACATGAAAGAAAGTTCATCGGTGGAGTTCCCAAGAATCCTGCGACGAACAGGTCTGCGGGGCGATCATAGACTTCATATGTTGTGGCCAGCTGTTGAAGAACACCTTGATTCATGAGAGCGATTCTATCAGACATCGTCATTGCTTCGACCTGATCGTGAGTCACGTAGATCGTTGTTATTCCGATCCTCTTCTGAAGATTCTTTAGTTCAGCCCTCATGTAGACCCTAAGCTTAGCGTCCAAGTTGCTTAGGGGTTCATCCATAAGGAAAACCTTCGGCTCACGAACCAGAGCCCTTCCCAGGGCCACCCTCTGTTGCTGACCTCCACTGAGCTGCCTCGGTTTCCTCTCTAGGAGATCCCTAATGTGCAAGAGATCACAGACTTCCATGACCTTCTTCTTGATCTGATCCTTGGGATGCTTGCGCATTCTAAGAGGAAAGGAGATGTTGTCGTAGACTGTCATGTGAGGGTACAGAGCGTAGCTCTGGAAGACCATCGCCACATCTCGATCCTTAGGTGGAAGATCGTTGACCAAGTTTCCTCCGATGTAGATATTCCCTGATGTGGGAGTTTCAAGCCCAGCTATGAGGCGCATACTTGTGGTCTTCCCGCAGCCTGAAGGGCCTAACAGGGTCAGAAACTCTTTCTCACGTATGTGGAGGTTCAGGTTATCAACAGCCTTCACGCTGCCAAAATGCTTTGTTAAGCCCTCAAGCCTTACGTCGGCCAAAATCCATCACAACACATCAGCAGTGCGTCTTGTCTATGTCCCTTACGGGTATTTTGGTTTTAGGGTTCCCAAATCAGCGTACGTTCTATCACAGGGACCAGTCGAATATGACTCAATCTCAAATTGAGCGGGCACCAAAACCGATAAATGTCAAAGCGCCCAGTCAGTATTCGGGGTGTCTTGAATGGGTAATGAGAAGATTAGCAGACGCAAGTTCCTATACATTGGAGCAGGTGCTGCTCTTGCAGCCGCAGCCGGAGCCGCCTACTACGCTACGCAGACGCCTACGCCAACAAAGCCTGTAACGACGACTACGGCTGTTACAACAACGAAGGCTAAAGTGGAGCAACTGACGATTGCTGCTCAAACAGCGCCTTGGATGACTTCTCTGCGACAAACCACAGATCTGTATCCGCAAGAGACAGGGACCAAGATAAACTGGGAGATCCATCCGTCGCTAGACGCAATGATGGCAAAGCAGAGAGAAGCTGCAACCGTCGGTAGCGGGGTATACGATCTGTTCATGTGGCCTTCCGCCTACTCGGCTTTCTTTCTGAGCCAAGGCTACGTCACGCCGCTGCAAGATGTTGATCCTAACTTCAAACCTGATCCTAACCTACTGCATCATCACTATACGACATACTGGCCGGCGAAGGCAGACGGGAAGGTGTACGGACTCATGATATTCTCCATCGTGACCCTTTTCTACTACAGGAAGGATTTGCTTGACAAGTATGGGTTCGCTCCGCCGAAGACTTGGACTGACGTAGTCAACATTTGTGAAAAGGTTCACGATCCGAGTAAGAATTTATACGGGTTTGGCGTACCTCTAAACCCTCCTGTCGACTTCAACTGGTGGCCGATACACAGGTCTTTCGGAACAGATCTATTTGCAGATGAGACTCGTGAAGACTGGACGATAGTCATTAACAACGATGCCGGAATTCAAGCCATGAATTTTCTGACAAAGGATCTCGCGAAGTACATGCCACCTGGCTGGCATAACCTCGGGGTGAACGATATAGGTGAACTGATGCGTGCGGGAAAACTGGCTATGAACATCGGCCCTGCGGCGCTGGTCGCAGGCATTGATGATCCGAAGAAATCCGCGGTTCCTGGATTGCTTAACACGAGCATAACTCCGAGAGCGGACGTGAAGAACGGAAGGTATGCGCCCACGACGGGATCATGGGGACTCTACATACCTAAGGCATCAAAGAATAAGCTTGATGCACTTGACTTCATGAAGTGGATGTCAGGATACAAGGCACAGTACGAGTTTACGAAGGTCGGGGGCCCACCAACCAGGTCAGACATCATGCAGTCTGATCTGCTGAAAGATCCCCAGAATAGGTGGCTGGATGGCCTGCGTCAAAACTTGGAATACGTGAGAAGACCGCCAATCTGTGTCGAATACTTCGATATACGGATGTTCTTGGATACGTATCTGCCAAAAACCTTCGCAGGAGAACTATCCGCGAAGGAAGGGCTCGATACGATAGCGAGGAAAGTCTACGATCTCATGAAAGAGAAAGGCTACAATGTGAAACTTTCCTAGGGCACGCCAGTGGAGATAATGGCTTCAGAGAGACTGAAGTATCTTCTAACAATCCCATCTTTTTTGTTCCTGTCTTTCTTCACGTTACTGCCGCTTCTCTATACTTTTTACTTGAGTTTTACGTCAACCAAAATTGTCTCTGGAAGCATACAACAGTTCCTGACCTTTTCCAACTATGGTCGAATCCTCCAAGACGACCTATTCATCCATTCTCTCAAGGTTACGCTGGTCTTTGTTTTGACAGGTGTCTTTCTGGAATTCGTTTTGGGGCTTGGCCTAGGCCTTCTAGCTCACGCCGTCACAAGGGTTCGATTTCTCTTCTCAAGTGTGATGGCTATTCCTGTCATCTTACCCTACGTTTCGGTGGGGATGATATGGCGACTATTGCTTAACACTGAGTTCGGTTTAGTGAATTCTATTCTGCGAATGATTGGGTTGAGCAAGATGACTTGGCTGCAAGACATGAACCTGGCCTTTGTGAGCCTAATCCTTTGCGAGGTCTGGCACTGGACTCCGTTCGTGTTCCTGATTCTGTTCGCGGGTATCGAGGCGCTTCCGAAAGAGCCGTTTCAAGCGGCCATCGTCGATGGAGCCTCTCGCTTGCAGATGTTCAGATACCTGACGTTGCCGCTTCTGAAGCCGATCATCATAGTCGCCTTGCTCTTCAGAACTATGGCTGCTTTCCGAGCTTTTGATGCGATATATGTGTTGACCCACGGCGGCCCAGGTAATGCGACGCAGGTCACATCTCTATACATATATAAACAGGCTTTCCAGATATTCGATCTTGGCTACGCGTCGACCGGAGGACTCTTTCTCGCATTGGTGGTTGTACTCTTCTCGCTTTTCTACCTACGCCTACAGGGGACCTGATCTATGCAACATTATCAAGACCGAGCCTTGGAAGCGCTGAAGTACTTCTGCGTTGTGATGACCTGCCTGATCATACTGGTGCCCTTGGCTTGGACAGTAGTCCTGTCGTTTGAGACCTACAGAGATCTAATAACTATGAGATTTCCTTTCACGCCAACGTTCGAGAACTACATCTCCCTCTTTCATCCAATAGCTGATCTGCCTACTAGTATGACGCCTTTCATCAGAAATAGCATACTGGTGACTGCTATCGCGGTTGTGATGATTGTTCCTGTAGGCTCATTGGCAGCATACGCCATATGCACGTTCAAATTCAAATGGAGGATAGATAGAGCGCTTCTGGCACTCAGCCTTCTGGGCAGAATGGTACCTCTGATCTGCTTAACACCATCGCTGTTTCTCATGACCTGGTACCTAGGCCTATATGACACATGGCTAGGCCTGATACTACTCTACGTCAATCTCAATCTTCCTTTCACGATATGGATAATGAAAGCCTTCATAGACGAATTGCCAAAGGAGATAGAGGAAGCGGCGCTGATTGATGGGTGCACCCGCCTTCAGGCTTTGAAGAACGTGGTGCTGCCTCTAGTCACACCGGGCCTGTTCACAGCTGCCCTCTTCGCCTTCCTTTTCACTTGGAACGAGTTTCTACTTGCTCTCGTGATCACTCACACGGCACAAGTTCAACCCATACCAATCTTTCTTTCATTCCTATCTCAGGAGTTCATAGCCTTGTATGGAGAAATGGGGGCTGCGGTAACATTGTTCGTCATACCCGTTATTGTTCTGACTTTTTTCCTCCAGAAGAACTTGGTGAGAGGTCTCACCTTTGGGGCAGTAAAAGGCTGATGGCTACATCTCCAATTTGGCGCGCCCCCAGGCCTCCGCTGAAAAGAGTTCATCTAAGTCAAGGCTTCGAGGATTATGGAACCCTCACATTGAGCAGGGTGTGGCATGTCAAGGATATGCGATACCGTGGGGGCTATGTCTATGAGTCGAAAATGTGAGCGCATCACGTAACCTTTCTTCACATCCGGACCGCACATTATTAGCGGAACCCGAATAGACCCTAGACCTAGCCTTGATGACGGTACGCTTGAACCATGCATACTCGTGTTCGGTGGAAGCGGGCCGTCCCTTTGCCCGATCCCTGCATCATCCGTAACAGAGATTGCACCTTTCATGAAGCGGAAGTCCTCAAGATCCTCTGTAGGATCTAGGCAGGCTGTATAGCCAGCAGCCATTCCGTATACTATGTCACCAACTCTATCACCGAAGAGTCCAATCGTCTCCGCCTCATCCTTCCTTAGGGCAAAGGCAATTGGGCATTTCCCACTCGCATCCCTTATTCCATACATTGCACTGACAATCTTGTCGCACACATCATTGTATTCCTTTGCTGGTTCGACTATTCCATCGGGGTCTCGTCCCTTTAGGTTCACATAGATGTGAACTGAGTTTATCGGAAAGGCTCTTGTCCTAGACCAATCGACGACCGTTCTTCCTTCTTTGTCCCGTCTATAGGTCAGCAGTCCAGCCTTGATGAGAGCATTTCCAATCATAGCAGTGCCATAGACATATGGAATGTGGCCATGGTCCGCAATCACAATAATCAAAGTCTCCTCGTCTGCGTGCTTCACTATGTCGCCTATCATTCTGTCAGCGGCACCGTAAAGACGCTTGAAATATGCCCAGTATCTGGAGGCGTACGACTCGTTGTACCAGGGGCTGATAGGATCTATGCCGCCCCAGAAAGCATGCTGTGCAACATTGGGACCGTGCCATTGAAGAAAATAGAGATCCCACTGGTGGTGTGACATGAGGTAGTCAGATGCTTTGCCCAACCACCAAGCCTGGTACTCCAACTCGCCAAGGAACGTCTCGTCATCGATCCAATTGCTGAAAAGTGGCTTAGGGCCTATGAATTCTTGGAATGGGCCAACGCTATCAACTAATTCCTTCGCTATCGATTCCGGCCAGGTAAAGCCTGAGGTTGGAAATATCTGACTTTGATATAACTTGAAGTTGCCTGCATCCGCGGAGAGTCCGACTAGTCTGAAGCGGAAGGTGCCTGTATATCGCTTGACAGGCGTGTCCTCGTAGACAATTCGATCATCCTCCCGGAACTTGGGGTACAGAGGGATCTTGGCTTCGAAGTCTTCCCTAAGCCAATCGCTCCATTCCCCTACTAGCAGACTTGCCACTGCCTCGCTTGCATTTCTCGAGGATGAGACAATCACTCGGTCATAGCCCACCGCTCTGGAATCGACAAAGAGAACATTGTACACACGCTTACTGCTAGTACTTCTGCTTTTCACTTCGATAGTCCCTTCAAGAGGTTCTGAGTGGCTCTTGGGAAGATTCTTCCATCCTGTTGCTTTTCTAAGCTGCACGTACTGCGCCATCGGGTACGGCTGGTTGGAGTAGCACATGCTAGGACTAATCTCGAATGGATCCGAGGCATACCACGGAGCGCCTGAGCCCTCGACCTGTATGCTGTTCTTTATGGTGGGAGGGACGGTGCAGGGATACTTCATAAGGATCGACTTCCTCCCCATCCTCTCCCCGGTTTCCCAGAGGCGCTCACAAAATGATGTTGTTGAAAGGAAGCTTGAGCGAACTCTATTGAGTGGTTCCCCTCTGAAGTGAGTCCACATACAAGTCGCGCCATGAGTGCCCGGCCAAGTTCCAGATACGATGCTCGTCCAATTGCTACCAGTTAAGGTTGGATGCGTCGCGAAACCCTCGCCGAACACCCCTTTCTCCATCAGCTTCTTCATTACTGGTAGGGTTCCTTCCTTAGCCAACCTAACTATCAAATCTGGGACAATCGAGTCGAGCCCGATAATCATGGCTTTCCTAACCAAGGCCGCCTAGCACCTCAATGCCTCACACCTCTACCATCCAAAGAAGCCCTAGATAGCAGTAACCGCAATAACTGTTCGCGATATCTGAACAGTGCTTTCCTGAGTCTAGCCTCTCACCTCAGCTTGACTCCACTCCTCATAAATCTTTATGATCGCATTGACATTATCCCTACCCAATCCCTTCGCTCGGGCGATCTCGAATGCTTGCAACGCAGCACTACCTAGAAGCAAAGGCATCTTGCATTCCCTTGCCAACGCCGCTCCGAGGTCTAAGTCCTTGTACATCAAATCCAAGTAGAATCTCGGTTTGAAATCTCGCTTCAGCGTCCACTCGAAATACTTGCTCAACGTAGTGCTATTGCCTGCGCTTGGACTGTTTGCAATCGCTTCTTGGACCTTCCTCGGATTGACACCTAGCTTTGCCGCCAACGTCATGACCTCGGAAACTGATGCCATGTTCACGCCAGTAAGTATGTTGTTACACACTTTCGTAATATGTCCGCAACCAGGGCCTCCTATCAGGAAGATTCTCTCAGCCACCTGCTCGAGCACCTTTCGACTCTTTTCAAGAACTTCTTTCTTTCCTCCTACAGGCAATGTCCATTTTCCGCACAGAGGTGGGCCTCCAAAAACAGGCGCATCCAACCAATCGATTCCCTTCTGTTCAGCCATCTTGGCAATCTTCCTAGAGGTATCGTGGGTGATCGTACTCATCTCGATGAAGGTCTGCCCTTTCCGCCCCCCAGCGACAAGCCCATCCTCATGCAGATAAACATCTTCCACCACCGCGTCATTGGGAAGAGAGGTTATGACGAAATCCGCGGACTCTGCAACCTCCTTTGGGTTCCTCGCAGCCCTCCCCCCTGCCTTCACAACGTTCTCCACAGCTTCAATGTTCGTGTCGAAAACAGTGAGTTCAAACCCCGCTTCTAGGAAGCGCTTCGCCATAGCGCCCCCCATATTGCCCACTCCGACAATTCCGACTCTCATCGCAACAAACACACAATAGGGACTACGCGTCCATTCCTTATGGCTTTTCTCAGATACAATGGCGAATTGCACTACCCCATGACTAGAGAACGCGCTAATGGATTTGAATCAAGAAGAGACAGCGTATGGAGCGCGTGCGCTGCTAGGTTTTGCAGTCAGACAATAAGATTCGAGATTCCGACCGAGCTCTGAAACGTCTCCAAAGCTTTGCGGGCGCTATTCACCCCAAGTATCCCAGTTGCCTTAGGCGTTTATCGATTTCTTCGCGCTCTTTCCCCTTCAGTGGGGCTTTCTCCGTTATCGGTTCCTTCCTTGAAATCATCTCGTTCAGTTTTCTTCTCGTGTTTCGCAGCAACTCTTCCTTCTCTCTCTCTGGCAATGTGAAGCCGTCGACATTGCATAGCATGTTGCTGGCTTCCTTCGGGTCATTTTCCAGATCATAGAGCGCTTCAACGCCGGCGCTCAGGTTTCTAATGAGCTTGTATCTCTTGCCCCTAAGGGCCTGGATGAGTCCCGGTACCCTATCTTCCCACATGTTTTCAACATAGGCTTCTTCCTGAGTGGACTCTCCCTTCTCGATGAACGGGATCAAACTGACCCCGTCAAATTCCACGTCAGTGCGGATACCTAGCAGATCAAGTATCGTCGGTGTGATGTCGACGGTTCTCACAATTCCTTTTACTCTTCTGCCTTTGGGCAGATCCCTGTCCTTCATGATGCAAAACGCTCTGATATCATGGTCATACAGGCTGGAATGCTCCGGGAAGGGACCCAGAGCCCAGTTCTGACTGAAGCTTCCAAGAGGAATGGGGTGATCAGCAAGGTTGGTGCCATGATCTGACATGAGCACTAGAGTTGTATCATCATAGATGCCAAGATCCTTCAGCGCCTTGATCAACAAGCCTATGAACCGTTCGTCAACACATTTGATTTTGGCATCGTAATAGTCGAAGTCGGAGAGTTCTCCGGGTTTTATCCAGCGATTGTAGAACATACGCTTCTCTCCAACCCTGTGAGTGTCAAATACGTGGCCCCACAGGAAGAATTGATTCGATTGCTTCTTGATCCAGTCTATTGCCCTTTCGATCCACCAGTTGCCGAAGGTGCCTCTTCCCCCTTTTCGAACTTGGTGCAGTTCAATCTTCTCTCCTTGAGCAACCTCTATCTTGAAGGCGCCATGAAGGGGATCCTCGATGCCTTGCTCTTCGTAGTGGTCAAAGCCTTTGTTGAAGTCCAGTTTGATTGATAATACGGGGTTTCCCACGTAGGCTGCGGTGGCGAAGGCTTGCTCCTTCAAAATCTCTGCTATGCTCTTTCTTTGGATAGGGCTATACGCATCCCTCGTGCCATGCTTGTTCGGGTAGACTCCGGTAAGTATCGAGGCATGGCTCACCGGCGTGAAATTTGATGCCGTGATGCAGGTTTCGAATAGAACACCTTCTTCAGCGATCCTGTCAATGTTGGCCGTTTTCATCTTGTCGTACCCGTAGCAGCTTAGGTGATCTGGCCTAACCTCGTCCAAGGTAATCAGAATGAGATTCCTCTTCATGTCAGATTCACCGTTTCCAACAGTATTACTAAGCGACATTCAGGCAGAATAGCTCACTCTGACTGATTGAAAAGACTTTTCGATCAATGCATTCTGTCTGCAATTCCGACCTCGGTGGTGTAGGGCGCGCTCGCGATTTTCCATTCATAGCACAGAACTGAGGGAAGCCATATATCCGGAACCAAAGGTTAACGCCTCAGGGGATGGCAACGTGATCGATCTGATGAGTGGGATTGTCATTGCCTTCTCCGCATTTGCAATGGAGGTTGTCGACGCAACCTTAGGAATGGGATACGGGACTGTTCTGACACCTGTGCTCTTGATCGTGGGTTTCGACCCCGTCCATGTCGTTCCAGCGGTGATAGTATCTCAGCTTGCAGGCGACTTTGCTGCGGCCGCGTTTCACCACAGATTCAAGAATGTTAAATTTACCCGTAGTGGTGAGTCACAAGACCTTAAGGTGGCCCTGTCTCTCGGTGTTCTAAGCGCAGTAGGCGCGGTCATAGCTGTCTTCACCGCGATCAGAATATCCAAGTTCCATCTGAGCCTTTACATAGGCCTCTTGGTGACAGCAATAGGTCTCGTGGTGCTTGCCCTTGCCATTCGCAAGAAATCGTTTGGATTCTCTTGGCCGAGACTCCTTGTCTTGGGGCTGTTGGCGTCCTTCAACAAGGGCATCAGCGGTGGCGGTTACGGTCCGATCATAGCATCTGGCCAGATCGTCACGGGTATCGGCGTGAAGAGCGCCATAGGCATCACGTCTCTTGCCGAAGGAATCGTATGCATCACCGCCTTCTTGTGCTATCTGCTAACCACGGGTATTCCAAACTGGTCTCTCGCTGCGTGGTTAAGCGTGGGCGTGTTTTTCTCCGCCCCCATTGCCGCGTTCTTGGTTCGAAAGATCGAAGCCGAACATCTGAAGCTCATCATTGGAATCGTCACAACATTGCTGGGAGTGGGCACAACTCTGAGGCTAGTCTCCCCGTAGTTTGCCATTTTTCGCATTTTCTTGGGATGGCCCGCTGGTTCCTGATCCACTATCAAAGGGGACAAACGCTTGGAGCCCGATGGATTGACCTTCTGATCGGTCCTGCAACACAGTTAAGGCGTGGGACTCCACGAGTTCTGCTATTTGTGAGATATTACCGTCGCATGTGATGGAGATTCGTCCCTGCGTAGATTGTCGCGATATTCAAAGGCATTCGTCCGGAAGTGAATGTCTCAGATGGAGCCACGAGAAACCCCAAGTTTTTTCCGTGCGCATGACCTATGTGGCGATGGGGAGTTGACTCTACGTGAAGGTTGGATTGATAGGAATCGGGACGATGGGAAGCCGAATGTGCGAGGCTCTCGTAAGCGGAGGCTTCACAGTCATCGCTTGGGATATCAGATCTGAGGCACAAGAACAAGCAAGGCGCTCTGGGGCAAAGGTTGTTGCATCACCAGCCGAAACGGCGCGGGATACTGATATAGCCATCTTGATGTCGCTGCCTTGGCCAAAAGATGTCGAGGAGGTAGTTACTGGATCTGAGGGAATACTCGCAGGAGCGCGGCCCGGCCAAGTAGTCGTGGATCTGAGCACGGTAGACCCAATGACAACTAGGCGTATGGCTGCCGCCTCCTCTCCCAAGGGAGTGGGATACATAGACGCCCCTGTGTTGGGCCGTCCTCAGGGATGTGGGAAGTGGACTCTGCCATGTGGGGGCAGCGAGGTGGACTTGAAGAAGGTGCAACCAGTCTTGGACAAGTTGGCAAAGAGGGTCGTGCATGTTGGCAGTGCTGGTTCTGGCAACATCGTAAAGCTCCTTAACAACCTGATGTTCGGAGCCATCAATTCGATCACAGCAGAAGTGATGGCCGTTTGCGCAAAGGTCGGGATGAATCCGCGCGTATTCTTTGACACCGTCGCAGGTAGCGGCGCAGCCACCGTGAGTAACCTATTCCTTGAACTCGGTCCGCAGATTCTCGCCCATAACTGGGAACCGAAGTTCAGTGTGGACTTGCTCTACAAGGATAACCTTCTGGGAATCGCAATGGGCCAAGAGCATGGAGCACCTATGCCCATCTCTCAGGCGGTTCATCTTCTCAACGAGATGGCACGGGCAAAGGGATACGGCCAGCTGGACACGTGCTCTATTGTTCGGATCTACGAGGATTTGCTGAAGGTATCGGTGAAGATGCCGTGAACGTTAGCTTCCAGTACGGGGACTCGACTCTCTCAACCGAACTACCGGATTCAACTGTCGTCGTCCGCAAAGGCGAAACATATCATGACCCACCAACTGTCGATCCTAGAGCCGCAACCAAGGAAGCTCTCGCAAAGCCTCTGGGCATGTCGCCTTTGGCTGAACTTGCCAAGGCAGGGATGAAAGCGGTCATTGCATTCCCAGATCGAGTGAAGGGCGGCGCCCATCCTCTATCCCATCGCCGTGTCTCGATTCCGATCATCATTGAGATATTGCTGAATGCTGGCCTCAGAAAGGAGGATATCACACTTCTCTGTGCAGCAGGATTGCATCGGAAGAACACACGGCAGGAACTGTACCAGTACTTGGGCTCCGAGATCATGGATAGCTTCTGGGGCGGTCGCGTCAAGATGCATGATGCAGAAGATCCGGAGGGAATCGTGGATTTCGGCTTCAGCGAGTATGGCGATGTGGTAGAGGTGAACCGCCTCATCGCGGAGGCAGACCTGCCTATCTTGGTGGGCCACGCCCAAGGAAACCCATACGGCGGCTACAGCGGCGGATACAAGATGCTCGTGACTGGCCTTACGACTTGGCAATCTATCCGATGCCATCACGCACCAAGCACTATGTACCGACAGGACTTCCTGCCAGCAGGCATCCACTCCCATATGAGAAAACAGTTCGACGCCATTGGGCGTGCAATCGAGGATGGTATGGGCAAGAAGTTCTTCGTGGTCGACGCGGTCCTTGGCTCAGACTCGCAGGTATTGGGGGTATACGCTGGCTACGCGCCAGATGTCCAACGTGAGAGCTGGAAGTTGGCGGAGAAGCGGACAAACGTCTATCTCGACATGCCAGAGAAAGCGGACGTACTCATCTTCGGCCTTCCCCGATCCTTCCACTATGGTCCTGGGATGGGAACGAATCCCATACTCATGCTGCAGGCGATCGGGGGAGAAATCACACGCGCCTATGGCGCCTTCCGCGAGGGAGGGGTTATTATCGCGCCATCAATCTGCGATGGTTGGTTCAATGACGAATGGTTTCCCTCGTATCGCGAGATCTACAGATGTTTCCAAGAAGTAGTGGACCAGACAGAAGCAACTCGCTTCGAGGAACAAATCGCCCATAATCAGACATACATCGAAAAGTACCGCCATGCATATGCATATCACCCTTGGCACGGTATGTCCATGCTATATATGGGTGGCATTGCTTGGAAGCACGCCTCCGCCATCTTCATACCCGGGGCTCGTAAGCCTGGCTACGCTCGAGCTATGGGCTGCACAGCAACACCCACCATCGCAGATGCAATGCGGCAAGCGGAAGGCTACGTTGGAAGGAATCCGCGCATACTGGCACTGCCAGACCTTTTTGCCAGCGTACCCGTTCACTTACACATTCGCAATCGATAACCTAGGTAGGATCTGGAAGCGGTATATACCCAAAGCGGAAGCAGTGGCCTTCCTATACTCGTCTTCTCTCGCGTAACCAGCCGCGAAGAATCAAGAGCAGAATTGCTGTGCTCATGATTGCTGCAAGACCAGTCACCAGGAAGGCCGCAGCGGTTACGTTCCCTAGAAGCTTGACTAGCTCCGCGCAAGCGGCGAGCAAAACACTGGAGCCGAAGGCTAACGCGACTGCTCGCCGCTTCCTACCAAGACAGCGGATTGCATGGCTTCCTATTTCTGATCCCAAGGATGATGTTGGCAACATTACGAGAGCCACCATCACGTCCACATTTCCTTTCATCGCGTGACTGAATGTTCCAAAGGAAGCTGCGGAGAGTGTCGACAGGATGCTGGTCCCAACCGCGGTTGTAGGTGAGGTACCGACCAAATAGAGGAGAGCTGGAACTGCGATCAAGCCGCCTCCCACGCCGAGGAATCCTGCTGAAAGACCGATGAGAATCGCCACGGAGATAATGCACCATATCGATATGCTCTCTATGTTGGACGCCGGCAAAGAGATAAACGGGGGAATACGCTTCCAACGTGACCGTTGCCAGAGACCCGGCTTCTTTTCTGCTACGACACCGATGTCTGCTCTTCTGAACGTTCTCGATAGCATATAGGTGGAGATGGAAAGCATGAGAACAACTATCGATGCGCCGAGTACGGTTTCGACATTGCCTATCGACTTGAGGTGCTCGATGATGCGAGCCCCCAGTTCCACCCCAATTGACATACCGGCTGTCATCAAACCTCCCAGCCGAAAATCGATATGCCCGAATCTCCTGTGGGCTATCGCCGCTGGAACACTGTTACCAGCAATCTGGCATAAACCGGAGCCTATTGCGAAGTTGATCGGAAATCCTAGGATGTTCAGTGCAGGCGTGATTATCCATCCGCCTCCAACGCCTAGGAAGCCGGCCATGAGCCCTATTGCGAAACCAAGTAGCAGCATGGACTCAATAGGAACCTGTACACCTGATATTGGGAAATACATCAGCTACCTTCTTCCTAGGGTCTCCAGCAATCTCGCAAGAGAGTGAAAAAGAAAGGAAAGTGCAGCGCCTACGACTAATGTCAAAATCAGACTCGCTATGGCGTATGCCACTCTGTCTTCCTTGAACCACGTGAGTAGAATGTCAAACATGGTCGTCATCATCATAAAGAGGGCCAATTGCATTGGACTAATAGATATAGATACAGTTCGCAGCTGTGTTCATTCCACAAAGAGGTTGTCACCCATCAGGACCTCCGCTACTTCAGGACGAAGTATCTCCGAAGGCGGTCTCTTTCCTTCTCTCAGCATCTCCCTGATTCTTGTTTGGCTTGTGGACAGATGTTGACTTGTCTCGTGCGGACATGTCTTTGAGCTAGCCATCCATCCGCATGCCTTGCAGTAAAATGCCTCAGCGTATCTCAATGGAACGATTCCAACATCATATTCATCGAAGACTCTGTGGCATTCGTATGGGTCGTAAAAGTCCTTTCCACTGGCACTCTTCGCACCCGCGAGATCTCTTCCGACGATGAAATGTGTCGCTCCATAGTTCTTCCGAATGATTGCTAGAAATAGAGCTGCTCTCGGTCCTCCGTATCGCATGGTTATGGACAACGATGAGAGAAGGACTCGGTCTGATCGGTAGTACTTCTTCACAGCCGCTTCATACGCCTTCAGAATTATCTCAGGCTTGTAGTCACCTTTCTTCAGCCTGCCAACCACGGGATGTATGTGCAGCCCATCAACGAGTTCTAGGGCGCACCTTTGGAGATATTCATGGGCGGTGTGAGGGGGATTTCTGCACTGGTAGGCAGCTACCGTACTCCAACCCTTCTCTTTGAATGCCTTCCTAGTTTCAGAAGGGGTCAACTCAAATCTGCTGGCTGGAAGGTCTAGCCTCTTGATCTGGTCTATCTTCCCTCCTAACGCAACATCTCCCAAGTCAAATATGTCTGAGACATTGGGGTGACTCATGTCCAATGTTCCATAAACGGATGTGGCGAATTTCCTCTTGTCAAATCTGAACTTCTCTTCGACATGCATGATCGCAATTGGCTTGTCAGAGAAGTCTACTAGAGCCACATCGTCTCCCTCCTTCACCATGTCTATGGCCTCAGGATTTGTCACGTGGGAAGGGGCCATGAGGATCGGAATGGTCCATGGAAGATCGTCTGCTAGCCTGCTTCTGGTGATCACGCCGTCAAAATCTTCTCGACACATGAAACCTTCAAGAGGACTGTATGCACCAATTCCGATCTTGTCCATATCGTAGACCGCATCGAGATGCGGCCTGATCTTGACCATAGAATAGGCTTCTTTCAGGATTCTTTCTCTCTTCCTCTCGCCGATCAAACGATCGACAAGCTTTCCACCGTATGGCTCTCCGATCGGAACTCGATTACTCACTCTCTTTGGTCCCCTACGCATAGGCTAGTGCATCTTCAACTCGTCGTTGAGGAGACCTATGAGCGCTTCGGCATGGATCTGCGTGAAGTGCCAACTTGAACCGAATGTATGCTGCCGTGGGAGGAGGATACGGGCGCTGGGCCTCTGCTGCTACATGTAGCCCAGCTTGCGCATTCTCTCCATCATCTTCTCCTTATCCTGCCGCCTTCCAGCTCTTTCAGAGGTATGCTCGAGGTCTTGTTCCCAAGCGGGAACGTTGGACAATTTGACGCTCGTGGTCTTAGCGCCCAGTGAGCGGTAGCCTTGCTCGTATAGGCACACGTGAGGTATTCCAAACGTGAAGATCGTGTCCCATATGTCTCTTTCCATGAAGTGGAGAATTGGGCGTATCCTTGTATGTGGAGGCTGCAGGTCTTCCTTTTCCTTGAACTCAAAGTACTCGTCCTGCTTTCTGGCGGGCTGTTCATCCCAACGCAGTCCCTGAAAGATTCCCTTAATGCTGTTCTTCTCGATGAAGATGTTCATCGGAACCGTCTTCATGAGGTGATTGCCTATGAAAGACTCGGCCTCAAAGGGAAAACTTTCCACATCCAGCTTCAGTCGTTCCCTGATTTCTCTCTGGTTTCTCTCATTTAGCTTCGACACGAGCACCTTCGCCCCCAGAACTCCGCCGGCGGCGTCGTGAACATCCTTGTTCATGCAAACGTCAAGATCCACGTTCCACTTCTTGCTTACCTCACTGACGAAGTCCATGATCTCCGGGAAAGTGTCACCCTCCTCGATGAACATAGCCCTAGGCTGTGTGAAGCCATCTTCCAAGCATACCTGACGAATAATCCACAGCATGGTAGTGCTATCTTTGCCTCCGGTCCATGCAACTGCAAGTTGCTTCGCGTCGAACTTTCCGAAAGCTTCTCGGATTATCTCCTTTGATTTCTGCACCTTATGCTCAAGTTCACTTCTTCGCTCTTGAGAGACTGTGGGCCTGCTCATTCGTCAGTTCCTCTCTTGACATACATCACCTAGTTTCTCGCGAGATATGTCATAACTATTTCCATCTTCCAATTCTTTGCTTCAGTACAGCTCTCATCCGCGCGATTTGTTCACTCTCAGGGGTTGCCCCAATAAGGTTGTTCGATTCATCTGGATCGTCGCGCAGATTGTATATCTCCCAGGCGTCCGTGTTGCCTCGGTAGATTATCTTGAGATCGCCCTCCATGTAGTAGTAGACCTCTTTGTCCCTTTCATTGGTCTTGTGTCCAAGTTTCTCCACTGCCTCTCCAAAACAGCCCTCCTCCTCATAATCGCCCGCAGGAAGAAGTGGTTGCCCTTGGAAGTTTTTGACTGGGTCAAGGCCAAGAAGCGAGATGATAGTGGGGGAGATATCTATGCTGCTTACGAGCTTACTGCAGATCTCTTTCCTTTTCCTCTCTGGATCAAAGATGAGGAGAGGTACGGCTAGCAGTTCTTGATACATCTTTCCGTCGTGAGAGAGGCCGCCATGTTCTCCAAACTCGTCGCCATGGTCTGAGGTCATGATCACAATGCAGTCCTGTAGCACCTCAAGTTGCTCTAGCATTCCGAAAAGCTGTTTGACGTGGTCATCAACTTCTCTTACTCGCGCCTCATACAGCTTCCTAAGGAGATCAACTCTCTGCTTGTCAGACACATTCCTTTTGAGCAACACGTCCTTGAACAACCTGAACATCTCATCTTCAGACAGCTCGACTGAAGGATGAACCATTTTCAGATAGTTCCTTCGTGGAACATACGGCTCATGAACGTCCATGTAGTGGACCCACAAAAAGAAACTCTTGTAACCGCGCTTTCCTACGTGTGAAGAGAGCCAGTCGGATGCGTGTCTGTTGATGTCATCGCCCTTCAGAAATGGGACTGTGTCGCTGACATCAACATCCATGAAATCGCGAAAAACATCCCACTCTCTGTTCCAGCCAAAATACTCAGAGAGGTATGGATTGGAGTGGAATGCTGCTGTTACTATTCCTGCCTTTCTCAGAGGCTCGGAAATCAGGGTTCTCTGTTGGGATAGATGGGTGGATCTCCCATGGTCGAAGTAGTGTGAGGAAGTGAGGATGCCTGGAAAGGATGCTTGAGTGTACGGGCCCGTGGCTTGGGTCCTTTCGAACACAACACAGCTGTCCGCTATAGAGTCGATGAAAGGCGAAAGTCCTCCCCGATGGCCATATGTAGCTAACATATCTTGCCTTAACGCGTCGATGGTCACCAAAACCACGTTTCTGACTGGATCCATCCCTCTCTCGCCTGAGAAGCCGTGCAGATCGGGTAGTGTTGCGATCATTCCTATATTAGCTCCACGTCCGCCGAGTGACATCCAGAACACATGATTCATTGTACAGCGCACTCAATTGCCTGTGGTCATCCTGCTTAGCATGTTGACACGACGCGAATTTCTTGGCAACTCCACGCGCTAAGGATGACTGCACATCAAAATGTTTTAATTCAGACCGCCTCAAGACAGCCCTACCACTGGGAGCTGAACAACAGATGGTACTTAGACTAGAGGGCGTAATCCCGGCGATGGTGACGCTGTTCAAATCTAACTACGAGCTCGACGAGGAGGCCATTCGAGGTCAAATAGACTTTCTCGTGCAGAGAGGTGTTCACGGAATTCTGGCGTGTGGAAGCCTCGGCGAGTTCGCTTACATGACCGAAGCGGAACGGAAGAAAGTGGCAGAGACAGCTGTGGATCAAGCGAACGGGCGTGTTCCGATCATGATTGGAACCGCAAGTTGTAGCACAGATGAAGCAATCAGACTGACGAAGCATGCAAAGGATATTGGAGCAGATGCCTCTGTGGTAGTGCCGCCCTACTACTTTGTCCAGTTCATGAAGAACGAGGCTCTATACGAGCATTATAGGGCGATTGCCGAAGCAGTAGATTTCCCAATTGTGATCTATAACTTTCCCGCCTCGAACAGCATCAACCTTGATCCCGCACTGATCGTCAGGCTGGCTCAGATTCCGAACATCGTTGGATTGAAAGATAGCACAGACACTCTGCGTCACATGCAATCGGTCATACTTCTGACTGAGGGAAAATTCCGGGTCATAACAGGGTCGGAAGACCTTATGCTACCGATACTTATGATTGGAGGCTATGGGACGGTAACGGGGCCAGGCAACTTCCATCCTGACTTCACAGTCCGATGCTACGAAGCCTTCATGAAAGGAGAATTGGAGAAAGCGAAGGAATTGAATCGAAGAATAATGCGCATGCAAAGAGTGTTGCCTATCGGCAGAACAGGCACAATTCCAGTCTTCAAGGAAGCCATCAGGCTTACAGGGAGAAACATCAGCCCAACAGTCAGACGACCCTTGCTTCCCTTGACCGATGATGAACGCGAGCGGCTCAGACATATACTCAAGGAAGAAGGAATACTCTAGTAAGAGCTGGTGCGATAATCAGTCTGCAGACGAACGCTCTCTCTCCGTAGAAGAGATGAACATACACCCTCTGTACCGATTCAACGAAGACACTTCGGCCGGCTCAGTCTATGAACAAGGAGCGGGAGCCGTCACGACAGTTTTACACTAGTAGTGATTATGGTGCAGTATCTCTGTCAGTCTTCTCTTTGGCACGTGTAGGATGTCTCTCTCATCGTTCCAGCATTTTTCCGAGTCCCGGAGTTCTTCAACTGTTGGGCTCTCGTTCGGGTATCCCAACGCCACAACCAAGTCTATTTCGCAGTGATCCGGCATCTTCAGAATCTGGCGAAGTCGATCCCTATCCACTGAACCCAGAAGGCATGAGCCTAAGCCTTTCTCGAAGGCCACAAGAGATATGTATGCCGCTGCGATTCCGGCATCATGATTCCCTCCCTGAGGCCTCTTTTTTCGATTGATAAGAATCACAATGTAGGCTCTGGGTTCTTCGCCAGGTGGAGGGCTCCCCTTTGACGCGATGTAGGCCGCCCACTTTAGAGTCGAGAAGACCTGCGGCAGCAAAGCCTCATCGTCAACGATGATGTATTCACATGGTTGCATGTTGGCTCCTGACGGTGCTAATCTTGCAGCATCGACGCAACTTTCCAAGACAGAACCCTGTTCTCGGGAGAGAAAGGGCTGAAGAAGCTATTGGAACTCGCTAGAACACATGAGCACATTGTCTTGCTTTGCGCAGAGAAGAAAGACGAAGAGTGTCACAGATTGTATGTGAGGAATCGTTTGCTTGAGTTAGTGACAAGCAAGTGAGATTTCCCCTTACATGAAGAATTGTGGATCGTTATCTTTTGTCCATAGAGATAATGGGCTTCCCAAAGGCGGAACAAGAGATCTATAAGGGTCAATGCCAGGTAACCCGCCAAGCTGTCCTCCTGGGTAAGGTGGTTTTCTCACCTCAAGATGCACATGTGGCACAATGTTTCCCCCAATCGTACTGGAACCAGAAAGACCAAGCAATTCTCCTCTTCTGACTATTTGCCCCTGTTCAACTTTGACCTCATTGAGATGAGCGTAGTACGTATAGTATCCATCACTGTGTTTGATCCATACAGTATGTCCTCCATTCGGGTCGTTGAAGGATAGAGCAAACACTGTTCCAGGAGCTGCTGCAACAATCTGGGTCCAATCTCTGACAGCAAAATCTGTTCCAGAATGCTTGTAGTCGCCTCTCTGGTAGGTATCAGTACCGCCACGCCAATCCAATAGTCTCGAAGTGTTGCTAATGTTGACGTAGAATCGCTTATTGTATTCAGGAGTTCCCTTTGCAAATGGCAAAGTGAGAAAGCCTTCCATCAATGCAATATCTTTCCTCGTATCATTAGCAACTAAAATCGTGTAAGAGTCTTTCACGGATCTAAATTCAGCATCAGATTCACACATGTATCGGAATTTCTTGGGTGGGAATACGCCTACTTTATGGATTCCTTCCTCAGCATTGGTTGCGTACCATCCTGTACTATTCGTAGCTGTTACGTTCTTGCCATCCAGAGCAATTGCGACATCAGAAAGATCCGGCTCTCCAGCTTCTTGTTTTCCATTCCCATTATAATCGAAGAATATCTTGCCAGACAGTTTGAACCTTGTAGTAGTTACCGTTAATGTTTGAATGGCTGAGGCAGAAGTTGCGGTTGCTGTGATAGAAGCGCGCGGTTCAGCCTGTCGGTAAAGCGTCACATACGAGCCGACTCCACCTAACGCCACAACTAGGAGAACTAAGACGCTGAGAAGCTTCCAGCGAGTGGAAGCAGGCATCGTGATCACTGGTTAGTAGTCCGTTTGAGACAGAATAAAGCTTGTCCAAGGATGGCTATGACCCTGAGCGCCATTTGTAGGTGATAGACGCTGGAATTACTGCAGCCCGGTTCTTTGGTCTACGTACGCTACAAAGACCATGTACTCTTCAAGGATTCAGATGCTTCGCAGTACCAGCCCTGGACTCGCGAGTGCGTAGGCTGGCTTGACTACGAAGACGAAGAGTACATCCGCATAGTGTGGGAGCGATATTCTGAGCCCGATCATCCGGGAAATTCGAAGCTTAGGTCGACTGGGTTGGCGATACTTAGGAAGGCAATCTTGGAAATTAAGGGAGTTGGCCAGCAGTAATCTCAGTAGTAACGTCCCAGTTACTCTTTCTTTGCTAAGGATTCTTTCTGCTTCAACCAGAGTCGGATAGCCTCAGTCACAGCCTTTCCCAGAGCTCCCTTCTGTCCACCGTACTCCCGGGCTGTCTTAACTCTGAGGCTGCTCTCCAAATCATCCGGAATGACGACATCGATTCGGCCCATTCTGCTCTCTTCCGGCTGAGCTAGTACGGATATACGTTTATATATGCTCTACTGTGTGCACGTGCACTTGTGTGTACGTAGTAGCAACCCGCCACAAGCGATGACGATATACCCATAGTCAAGGAGCTTTGCAATCTCTTGTTTTTGAACTATCATCCTAGGCTTGGGTGAAGCCACAATACGTCTATAGCCTCTGGCTGTCTTGAAGAACCGATACGGCCTGGTCCAAACCTGCTCCTCAGTGTAGTAAGGGCCTACTGGCTTGGAGGGATTCTTGAAGGCATCATCATCCGGATCCACCACGACGTACGTTATGATGGTGACGCATCGCGTATCCTCGCCGACCTTCGCTAGCTCATTGTCGAGCGTGGACTCGATCATATAACCGATCTGCCCCTGCGTCTGAGCTACACATATCTCAAGCGGCATCCGAGGAACCGCATCAGTCGATTCTTGCTGAATCAGTATATTGCCGACCTGTGGTCCATTCCCATGAGTAATCACGATCCTATAGTCGCGGCAAAGCCGTGCGATCTGACTGATAGGAATTCTCAAGTTCTGCATTTGTTCTGAAAACGATCCCGCCTGTCCATCTTTGATGAGAGCATTGCCTCCCAGCGCTATCAGCAGTCTCTTCATGAAATCATCGACTCGCTTGTCTGTCGTTCTGAGTAGTGCCTGTCGTTGTCATTTGTGAACGCTTTAACTCTTTTCTCTTGACAATCGATTTACTTCTGTGGAGGGAGGCTCGGCTACTACTATTCTTGGTAACCACCGCCAAGAACTCCCTATTGTCTCGGACTTCCCGACATCCTCTGGGCCACGGCCGAGATTTCAAACGCTGGCTTCCAGTGGCGTTTAGAGGCAGCTGCTATGGGTGTTCCGGTACAGCTCCGCAAAAGTCGTAAAGGATCCACAGTCTATCTCTGAGACTTTCCACAGTTATCGCAGAAGATGGCACCGACTGCCATATCTTTTCCACAGAATCTGCATGTTTGCGATTCGAAGATTCGAAGCTTAGGCGGACATGTTCGGCCTTTTTCATATCTTCTCGCGAATATAACCCCCAGTTCAACGAGTACTACCATCGGCACGAACAGTACCATATCGCCTAGGGGTCCACCATCAGGAGTTAGAATCGCTGTGACTATGTAGAGAGCGGCGTAGAGGTAGAGCCTGTTCTTTGTCACAATCTTTGTGCTTACTATGTTGTATTTCACAAGAATAACGAAGTATATCGGAACTGTGAAGCTGACCCCTGTGACGAGAACGGTCAAGAAGACTGTATTGTAAAAGTCGAGTACTGAGATCATCTGCTCTACTCCTACAACTGAATAGAACGGCATCATCGCCCAGATCAGAAAGGGCGCGAGCACTCTGTAACCGAAGATTGCTCCTACCACGAACATCGCAGTAAATGATGTGATGAATGGGTAGATGTCCCTCCTCTCATGCGGATAAAGTGCCGGATCTATAAACCTGTAGACCTCATAGGCTACGACTGGCATACCAAAAGCAACTCCTAAGACCAGCGAAGCGACTACATAGAGTTCGATGGGAGCCGTTAATTCTACACCGATAAGTCTAACATTGGATGGCAGAACCTGACTCTTCACTGTTCGCAGTATCACACCGATCAATGGATCGTAGAACTCGAGAGGGTTCTTGAGAAAGTCCAGGTTCGCTGGAAGCGTCATCATCAACACTGTGCTCAGGAAGACCGCGTAGACTATCACCTTAACTCTGTTCGAGAGCTCTCTCGTATGATCCCAGAAGGTCGTTTCTGCTAGGTTGATTTCTTCTCTGTCAGCGTCAGACATGTATGAAACGCTCTACAAAAAGAGGAAAGGAAATGACATAGGCTACTGCTTTGCTTCTTTTGTTTCCTTCGCCTTCTGAATGATCTCCTGCGATATCTGTTCTCTCGTTTTACCTTCTGTGACTATGCCCAGCGCCTTTGCTGTCTTCAGGAGAGCTTCTTCTGCTGATGCATCAGCTGATTCACTGGTTTTGATGAGGCTTTCAGTCTCTTTTGCAGCTTTCTCAAACTCCCTTTTCGCCAAACCTATGGATCTGGCCAGTTCAGGCAGTTTTGCCGGTCCCCACAGAAGAATCGCAAGTACGATGAGGACGATAACTATCCATTCCCATCCTGAAATCATGTATGACCCACCTAAAGTCAGCAGTAGCTCTCCTTCTCTTAAGCGTTCTCATAAGAGAGGATAAAGCTGAAATCTGTCACTAGTAGTTCCACAAGATGTAAAGAACGGCGTAAGGGCATGGACAGATCGAGGTTTCTAGTTGGGGCCGTAATGCTTGTAGCTGGCTTCTTACTCTACCAAGTCGGTTTCTCCTCTGAGCTTCATCCGGCAACTTTGCTTGGACACTGGCTGGCTGAGTTTGCGAAAGGCGCAGCTCCTTGGGGTTTATCGCTTGAGTTTACTGCAGTTATGCTTCAGTTCATAGGCGGTCTATTAGCCATCTTCGGCTTGATCGTTTGCTTCGCTGGAGTTGCGAGACCAAACGGAGTTCCATTTCAAAGCAGGCCTGTAGGTCCTGCGAAAATCAGGCCAACAGAGACTGTCATGAACTGCAAGTTCTGTGGAGCAGAGATTAAGCTAGGTTCCTCGTTCTGTCCAAGTTGCAAGAAATCTCAAGCTTAGCCTAGCGTACGATATGCCAAGTATGTGGTCTTGGCGACATTTGTAGCAAACGTTAGATCAGGAATTTTCCGCAATTCTTTCGCTAACCGAACATATGTCTCCTCCTCTTGACGTCCGCGCTGTCTCTGGATTCTGGGATTATGCCAAGGAAGCTTGCTAGATGGTCGTCTGACGGAAACCTATTCACGTCACCGATGAAGCTGGAGATAAGCGAAGCCAAGTAGAAGTCCACTCCGCGAATAGTCATCAGTAGCTTGACATCCTCACTCTCGACGGCAATCTTCCTTATCTCATCTTCAAGGGATGAGACTGCGCCTCAAGGTGTTGGCTAAGCCTGAACCAATCGATCTTGAGCCTTTCGGTGAGGACTCCGAGGATTGAACCGGCCGACTCCAGCGGGTTCTATGGTTGTGAGTACGTAGGACGCCACGCCATCACGAATGGGTCTCCAATATCTGCTAAATGAAAGACAGAGTAGCCAATGGGTAGCTTCGGAATAATCGCAGACATGTCGCTTCCAAGCATTCTTCCGACTACTTTCAGGTCACCATCATATTTCGTTCTGAAGAGAATGCTGATGTTCATCGCCGATCTCATTGCCGAGTCAAAGTCGCTGATCTTCTGGGACGCAAGCATAACGCCAACTCCCTTCTTTCTAAGAAGCCTGACGGCGCTATCCAGAAATCGCAGCGCATCCCTCGGCAGATCCTTCGAGGTCCAAAGATGTGCCTCTTCAACGACAATGAGAAGTCTGAGCTTTTCTGAATCCTTTTGGAACTGGAAGAATTCAAGAAGCTGGTCAAGCATATGAGCGACTCTGTCGACCCTTTCAGAACTGTCGTAGACATCTGAGAGATCGACTACTGTAAGAGCTTCGGGAGCGAGCATGTCCTCTATGTCCGGCTTCGATTTGACAAGTTGCCCTTTGAATCCCTTCGGGCTGTGCCTCATACCGAATTCAGCGTAGCGCTCAAGCATCGCCTGATCGTTGTTCCTTTCCAAGAGTCGCTGCCATTGGTTAGTGTAGTCAAAGACGAGTACAGGTATTTTGTCCTCCAGCAATTCCTCAACGATTACCTTGGCTGCTACTGTCTTCCCAGCCCCGCTAGCTCCTGAAACCAGTATTCCCTTTTGCGCGTGCTTGCTCAAAGGCAGGTAGAAGAACTCACCGAGTTTCCAGTCGTCGAGAGCGATTCTGCCAACCATGTTGCCCTCTTTTGGGAGCTTACCCTGCCATTTCGGGAGACTCACATGACCTGCATAATCGTCTTCTTCCTCTGAAGTATGACGATTATGTATATGCGGAAAGCTATGCATATCCCTGAGGCTGTAGAGGAAGGTTTTCCCCTGTTTTCTTGCGGTAACGATGCCAGTCTGGATCAGCGGATTGACGAACTTTGAAAGGTTTCTTACGTCAATCTCCAAGAGCGAAGCTAGCTGGCCTGAGGATAGGTTGCCGAGAACCTTCAGGTATTTTAGGAGCTGCTCTCTCTTCGTTGTAGGGAGAGGTCTTTCCAGAGTCTTCTCATCCTCTACGGATTCACTTGAGGAGTACTTGCTGATGACTGCGTAGTCGAAGGCCAACAGCATTGAGAGGAAGCCCAGAAGCAGTATCTCAGTCAACGCTGACCCGGTTATTGATCCTTTATCCCAGATCAAGTAACCAAAGTAGGCAACGACAAGGCACAGGACTTCCAGGCTGAAAGCTATCAGAGTTCGCTTGAGATTACGTATTACTCCCACGGTCTCACCTAGTTGCCGGTACGATCTTCCTTCCGCCCATCAGTCTGCTGAATATCCAGAGTGTGAGGATGACAAAGATGATCAGTATCGCGGTTGAGAAGGAGATGTTGAATACTGCTGACAGCGCATCGATCTCTCCGCGTTGAGACGAAGAGCCTCTTTGAACCAAAGTGAAGAAGATCGCCAACCATGTTAAGAGAACGGCGAACCCACGAAACCTCTTCCAGAACGGCGCCACCAATATTGCCGATATTGCAGCCATCCAAAGTATGACTGTAAGATTGTAGAACGGAGCAAAGTACGGTATTGCCTGATCTGAAGGAATCTCGCCAAGTATGCCCTTGATGAATTCAAGAGGCAGAGACAGCAGATCAGACATAATGATATTTGGAGTTCATTCAGCTCAAATGGGCTCTCAGTCGTATGGATTCAGATCAAAGCGTCAGTGAATCAAATGCTCCCCGCAAAGACGAACCCACGCAGCCGCAAGGTCGTGCGTTGGTGGAAAAAGAGGATGAGCCAAGTGGATAGGCCAATCGGCGTGTGCGAACTGTGTGGGGACGAGGTCTACGATTACGGGCCGATGTGTCCAATCAATGCTTACACGTGTGGTCGGTGCGGTAGATGGGTTTGCAGCGGTTGTGGAGGCTTCAGCCCAGGATACGGCTACGGCATCGAGGACGAATACAAGTACAGGCAGGTCTGCAAAGAATGCTACTACGAGCTGCAGGCGGAATACGCAGCCAAATGGGAAGCAGAGTTCGGAGCCGAAGAAAGAGCTCGCGGAATGGAAAATCCCTACGACTTGAGCGAAGAGGAAGACGAGTGGCGAAGACAGAAGCGCGAGTACGAGGCGTGGAGAGACAGCCGAGAGCAAGAGAGCTGACCTGTGGCAATGAGTGGAGCCGGATTTGCATTGAACCTAGTACACGATTCTGGCGTCAGGTGAATCTGGTTGTCCAAAGCGTCCCAAGACAAGAACATCGCTACTCTTCGACGGCTGGAGGCTGAGCTGTCGCAGCTGAAGCGCAGATTCCAGATGGGTCACGAGCTCAAGCTCCAATGGACACCTAACAATGGTTCCAGAAGTGGTGAAATCACCGGTGGAGTCATCCACATCTACGAGGCTGACCAGACGGCTGCCTTGGACACATTGCAGCACGAGTTCATTGAATACGTCCTAATGAATGAACTTGTAGCACCATACAAGCGGCTGATAAACAAACTCATCTCGGCGTTCGAGGAAGAAATGTACGATCGGAAGGAGAGATTGGTCGAGAAATTCCAAGAGCTCATCAAATAGTATGGGTCTCTGAACCTTAGGAACTTATTAGCTCTCCAAGATCTCGTAGTCTACTCTGCTGCTGAAAGACTTCAACGCCCTCAGCAACCCCTTGTCATCCGTGGAGACGAAGATCCTCTCATTGAATTTGTCATAGAGCTGGATGATAAGAACTATTAGCTCTGGGTCACCTTTCTTTACGGCGTGTTCTGGTTTCGCTTCAAGCTGGCTCAGTTGCTTCCTAACATTATCCATTATTCTGGAATACTTCCGGAAGTATACTGTGACAACTCTGACCAGGTCGTTTTCGATGGCTCTACTAATTGCTTCGATTGACTGTGTGATTCTACTGGCTAACGCTGGAGATTTTCCCGCGATCTTTACAGCAAGCCTCCTCGGTTCGTCTATGAGTTCTCTCGCCACTGCTCTAGGAATGAGAACCTCGTAGCCTTCATGCTTCTTCTGCTTTAGGTACTCTTCGAGTGCTCCTCTTCTACTAAGAACTATCAGAATTGATGAATCGACTACAAGCTTCTTACTCATTGAATAGCGCCGGTCTCATCCAGAAGCGAAACGAACTCGTAGTAGGTTATTCCCAAGGTTGAGGCGGCCTGCCTGTAAGTCATTTTGCCCGCGTTCACCTTCTCTGCAACTTCACTGAGTCGTGTCATTCCTTCGTCTCCGAATCTATTCTTGTAGAGATTCAGAATGCTCTGCTCCTCGAATATCTCCATCAGCCTCCTCGGTGAAACCTCAAGCTTGAAGTCGCTTGGATAGTAGAGCCTGGTCTTGTCCTTAACCTCACTTCTGACGACTCGTGCAACCTCAAGTTCCCTAAGATACTTGTAGACGGTCGGAAGAGGATAGCCTAGATGCTTACCAAGATCCTCAGCATTTTCGCCCTTGTGTTTGGTCAGGTGAGCGATTATTCTGGCCTTGTTTGGGTTCCCGACCTCTTTGAGGATGGAAACGGTTCGCTCTGACATACCGGTCACTTAATAAGATATATAATGTTAATCAATTAAAGGTTTCCTTCTTACGTCTTACGGGATTTCTCTCCTCACCGCTATCTTCCCGCTGGTCAACTCTTTGACTATCTGCCATCCGTCGTTGAGGTGGGGCACCAACTGCTCCTCCGCGATGAGTCTGCTCTCAAACCGTCTGCAGTGAACCCCGTCATCACAGTTTTCATCAGCGTTTCGCAGTTTTTGAGGGTTCATTCTCAGCTTCTTGATTTCATTTTCGTAGAGTTCAACCTCTTCCACGGCTGTCAGTTCTCTCTTGATCTTCCTTTCTTTCGCGATCTTCACTTCCAGCAGGTCAATATCCAGGAGACTCTTGGCCATGCTCCTTAACGCTTCTATCTTGGCTTCCTTCACGACCGCGCTCTGTTCGAGCTGAGATGTGGTAGCTAGGAATGGTTCGCAGGCTTTGTAGCTGCTACGCATGTCTTCAATCATGTCTGGCGGAAGCCTGCCTTTGTTTGT
>CAZZFQ010000004.1:0-50075 GCA_964653695.1 uncultured Candidatus Bathyarchaeia archaeon | reverse complement strand
GCGCTGAGAACAGGTGGAGCGCATTCAAGAAAACATGGCGCGACGTGGCAACGCTGTACGTCGTGGTGGTAGTGCTTCTCATTGCCGGAGCCATCTGGGAGATGACAGGGCTATATCTCCTCACAGGTTAGATCCATCCAACTTCAGGTATAGGCCTACTTCCTAGGCGCCCTCTCTCGACCTTTCTGATGGTTGATGTAGGAGAAGTGAACATCTCGGCGACCTTAGCGAGGAAATCAGATGAGAATCCGTTTTGAATATTGGCTACTCGTTTCTTTCCTGCTAGGACTTCTCGTCGCCTATGTTGTTCCGACCAAGATCGACCTATTCTCCATCGTTGTTCACACTTTCATCACTGTGTTCATGTTTCTTGCTCCTGTCATAGTGTTTGTGATCATCTTCAATTCCACATGCTCATTGATCTCTGAGAGAGATGTTGCAGGAACAGTGATCAAGGCATCCGTCATGTATTTTGTGTCCCTTGTTCTGGGATGTTCCCTATTCGCAGCAATCATTCTTTCGTCTGTGCTGCCTCCCCCATCATCTTCTATGGGGATATCAGTCGAAGCTTTCCAGTACATCGTGCAGATCATGCTGACCAGCCTACTTCGACCGGTTACAGTATCCCTAATTCTTGGCGTAATCCTTGCCTACGGATTCTCGCGCACCTCATTCTTTGGGAAAGCCGTTTATTTCTCAAAGAAGATCTACGGAAGTCAAGAGCAAGCCTTCAAGCTCTTACTCAAGGTCTTCCCAGCGATCGCAATCTCGCTGGGTGGTGCCCTGTACTACAATCTTGGGCAGGTTTCGCTGTTGGTTTACCTAATCTCCATGGGTTTGACTTTGACCCTTGGATTGGCCGCTTTGGCTGGTCTCTTCATTGCAGTACAAAGGGTCACTCAAGTAAGAGTCAGAGAAATGTCAGGATATTCAACGAGGATGTTTGCCGTCGGGCTATCCACTGGTTCTTCATACGTGGCCCTCCCGCTAGCCCTCAAGATCTTCAAGGAACACTTCAGCATCAGCGAAGGCATTGGCGATCTCGTTCTCTCGCTTGGAGCCTCGCTGAATCGATGTGGCAGCGTTATGGGTGTTCTTGTTGTGACGTTTATGGCTGCACGCTATACAGGTTTGGAGATCTCTTGGCTGCAGATGCTTCTGCTGGCTGTCCCGGTTGCTCTTATCGGCTTCGGGTCGCCTGGAATACAAGGCGGAACGCTTCTCGTTGCAATGCCTGTCATACTGCATGTTGTCACGCCTTTGAGCTCTGCAAAGTTTGTTGCCGTAGCAGTCGCGCTATTTGTGGGCGGTACGACCTTCATCCAAGCTGCAGTGAATATCGTCGCTACAGGGTACATCGCTCTTCTAATTAGTCGCCGAGTATCCGATCAAACTTCCGGAAAGGCATAGGGTCTGAAAACTGGAGATGACCGAAAAGCACATGTGTGTGAGGACGCGTACACTCCGGTGACGGTGGATAGATGGAGAAGGCCGATCCGAAGTGCCCTGGCTGCGACAGGGAGATGACTTTCTACTCCAGTGAAACGTTCTCGGAGCACTACATCTGCCCTGACTGCAACCGATTCTTGGTGATCCCTAGACCCATTGATTTCTACAGCAAGAGCCCTTTCAAGCCGAGGAAGTACTGAATAGAAGAGCACAGACGCAGGAACTAGACCACCTACAATTATCGAAGAGTATCTTCTGAAAGTTTAGCTTGCTCAAGAAAAAGCACGCTTGAGTAGATACAGCATTGATGCGAAGCCGAAGATTCTCAAAATCCAATGGAGAAGAAAATGAGCAAAATCGCAAAAGAGAGAGCCCAGCGGGACATTGCCCTGCCCAAGAGCTTCTACGGTCGAAACACCGTCCTTGTCGCGCGAGAACTCCTTGGGAAACTGATCCTGATAAAACGAGACAAAAGATTGACTGCTCGCATAGTCGAAACCGAAGCTTATGTGAGCGGTGACCCAGCCAACCATGCTTTCAAAGGTCAGACCAGGAGAAATCAGAGTATGTTCAAAGGTCCCGGAACAATCTATGTCTACGCTGTTCACGGTCAGAGCTGTATGAACGCAGTCACAGGGCAGGGCGAAGCAGTGCTCATAAGAGCTGCCGAACCCCTTGAAAACGTGAGCGAAAGAACTTCTGGGCCGGGCCTATTGTGCAGAGCAATGGGTATAACACGCCAGGACGATGGGAAGTCTCTCGTGGACAGAGAGGTCTCAATCATAGATGACGGTTACAGGCCTAAGAGCATTGTCTCATCCCCACGCATAGGGGTAACTGGATGGAAGGATCGCCGACTCAGATTCCACATCAAAGACAACCTGTTTGTTTCAAAGATGAGGCGACGGCAAAGCTGCCAATCGTAGGCCGCAGTTCTGACCTGTGCTCGTCATTTGCAAGCGCGCCCGGATCGGCGAGAGCAAAATGTTAGTCTTATAATTCGTCAGCTGGACCCTTACTTGAGGGTCTTCAATGACATATGAGATCCCGCTATCTGTTTTCGAAGAACGATTCAGAAGAATACGCGAATATCTCAAGAGAAACGACTTGAATGCACTCATGGTATTCGACAGTCTGAATCTCACATATGTATCAGGATTCATAGATGACACCAGAAACCCGGCAGAGAGGCCCATCGTCTGCGTTGTTCCGCTTGACGCGCAACCTTTCCTGGTCCTATGTGAACTGTCCACCAATCATGCGCTCTACGAAGTCGAAAAAGGCACCTGTGCAGTCAAAGACATAAGGCTCTACGTCGAGCATCCCAGACAGGTCAACAGAACTTACCTTACCGTGCAATGGCCTGACATGGTTACAGACTCTCTCGATGAGAAGAAATGTCTACACGGAAAGATCGGCGTAGATATGAGACCTGCGGCAGTTGCCTCCGAACTGTCTTCAAGGCTTGCTCATACGACCCTAGTTGACGCATCAGATCTTCTGCGAGAGATGCGGCTGATAAAGTGCCGAGAAGAGCTCGACCTGATAAGAAAGTGCGGCCCAATCAGCGACGTGGGACAAGAGGTTCTCATGAGCGAAATCCGAATGGGGAAGCCTCAACTTGAGATCGGTGTAGAAGCCTCAAAGGCCATGCAGCGCGATGCCGCTGCGAAATATCCTGATGGCGCCATAGAGATCAGAGCCATGGTCATGGGTTCCGGTCCTATTTTCAGCCCGATGCCACATACGACACGAGGGGTCGGCAGGAAAGTCGAGAAAGGCGACAGCCTCATCGACATAACTGCCGTTCGTCTCAACGCATATGGCGTGGAGAACGAAAGAACATTCATGGTTGGAAAGCCAACCGAGAAGCAGGCTAAGATCTTCAACGTAATGATGGAAGCCCAACAAAGGGCCTTCGAAGCTGAGAAGCCTGGCAACAAGTTCTCGGATGTAGACGCGGCAGCGCAGAAGGTCATCGAAGACGCAGGTTGCGGCGACTACATTATGCACAGGACGTTTCATGGGATGGGGCTCGGAGGCCATGAGTACCCTTACTATACTGCGTTCATGGACCGTAAGATAGAGCCAGGAATGGTTCTCTCATGTGAGCCGGGAATCTATGTCCGCGGATTCGGCGGTTTCAGGCACTCCGATACCGTGATCGTCACAGAGAAAGGCCCTGAACGCGTCACAAAGTTTCCAAGAGACTTAGATTCGCTGACGGTCGCGGCATAAAGTTCCTGAACAAGGCTCATCTGGTCGAAGCACTATTTGCCTGACCGTTCATAATCCATTTGCTGCATGATTTTCTCTCTAGCTTCCACACTGCCAAACTTCCCACAGAGATAGAGACCAAGGTCAATTGAGGAGGTTACCCCTCGCGCAGTTATGACGTCGCCTTCGTCCACAATGCGCTCATCAACAACCTTATCGCAGAACATCTGAAGTTCACTAAGCGCGCTTCTATGGGTCGTCGCCTTCTTTCCTTTTAGGAATCCAGCAGCGCCCAAGAGAAGCGAGCCAGTGCAGACAGAAACCTTGAACCCACATGGTGCAGCACTTCTCAGCCATTCGATAAACTTCTTATCCTCAAGCAGTTTTCTTGAACCGAATCCTCCTGGTACAATGACCATATCATACCCCTGAAGAGGCTCTCCTGCCTTGGTTGGTGTGAAACGAAGCCCCGTGGAATCGGACACCTCTTTGGAATAAGCGCAGATCTCCCATTCGAGATCTGGCAGGAAACCCATCGTTCTGAGTCGGGTCACTGGGTCGTAGACACCGACAAAGTCGAGGGCAGTCATTCCGTCATATATGATGAATGCAATTCTCATCTAGACCTTCACATCGTTTGAGCAGATCCTTTTCGCCTTAAAAATCTGTCAGCCGCAGATCAGAAGGGGGGATATATCCAACTCTTATTGTGTTTCGTGGCGCCAGAAAGATTGACCTAGAAAAGAAGAAACTAGATGCAAGGGCAGAGCAGGCTCTGCGGGCTACATGCCTCCTCTTCGCTGCATCTTCTTTTTCTTCTTCCAATCCTCAACGTAGAGGCGGCAGTTCATCTTTTGGTCGCATTTTCTGCATTCTGGCCTGATGGATCCCCAGTTTCGACCGCAAGGAAGCCCTGAAGGCTTTACCTCAGCCATAACCACCACGCGTACAGCTAGGCAATCGTCGGAGTAATTAACCTATTGGGTGAGCCGCGAGGCCTGAAACATGACAGTACACCATGCTAGATCCTGGCCAAGCCAACCGCTAGTTGCTTCTCGAAATCTTCCTCAAGTTGAGATATTGAGGAAAGCGTTCTTGAGACCTGGGAGAATTTGTTACTTGCTCCGTAGAGTTGCGTGCGGCTGTATAGTCTGGCCTGAGTCATTCTAATCTCCGATGCTCTTGAGAGACTCGCATTGGATGACGGTGCTTCTTTGATGAAGATAGAGCTGTCGAAGCACTTCTGCGCTGAGGCCCTGAAGGTAAATGTTGAATAGAACCGAAGCCAGCGTGATGAACGCTTCCTCTTTATATCATCCGCAAGCCGCTGAATCGCCTTTGGCCCAGTACAATAGACGATACGTCCCGCTCTTTTCACCTCTTGCCTTTCCCTTAAGTTTCTCAATGCGAGTCTGAGTGTTGCCTTGTAGATGCGTCTTCTTGGCGTCTTCCCTCTTCTTCTACCTATGGTCCAGAGGGAGTAAGGCCCACGCTTGTACTGTATCCTGTCAGCCTTCCAAGCCCTGAGGAAATCCGCGATCGGGATTGGAACTTGAACGTAGCCGTCTGGATCATTTACGACAACATTTCCATCATCTACCTCGGTTGCGACAAGGTAATGGTCTGAACCGAGTTTGAATTCGCGATATCGATCGTATGTTAGAAAGCCCATGTCAACCGGACCGATCAGCACAGCGTCTTTCTCGAGAGTTCGCCTGAGAAATCCCAGAGCTACGCTACTACTCGAAAAGGATCTGAAATTGTTGTCGTACCTCAGCAGTCTCAGGGCGCGGCCGACGCTGACGTGAGGGTTGTAGCCGCTCACGGCGAATCCTCCCTTGTCTTCAGGTGCATAGACAAAACCAAAAGGAGCGGTTGTTATGCACTCCATGAAAGGCAACTGGTAGCATTCGCCTTTCGACTGAAGTATCATCATGAGGCACTTCGAGTAGCAGTAACTCATTCTTCCGACGAAAGAATCAAACGATCTTATCATTGCCGAACCCCGAATTCCCGCACTCAGCTCAAGATGAGTTGCAAGCCTGATAAGTTGTGCGCTGTAGAGTGCGGGCCGTGCTCAGCAATGGGCCTACTTTCAGCTTGCTCTTGATCTAACTTACATTTATAGAGAAGATATGCAGCTAGGCGGGGACTGATCGACATGTCGCAAGCGGCCAAGGAGAAAGCTCTGAGCTGGATTTCCAAGAACGAGTCGAGAATCATTGAAGTCAGCGATAAGATATGGGAGTTCGCGGAACTCGGATTGCAGGAGTTCAAATCCTCATCCTTGCTCGCTGAGGAGCTTACGAAGGTTGGGTTCAAGGTTGAGATGGGCGTTGCAGGGATGCCCACCGCTTTCGTGGCGACCTACGGCTCAGGCAGACCAATCATAGGAGTAATGGGCGAGTACGATGCCCTTCCAGGGCTGTCCCAGAAAGCTCTTCCAAGAAAGGAGCCATTGGCTGAGGGAGCCCCAGGCCATGGGTGCGGCCACAATATTCACGGAGCTTCAGGGATGGCCGGAGCGATAGGCGCAAGAGTTGCCATGGAGGCAAATGGCATCAAGGGTACTCTCAAGTTCTTTGGGACTCCGGCGGAGGAAAGCGGTAGCGGTAAGGTCTTCATGGTCAGAGAAGGGCTCTTCGACGGCTTGGACGCAGTACTGAGCCATCATCCCGGTTCGATGAATACTGGTGGCCTCTCGAGTAGCTTGGCGAACGATTCGGTGAAGTTCCACTTCTATGGGATTTCATCACATGCCGCTGGTTCTCCGGAGCAGGGGCGCAGCGCGATGGATGCAGTCGAGCTGATGAATATTGGCGTGAACTTCTTGCGGGAACATGTCATTCAAGAAGCTCGAATTCACTATGTCGTCGAGGCCGGAGGGGACCAGCCTAACGTTGTCCCTGCATATGCTCGCTCTTGGTACCTGATACGTGCTCCTGAAAGAGAGCAGGTCGATCAGATATACAATCGGATTCTTGAGATCGCCAAGGGCGCTACGATAATGACTGACACGACGCATAGAGTGGAGTTCGTCAAGGCCGTATACAACGAGCTTCCCAACCGCGTCCTTAGTGAACTCGTAGTCAGCAACATGCGCGAGATCGGCGCGCCAAAGCATACTGAAGAGGAACAGAGGTTCGCAAGAGAGATAGCCAAGACCATAACGCCTGAAAGCAAGAGAGGATCTTTGCGAAAAACCAAAAGGCCTGGATGGGAGAAGCTGATGGACATCGACCTAGACCAGTCAGTTCCTGACGCGTGGAACGAAGGAGAGGTAAGCCCCGGCTCAACAGATGTAGCAGATGTAAGTTGGAGGGCACCAACGATGGAATTCACTACAGCGACATTCGTGCTAGGAACCCCTGGCCACTCTTGGCAGAACACAGCCCAGTCAGGCATGGGAATAGGACACAAGTCACTGATCTTTGCTGCCAAGACAATCTCTGCATGCGTCCTCGACCTACTAACCAAACCCGAATTGCTGAAGAAAGCTCACGACCAGTTTGAGCAGAAACTGGCGGGAAGGACCTATAAATCACCTCTGCCACCTGACGTGAAACCGCCTCTGGGCCTATGGTCCAAATAGAAAGACAGAGTCACCTCGTATCTCACTCTGCAGAACTGGCAGAGCATCTTGCCTTGGGCTTAGGGATAAGAATATCTGCCTCGAAGCCTCAGTCATTTCCATACAATCGGTGAACTCTTTGCCAGTTGAAGTCTTGACTAGAGATGAGATTGAGAGGATCATCGAAGAGATGATCAAGAAGCTAGCTGCTGGAATACCTTCTACGCAGTTGGACGCTGAGATCAAGGCAGAGATCGCAAACCTGAAGGCTCAGATTGCAGAAATAAGCGGCCGAATCAACGAGTTGTCGGCCGGGCTTTCCACCAAGGCCGTGGCGCCAGTTCGTGTCGAAGATGCTCTGAGAGGCGAACTCGGCGGACTTGCGGAGCTTCTGGAGATACGAGGTCAGCCAGATCAGGTAACTTTGAGACCTCGACGATATCTGGGCAGTGAAGATTTCAGATCGGTACTTCAAGCTGTCAGAAGACACGGAGGCTTTTGGTCTTCGATGAACCGAACCTTCGTAATAAGAAAAGCTAAGGCCTAGCAATCTCACTTCTCTTCGACGGGCAAGTCTGTAACAGCAGAGATCTCCTTTCAAGCCTTCACTTCTAACAGTATAGACGAATGCGATCCTTTCTCTGGTGCTTTTCACAGTCCGACCTGTCATGAAGCAGGCCTCATCTATGTCTCCCGCCTTCTATCGTCGGTACTTCAGTGATCTTGAGTTCAATGTTGTTCCAGCTCTTTGGGATAGCCAGGCCAAACAATAGAATCCTTGAAATAGATCTCATAAAGGGCCTTGAAGCAGTGAAGATGATGAGACATCGTGACATCTGTTTTTTCTAGACAGCGATGAGTATGCCAGTCCGTTTGATATTTGCATGGCATACGATGCTGGATTCGACGTTGTCGTTCCATACGAGAGGGTTACGGTAGACATCGCCAAGCAGCTAGTGCAAGACACAATGTTCTCCAGAGGACCCAAAGGTATGCGGCATACCTGCTTCCTAGTGGGCGGAAGAGATCTTTCAAAGTCCAGACAAATATCCAGAGCAATCATGGCTACTATGCTCCCACCCTTCGAGGCAAAGGTGATCATCGATCCGCGCGGTGCCTACACCACTGCAGCTGCTCTAGTGGCCAAAATCGAATATGGCTTGAGAAAACTCAGAATCAAGTTCCTTGCCAGAGCCAAGATAGTCATCTTGGCTGGAACTGGACCAGTCGGAAAAGTAACAGCGGTTCTATGTGCCAAGCTTGGATTTGACACATATGTGACATCCAGAGACGTTGGTAGAGCCAAGTCAGTTGTACAAGAGATCGCAGAAGAACCACGATTGCGGATCGGCGGACTTAAGGCGTTGAGCGAAGCTGAGGTTCGTGATGCGATACATGATGCCGCGGTAGTGATTTGTACCGGGCCTCCGAGTGTGACATTGGTATCTAGAGACATCCTGGCTCAGCTAGAAGGAAGAAAGCTCATGCTAGATGTCAACGCCATATCGCCCTTCGGAGTCGAGGGCTTGAATCCAAACGACGACCTGCGTGAGATTCGACCCGGGATATATGGCATCGGCGCGAATGCCATTGGCGAGCTGAAGTACAGAGTGGAGAAGGAAGTGCTCAAGGACGCAAGGCAAGCTGTTAAAGGAACATATGACCATGACTATGCGTTCCAAAAGGCGCGGAAGCTTCTGAAGACAAAACCAACACGCCACTAGGGCGCATTGTGTTTTCAAAGAGACGAGAAGCTGTCAATCAGGAAGCTCCTTCAGCAATTGGCCCAGGTCTTCCCCGACGTTTTGACCCTCATATCCTCCCTCCATGACACCGAACGTGTACTTTCCCAGAGCCTGGATCCTCTTTCCAATCTCTCGGAAACATTTTGAGGTCAAGCCTAAGGAAGCTAGGTCTCCTTCATGGCAGTCAAAGCCTGCTGAGATTGCCGCTACCTCTACCTTTTCCAGGTCGACTCGACGGATCGCCTGGTCCAAAGTTCTGAGATAGAACTCGTCCCCAGGAGGAGTGAAGAATGGGAAGTTCAAACAGTTTCCTTCGGATTCGTAGCCTGTTCCCGGATAGATGCCAACCCTATGCAGAGATATGACTGTCACATCCGGTTCTCCTTGAAAGATCTCCTGAGTTCCGTTCCCGTGATGCCCATCAATGTCTATAATCAGCGTCGGCTTGTTAAGGTACTTCACTGCGACCGCTATGTTGTTGAGGTAGCAGAACCCTAATGTGGGAGCGCCCATCGCCTTTCCATTTCTTCCCGCATGATGGCCAGGCGGCCTCATCAGAGAAAAGGCTCGTTCCCTTGCTGCAACAATCGCCGCTCCCGCGCTCAGACTTGCGTACTCGTAGATATTGCTGCCGCCCGGAGTGTCCCCGTCGAAGAAGCCTCCTTTCCTCACTCTTTCGACCCATGAGCTGGTGTGAACTTTGATCAGGTCATCTCGAGACGCATGCTTAGCGCCAAGAAACTCGTAGCCTCTGCGTTTGAGAATCTCGTGGGCCTTTCTCACTCTCTCCGGATCTTCGACGTGCCCAGAGTATGAGTATTCCAAACACTTCTCTGAGAAAACAATCCTCTTCATGAGTAGGAGTTAGCATCTGGAACATAAATCGATGACGGCAAGCATCGGTATAGGTGCTTTCAAATCCTGAAAGCGACCGAGTCATCGAATGAGCGCTTGTTCAGACTTGATGTTCCAAGTCCAATTCACTGGCCGAGGTCCCGGCCTGTGAATTCCCTATTTTGGGTCTGAACACGCTCAGGCAACTGGGAGTACCTTCCATCCACCGTTCTATAAACCGCCAGTCTGCCTAGGGTCTGCCAACCGGTATCTGAAGGGTGGCGAACTTGAACCGTAAGAACTTCAGCCGTAGGATCAGTCTTCCCAGGCCAGACTGCCAAGCTCAAAAAGTCTCCGTTAGGCATTCTGGCAGAGAAGCGAACCTTTGGCAAGGATTTGCCAGACAACCCTGATTCACCAAGGCCAGAAATATCATTATCCTCATGTAATAAGTGAACGGTTCTCCTAGCCACGATTGCGTTTCATACCTTCCAGGTAGCAGCTCTTGAGACTGCTTGTCAGGCTAAGGCAAGTGAAGATTGGATGAAAACGGCAGTACATCCCTGAGACCGTGATCGGTTGACGTTCTGAGTGTGAGAACAACCGTTAGTCATATTACCTATTCTCATTCCAAATTGATCGAGGTATTGGACATGAAGGCTGAGAAAATACTCTACCATGATTTGCCTGGCAAGGAAAACACGGAGGAGACTCTAAGGGCTGCGCTTGAAAGGGCGCGAGCCTTGAACGTCAAGGATATCGTTGTCGCCTCGACGACAGGAGCGACCGGAGTGAGGGCGTGTGAGGTTTTCAAAGGGTTCAATGTGGTCGTGGTGACACATCACGTTGGGTTCCGGGAGCCTGGCGTACCCCAACTCCTGAGGCCTAACGAGGAGAAGATCAACTCGCTAGGCGGTAAGATCTTCACAGGAATCCACGGCCTCTCTGGAGTTGACCGGGCGATAAGGACGAAGTGGAACACGGTTCAGCCTGTAGAGATAGTTGCTGACGCGTTGAGGCTTTTCGGCGAAGGCGCAAAGGTCTGCGTGGAAATAGTCATGATGGCAGCTGACGCTGGCTTGATCCCAGTCGATAGGGACGTTGTCGCCATTGGCGGATCGGGGTCAGGAGCTGACACAGCGTTCGTTGTCAACCCTGTTCATGCGAACAACTTCTTCAGGATGACGGTGCGAGAGGTAATCTGCAAACCTAGAACGAGAGCCTAGGCTAGAACCAGGATTTCTGGTCAGAAATTTCCGAGCCATCCCTGATCTTTCCCTTCCTCGTCCAGGACAGAGACGAAGGAGACGACTCGTTTCTTCTCTCCACGATCAGTGGAGTAGATGTTTCTGCAATGGAAGGTAAACCTGTGACTGCATCTCTCACATAGGACCAGATATGAGATGGTGTCCTGCCCTTCTCCGAGGTTCTTCACCGATCGTTCCACTAGCTTCAGAGAAGATGGATCATCATTGGAGCAGTATTGACAATGCTTTAGCTTAATCCGTTGAACACCTCTTGTCCCAAGGGGGATCATCACAAGCTCCGGAAGCTCATCCAGTGATGCGTTAGCAGATTCTCCGCTTCCCGTAGGCTCTGCCTCCAAATGAGCCTGATCAGAGAAGCAACTTCCCAACAGAGATCAAGTCGCGTAAGCTGACTATTCCGACAAGTCGTTCCTTCTCAATTACTGGCAGGTGTCGTACTCTGTGCGTCCTCATGAGAACAAACGCGTCCGTGATGGTTGTCAAAGGTTCACATGTAACTGCAGGTTTACTCATGCCATCAAAGACAGTCGCGGTTCTAGAATCATAGCCTTTCGCTGCGAGTCTTAGGAAATCTCGCTCGGTAAGTATCCCGACAACTCGCTCGCGATCAACAACAACCAGGCTGCCAATGTTCTTCTCCTCCATGATCTTGGCTGCTTCGGCAAGTGTTCTGTCAGGCGACGTGGTCGCCACGTTCGTGACCATTATTTCCTTGACATGGTTTAGCATCTCAGGAAACAATCAGCTCAATCCTCAGCCTTTTCTTAGTGGTGATAGATCACATTGAGTGTATCTTTGCCAACGGTATATAATCCTTGTAAGCAAATCAAGCGATCCATGAACAGATGTGGTCACCTCTCAGTTCCCTCAGAGCATTGCACAATCTGTCTATGTTTATTAGCAGAAGTCTCGTCGTCATGAGATGCGTCAAGAGGCAATGTAATCAGTCAGTTGTGCAGACATAGTCATTAAAGATCTCAGGAAAGCCATATGATAGACCTTCCAGGCCTAGTGTTGGCGTTCACAGCCGGCGTGTTCACAGTGTTCTCTCCATGCAGCTTTCCCCTTCTTCCAGGATACTTCTCCTATAGGCTGACTACCTCCAGCAGTCGTGGGAAAACCATTGCAGCCGGATTGATCTGCGCTCTAGGACTTGTCAGTGTCTTCTGCATTATTGCGGTTCTCCTATCCTTCGCTGGGGCTATTCTATCCATCTACATCGGCGCTCTGCCGCTCCTAGCAGGAATCGTTATGTTAGTGTTGGGATCCCTGACGCTGACAGGGAGACAATTGTCACATTCCCCTTTCATGTCCAAGATAGGAAGGGGTCAAGACCTTCTCGGAACGTTCGGCTACGGAATCGCCTACGGCTTCGCCTCGACTGCATGCTCGGCTCCTGTCTTCTACTCTGTAGTGTTATACGCCTTAGCATCAAGGGGCCTTGCTGAAGGCGCAATCGCCTTTGCCATCTACTCACTTGGGATTGGCATGCCACTTGTTATGATCTCAGTCCTCGTGGAGCTTGGAAGATCCGCGGTTGTCCGGAGATTCTCAGAGCTTACGCCTATACTCAACAAAATCTCAGGAATCTTACTCATCGGATTCGGGCTCTATCAAATCTACAGCTACCTACTAACACCATGAAAAAAAACGTTTTCTTCCTCTGCTTGCAGCACACATCGCCTCTGGAATTCTGCTGTGACAATCGATTCTAGTAAGCGCGTGATGCCCTTAGGATCTCTTCGTAACCCTTGGCTTGAGCAAGATGTATGTTATGCCTGCGCCAACCAGAACACAGCTTACCGCAACAAGGGCTCCGCCAAGAAGCCAAAAAACCTCCTTCGGGAAGGCCTCTCTGGCTGCCGTAACAGACGTGCGAGCATCGACCTCAAGCCTTTCGCCATTCCACCAGGAGCTTGCCCTGACGACGTAGTTGTCCTCGGTCTGAGGTCTCCACAGTACCACTTGATGAAGGTCACTGTTCGTCCTCCATTCCCAAACCTGCTTGCGGGCACCGTTCGAGTCAAGGACCTCAAGCCTGATCTCATGGAAATGCAGAACCATGATCTCAGCGCACCCTGGCAGCAGATGGACGAAATCGACGCCTATGGTCAGGGTGTCGCCAACATGGCTTGTGCTCTCATTCACTCGAACCGTTATTGTCCTGCACAATGTTGGTTGCGGAACGATCTGAAGGTCGAAATCCAGCTCTGCAAGCGACCCTGAGTACTTTACGGCAGTGAACCAAGCCCGGCCATTAAAGAGCTCGTTCAGTTGAGGATCCACTCTCTCCAAGTCTAGGGGTGTAAGCTGGAACTGAACTACTTGGTCGCTGGGGGCGTATCGGCCCAGACGCATTTTCGGAGGAATATCACTTTCCTTGAGGGGGTCTGAGGCTATCAGGTACAGAACTATCTCGGTTAGCCCCTTTGCGACTGAGGATACTTTCATGGGGTAGTACATGCTTGAGCTTTGAAACTGATACGCCAAAGGCTCAAGGCTTCTCGTGGTTGAGTAGAGATCAACAAGGTCAAACACCCAGTAGTTGAACCCTCTGGTGACGTAGTCTCCAAGGATCCGTCTAGTTTCCTCACCAACTGCAATAAGTCTGTCCAATCCGTTCTTTTCCAAGTAATCCGCCATGAAGCTGGCCAATTCCGTCAATGATATCGCTTTCACAATAGTGACATCGTGGGCGCCTATCTTCTCATGAAAGACTACCTCAAGGCCTCCCTTGTATTGAGTGGCAATTGCCCGCGGCATCTTCATGATCATTAGGTCTTGGACAGCTCGAAAAGACTCGAAGCTTGCCTTCTCGACGGTCGGCTGAGACGGAAGGGGCAAGACCTCCAATATCCTCGTCTCTATATGGGCGTAAAGGTCGGTTGAGAGGATCAGTCGTTCTAGCCCTTTGTTCCAAGCGATGATCGCCCTCTGCCCGGGCCCATAGACATCGACATCCTTGACTGGCACGATGCATCGGTCTGCACGAGTCTGTTGACCATGCAATGAAGGTAGGGTTAATGACGCCAGTAGGCAGACAAGGACGATTGTTGCTGTCTTGCTGCTCAACAAGCTTCATCGAATGAATCGATTCGCTCACGGGTAGATTAGGCTACGTTTTGGAACATTCCGTCCAAAAGATAGAACACTCGGTTCATATAGGCTAAGGTGATAGTGTTGTTTGTTTCCTCTTATTATTTATCACGTGGTTGCTTTTGACAAAGCGCCTATTCTTCTCGTTTCTTTGGGTCATGCACAAGGAGGACAGTCATGATCGTGAGGGGGGCAGTTGATGCTGCCAGTATGATGAACGGGGCTTGAGGCGAATAGTAACTGTATAGGACTCCTCCGAGCAGTTGACCGAGCGCAGCCAGGAGGTAGCTGGCGAATTGCGTGCAACCTATGACCTTACCTCTATGTTCTCTCGGCGCGAGGTCAGCTTGAAGAGACTGGGAAGATACGGAGAGCATCGACTGGGCAACTCCAAATATTAGGAAAGAGACAAGCAGTCTATAGAAATCTCCATACAGGAAGAGCAGCGTGACAGGCAAGAGCAGCAGATGCGAGAGAGCGAGGGGCTTCCTTCTCCCAAACAAGTCTATGATCTTCCCGCTCGGGAGTGCTGACAGCATTCTTGCTACGAAGAGAAGAGTTGTAAGAAGCGCCCACTCAAGGCCGCTTATACCCAGAATCTTTGTCGCGTATACAACGAAGAATAGATCGCAGAGCGAAGCGAAGAACTGCAGCAACGACGACACCACGAAGAGGCAGAACATAGCCCTGGGAAGAAGTTTCCAAACGCGAAAGCTCTCCCGAACCGATCTCGGGTAGGAGCGTAGGGCTGCGGTAACGGTTGGTCGATCGACCTTTTCCTTCAATGTCTCTCGTAGCTTCATTCTTATGGTTGCAGCTATCAGAAAGAGAATGAATGCGATTGTGTACCCGACTCTCGTAGCCGGGACGAGCCCGAGTGCTAGGTAGAGGGCGCCAGCGATTACTGGCCCTGGGACGCTAGCTACGTTGAGAAGTAGCGTCTGAACCGAGAAGCCGATGCCCCTTCTCTCTGGCGGAATAGAGTCCGCTGTGATCGCTCCAAGGGCTGGCTGATAGATCAGACAGAGGTTTTGCAGGATTCCCGCCATGAGTACAAAATGCCACGAGGGCGCGATTGCATAGACGAGATACGAGGTAGCGACTCCGAAGGTCATCGACACTACAAGCCATCTTCGTCCATGCTTGTCGGCCAGATATCCGCCGGGAAACTGGATTAGTCCCAGAATAAGAGAGGATATGGAGCCTATGACGCCGATGATAACCGTAGTGCCGCCTAGTGCAAGGATGTAGAGTGAATAGTAAGTGTTCGGGATAGCCGAGGCGAAGTTCATTAGGGTCCAACTGGCGAGTAGTATCAGGAAGTTGCCTCGAATGAATGAGAACTCTCTCGCAACGCGGCGTATTGACATGGCCCTCAAAACGAGATGCTTCCAGCCTTGTTTTACTGTACCACTGTACCCCTAGACTATTCTTAAGAGAATATGGCGAGATTTCTAAGATACGGACATAATAGCTTATAGCAAGTGCTTTGTCGAACCGCCTATTCTATATGAGAACGTCTAGGCTTTCCATTTTAAGGCAATCGACGACTTAAGGCAAGGCCTCCAATGTTTAGGATCTTTCTTCAACTGCCACCATTGCTCGGGCGTCTTGCGCTTGTGTCATCTCTCAATGATGGAAAACGGGGATGGTCGCGCAGCTGAACATTGATCCGTAGATGAATCCTTAGGATGAATGGTTCATCACGCCTTTATATTGAGTTGGCCTTGAGAAAATGACGGTGCTGGGGTTGAGACAGCTCAAGGCTACCTTACTATTGGCCCTCCTAGTAATCGCTTTGTTCTCTTATGGTGCGAATTGTTCGGTGGACCAACCTGCCGCCTCAGCCAAATATCTCGCGATAATCGTCATAGACGCTTGCAGACCCGACTACTTTCAGTTGACGGAAATGCCAAACTTGCGTCTTCTCATGGCAAACGGTGTCACGTATGCGAAGGCCTGGCTTGGACAACTCGAATCTAACACTCCGCCTGGGCATGCAACCGTAAGCACAGGCTCTCTTCCGCGTAATCAAGGTGTCATTGGCTTCGGCTGGCGAGATCCGGTTGCGGGCAACATGGTCCAACCTACGACGATTGAGGCTGTGAGCCAAGGAAAGCTGGGTGAGATGATAGTGGCATCGGGGGCTGTCTCAATTCCGCAGTTGGTGAAGGAGGCTGATTCCACTGCCAAGGTTCTGGCGATAAGCTCAAACAAGTTTTTTGCGGCAGGAGCGATGGGCAATCAATACGCTGACTATATCGTCTACTCAATTCGATCTGGAAGGGCAACACTTGTCCCGAGTGGCGTTGACGGTCATCTGCCCCCTGGCCAGATCCTCAACGATCCTGCGCTAAGCTACAGTCTTCCAATCCCAGCAATCCAGTATGATACTTGGGTCATGGATGTTACGGTGAAGATGCTTGAGTTGGAACTTCCAAGAGTTATGATGATAAATCTCCCTGAGACTGATGGGGTGGGGCACAGCACAGGGGGAATAGTCGCTCCTAGCGCGATGGCGGAGGTCTTGGCGAACGTTGACCGACAGATCGGAAGGCTGATCGAAACGTACAGAAAGTTGGGCCTCTTCGATCAGACTCTCTTCGTGGTTACAACGGATCACGGAATGATACCGAACTCACTCAATGTCCGAGGGGAACTGATCAGAAAAGCGGTCGAGAAGACTGGGACGACGGTCCTCTCGTTGGGAGGCGGAACATCGTTCAACGTGTACCTTAAAGATCAAACAAAGGGCAAGGAGGCTGCAGAGATCATAGCTTCCCTCAACATTGTGGGCGTCGACGCCGTCTACTATCGGATTCAGGAGCAAGGCGCTTACTATTACCTACCCGCTAGCCAGACAGCCTCCAAGATAGGCCATAGTCTGGACGCTTCGTACAGGTATCTGCTTTCAACCTATGCTGGCCCTTCGAGTCCGGACGTGGCAATCGCACTTGACGAGAATACCAGCGTAGGAAACCAGCCACCGAATGAGCGTGGATCTCACGGCGGCCTATCTTGGGGTGTGCAATCCATTCCAATAATATTCGCCGGGCCCGGTGTGAAGAGGGGATACGTCTCTGACATGCCTGCTAGACTTGTTGACGTAGCTCCAACTGCGCTATCCTTGATGGGCATCCCGATTCGAAGAATGGATGGAATCGTTTTGGCAGACGCTATGGTCAGGAGTTCGGCGGAGCAGTCGGTATCACAGGCAGAGCTTGCCAATGGATTGACACCACTTCGGGATGCATTGCAGACGAGGTCTGAGCAAGACCTTGCTAAGATGAGGTTCGAGAACCGAGTCACGATAGAAGTCGACTTCTCAAGAACTATCGGAAGGATCAGATCGTTACAGGGAATCAACGCTGGACCATTGCCTCAGAGGCCGCTTGAGGCATCGCTATATGATCAGTACAAGCGTATAGGCGTGAACTTCGTCAGGACACACGATGTCCGAGGGGCCTTCGACATAAATGTAGTCTTCCCGAATATGCAAGCGGACCCCTTGAAGGGGTCGAGCTACAACTTTCGATCAACTGATCTTCAGGTTGAGGCAATAAGGTCGGTTGGCGCAGAGGTGTTCTACAGGCTTGGATACAGTTGGGGAGGCCCTAGCGACGTTCCAAGCGACTATGCGAAATTCGCGGAGATCTGCAAGCACATAGTTATGCACTACAATCAAGGTTGGGCGAACGGCTTCAAGTACGGGATACAATACTGGGAGATCTGGAATGAGCCTGACATCAAGATCTTCTGGAAGGGAACGCCTGAACAGTACTTCAAACTCTACGACACTGTAGCTAGGGCTGTCAAAGCTGTTGACGCCGCCGTGAGGGTTGGGGGACCTGCGCTGGCAGGAAGGCGAGAATTTCTAGAGAGATTTCTGCAGTTCTGTAGGACGAACAAGTCGCCTCTTGACTTTGTTTCGTGGCATATCTACACGGGAGGTCGTGTCCCGCATCTGGTCGCTGAGGCTGCAAATGGGATTCAAGATCTGCTTAAGCGATATGGCTTCGAGAATGTTGGAAATTTCCTGACGGAATGGAATATCTACGCCGACTCTACGAATCACGACGAATTCTGGAACGCTAGAGGCGCAGCGTGGACCGCGTCTGCGCTCATCTATCTTCAAGACACGACCGTTTCGGGAGCTCTTAGGTATCGAGGAAACGCTGGTGGCAAAGAGGGGAGAGGGTTCGGACTGTTCTACGACAATGGCGAATTCAAAAAGACAGCATTCGCATTTCTCGCAATGAACAGAATGCTAGAGACACCTGTTAGGCTAGCATGCAACGGATCTGACGACGCAGGGTTTGCCGCACTCGCTGGAAGATCGGATGGCGGCAGTATTGTAAGGGTGCTCGTCAGCAACTTCGACTCATACTTTGAGGAGTTCACTCTCGCTTTGAGAAATCTTCCTTGGCAGGGGAGAAGTCTGAGATGCGAAGTATATCTGATCGATGGGACGAACAATTTGACGCTCGTCGACAGATTCGAACAAGCGCAAACTGGATCCTTAACCATCTCAGGCAAGGTTCCCTCTTCCTCCGTATGTCTGATCTCTCTCGAAGCAATAGAGCCAGTGACGAAGCAAACCACAACGAGAACGGGCTACCTAGGCTATGAAATGCCTATGATCATGATTGCACTCGTCGTTGGGATGGTTTCTGTGATTGCCCTTGTGATAGTTGTGGAAAGATCTAAGTTGACCGCCATTCTTCGAAGGAGCTAGTATTGCTGGGCCTATTCGTTCGGCAACGCATTTTTGCACACTGATATGATCTGGCCCAATCATTGCGCTTGCAAATTAGTAATGTGAAGATTATGAAGATCTGTCACTGTCTGTTCTTGTCTTTCTTGGATAGACAGATAGAGATAGGGCCGCGGCGATAATCTATCTTCGATCTAAGGGAGATTTACGCTGTTCAATCTGTCTTTCCCTTTCCCACTACTTTTAGTGTTGTCGACTTGCGAACTGAGACTTGGAGTTCTCCCTGGAATCTCTTCAGATGCGCATTCTCAATTCGCAACGTGTCGCCGACCGAAACTGCATCCACTTGAGAATTCCAAAGAGGTAGCTTGATTGTGCCACTTCCGTCACTAATTGTGGCGGTCGAGAGCAGAAGTTCCCTGCCCTCTCGTGAGAGTATGACTCTGGGCGTGGATTTCTCAGCGACCTTTGCTTGCAGGTTGAACCCTTTGGCTTCAGAGCTCAAATCTTTGATCATTAAATCCTCAGGTTCGGGGCTGATTCTTTCACCCAAGGAGCGGCCTTCAAATCGAAGACTTCTAAGATCTGTTTTGCCCAAATATTCAAGCAACTTAGACGTGAGTTTCAGCTGTGTCATGACATGATCGTTCTGCGTTATTAGAAAGACTCCGTCGTCCCCTGTCATCTTGCGTCTTTTGATGGATATATCATCGAAAGAAGATTCTCCCTGAAGCCAGGCGCAGTGAATGCTTCTGAGAAGCCTTGGTGCATCAAGCTCATACTTCCTTGAGATCCTAACCAAATAGGTAAAAGAGACGAAGTCCGAGATGGAGTGCCATGGTGCACTTGGCCTACCGCGAGTTCCGCGCAGAAGATCCGTGGTGAACACTCTCAATGAAATCACAGTGAGTATAGAGTTAACTTGCTCTTTAACCTACGTAGCGAGTTAAGGAAAGGGACACCTAGATCAGGGCCAAGACCCTAATTCAGCTTGTTCCGCCTTCCAAAACAGGTTGGAAGACGCATATCTTGTTTACACAAAACACCTTTTTCTTCGCAAATCATAGCTAAGCTTCAAGTGCATATGTGCTTGCTTGCTCAACGCGGCTCAGCAGCTAGGCTATGCCAGGTACGACACTGTCAATGGCCGCCGTCACTTTGCTCCTCCTCCACGACGCCTTCCGTATCGAACCCTAACGATTGATCGCGTTGCTTACAGTTCGATCACAAACAATCTAGATAGTGAAAACCAATCCTCGATGACTTCCTTCGTCCCCTTCCCATAGTATTTCTCGTAAAGTACTGCTTTAGCCATCTCTGCTTCGTCTGTGTGGTCTTCCAGGTAGCGTGCCTTTCCCGTGAAGCTCTTGACACCAATCTCGAAGGAGACTTCACTGTTCTTCTTGATGTTCTTCATCCAGTCTGTTTCTTTGCCTTCGTGGCTCAGATAGACCTTACCGTTATCGGCTGCAAACCAAAGCTCAACGGTGTGAGGCTTCCCTGTCTTTCTCCCTCTGGTTGTGAGGTGAATATGCTTCTCGAATGCGACTCTTGCCAAATCGTCTTTGCATGTCACCTGCCGTTTCCTCCTAACGCGGCCCAATCTTTTCTGTCGCACTGGAACCCTCGAAAGCGACTGGAGACATCTGCGTCTTTTTCTGTTCCATTACTATTCTTCCCTCGGGTGCCAGAAGATAGTCATGACAGGTTAATAGCGCGTGTGCTAGCAGACGGTAGAACGTTCTACGAGGCTTAGGCTCGAAGGATGCGGTTGATCAAGCTTTGAGATATGTGACCTAACCACAACCGCCTTATCGCTCGTTTCACAAGTGGCCGCTACATAGTTGCGGAGGTCTTATGTTTGCCAATACTTGAGTTTGAAGGCAAAAGGCCTAGGATACATCCCACTTGCTATGTTGCATCCAATGCGACGATAGTTGGCGACGTGACCGTCGGAGAGGATTCAAACATTTGGCCAAACGCTGTCATAAGAGGAGACTGGAACAGCGTCAATATTGGCAAGAGGGCAAGCATACAGGACTGTTGCGTGATCCATGTCGATCCCAGCCATCCTATTGTTTTCGGCGACCGTGTCCTAATGGGGCACGGAGCCATCGCTCACGGTTGCCACGTAGGAAGCAACGTTCTAATCGGGGCTAGGGCCGTTGTACTGGATGGCGTCAGGGTCGACGACTGGGTAATCATTGCTGCTGGCTCCTTGCTGACGGAGGGCATGGTCATTCCGCCAAAGTCCCTTGTCATGGGCGCTCCTGGCAAGGTGGTCAAAGAATTGGAGAACAGGCATTTCACGATGATCAGTGCAGGAAATGAAGGATACGTCTATCTCGGGCGAATCTACAGAGACGAAGTGGATGTGTCAGCGACCTGAGAACCTAATCGAGTTTCCCTACTGCTCTTTCTACGTATCGAAGCAAATCTCCGCTGTTGATTAGTCTAGTCGCAAGTTCTAGGTCGCCGTGCAGCTCGTGGTCTTCTATGATCGGGCTGATCTTTTCCCTGACGAGTCCATACGCCGTACGTGTCCCGGTTCCAACCTTCTCAGGACCGTGAAAATCAATCGCCTGAGCCGAGCTGATCAACTCAACGGCAAGTATATGCCCGGCATTCCGAAGGATCCTAGTTGCATTTCTGGCCGAGGTCAGCCCCATACTAACGATGTCTTGATTATTCGCATTCGTCGGAATCGACTGGACGCTGACAGGTGTTGCTAGAGCTCTACTCTGGAGATTGCCTTGTCAGAAGGCTCACGCTCACGTTTCCTCTTGCAGCTTGCACCAAGTCTTCAACCGTCAAGCTGTTGCCGTCCACCGACAGTTCGTCCTTCAACTCCACCTTGTCTCTTCTCCCAACACAGGGGCCGATATCTGTCTTGAAGAATCGTTCCAGAACTTATATAACTCGTAAAACCTAATCGGCTCAGGCTTCGTCAACCACTTTCAGAGAAGGTGATCACAACGCGAAAGGGCGTCGAATACAACTCGCGCTCCGCCCTCCGAAGGCTTCAGACGAAACGTCTAAGAGGATCACTCAGTCTTGCCTATGAGCGGACCCGGCTCTACCGACGCAAGTTCAAGGAGGCGGGGATACGCCCTAGCGACATCAAGACGATCGACGATCTTGTTAGGGTTCCATTTTCAACCAAAAAGGAGATAGCAGAGGACTATGTCGCAGCCGTTGCTGAGAAAGTTTCGGTCTGGCATACCACGTCAGGAACCTCTGGCTCCCCAACCATAGTTGGTTTCTCAAAGGTCGACATGGAGAATCAAATCCTCCTCGAGGAGAGGAATTTGAGGATCGCTGGCGTTACCGAGCGTGACGTAGTACACAATGTGACGCCCTACGGGATGTTCTTTGCTGGAACATGCCTCCACGACGCCGCTAGAAGGATCGGAGCAACCGTCATTCCTGCAGGGAAGATGCCTACAAGCAAGCAACAAGCCTTGATAGTTGATCTCTTCAAACCCACGGTCATCGTAGGGGTTCCCCAGTTCATTCTGAAGCTGTCATACACATACGAGGAAGAGTACGGCAAAGATCCAGCGAAAGCATCTCTGAGGAAAGCTTACGCCCTTGGCGAACCACTGCCCGAGGCCGTCAGGAAGAAGATTGAGGACCGATGGAACGCGGATGTGAGAATCGGGTATGGACTGACAGAGGCGGGAAGCGGAGCAGAATGTGAAGAAAAAAAAGGGGTACACTGGGCCGAGGATCAATCGCTCGCTGAGATAGTTGACCCTGAAACCGGAGAGAGAGTCGGCGAAGGAGAGGACGGCGAAGTTGTCTTCACGACGCTGACTAGAACGGGAACCATGGCTATCAGGTTTAGATCAAACGACGAGACCCATGCTATTCTTGAGGAATGCTCTTGCGGACGAACCCTCATCCGTCTCCTGCCACCCAAGTATCGTTTCGACGACCTAGTGAAGATCAGGGGAACCCTAACAAGTCCGTACGCCATCGACGACGCCATCTTCGAATATCCGGAGATCAGAAACTACCTTTTCGTCGTGGAGAAAGATCGGACAGGCGTAGTTGACCAGATCAAGATATTCCTCGAAGCTACTCGTGAGGATCCCAAGACTGTAGACAGCCTCTCTCAGAAACTCGGTGGAGGAATTTGTGTCTCGCCCAACTTCATAAAATACGTTCCAATGGGATCGATACCGTCGATAGGAAGGAAAGAGGCAAGGTTCATTGACCTCAGAAAGGAAACCGCCTACCGTGGTCTAGTAAGAGGCTTCATGCAGAAATATGGATGATCGACTCACCAGTCCGCTATGAATCCAGCCTCTGTCGTTAACCGCGCGAAAAGGGGGGGATTAGGGGGGCGTTTCAGCGGACGTTTTCTCTTCTTTCGATCTTCAGAGATTTTCGTGACCGTATCCAGGTTCCTCTCCTCCAACTGGAGGTACCCACACGTGGCTCGGCGTTCCCAAGAGCCTATATCACGAGAGCGAACGATACACTGACAGGGTGATCTTGAGTGGAGATCACAAAAGTTGCGGTCCTAGGCGCTGGCTTGATGGGTCATGGAATCGCACAGGTGGCTGCACAGGTCGCCAAATCAGAGGTTTACCTCACCGATGTGAAGCAAGAGTTTCTTGACAAAGGGTTGAGGATGATCGACGACAGCCTAGGGAGATTCCTTCGAAAGGGAGAGCTAACTGAGAGCGACAGAGCCGAAATCAAGAAGAGGATTCATGCCACCCTCTCGCCAAGGGAGGCTGTAAGAGAGGCCGACCTTGTGATTGAAGCCGCCCCGGAAGTAGCTCAATTAAAGTGCCAACTCCTGTTCGAAGTGGACAAATTTGCTCCTCAACGCACGGTCATTGCATCGAATACGTCCTCGATTAGCATTACTATGCTGGCTGCAGCGACGAAAAGGCCTGAAATGTTTTGTGGAATGCATTTCTTCAATCCCCCTCAGCTGATGAAGCTTGTTGAAATCGTTAGGGGAGTGAAGACCTCAGATGAGACCGTTCAGATAGTGAAGGCATTCGCTGAGAAAATGGGAAAGGAGATAGTCATAGTGAAGAAAGATGTGCCGGGCTTTATTGTCAATCGAATTCTTCTTCCTGCATTGAACGAGGCGATCTTTCTGGTTCAAGAAGGAGTCGCCGACCCTGCTGAAATCGACAAGGCAATCAAGCTGGGACTCAACTGGCCGATGGGGCCAATAACGTTGCTAGACTACATCGGACTGGACACGACGCTGTCAATAGCGAACGTTCTTTCAGAGGAGACCGGTGATCCTAAGTACCGAGCCAGTTCGCTGCTTAGGCAGATGGTGAGAGCGGGGCTTCTCGGAAGAAAGACAGGGAAAGGATTCTACGACTGGACGGAAAAGAAGTAGCGCCTTGAGCTTACGAATCCAAGAAGCTGAACACAGTACTGCTATTTCATGGTTCTCGGGATGTAGATCCCGGCAGGATCGATTCCTCTGAGCGTTTCCAGTTCAAAGCGTGTTGGAGGCTCTGTCTCGGCAACCTGCTTTGGAACTGCGAGTTCGAATCCTGTGTTTTCTAAGACCTGCTTCACAGTCACGCCGGGATGCACCGAGAACAAACGAACCTTCTTCGTTGATTCGTCAAATGTCATCTGGCAGAGATCAGTGACCACTAGAGACGGGCCTTCACCTGAAAGTCCCAATCTTCGTCTTCCATCAGGTCCGTCTATGTGCCCGGGGCTTGTGAAATAGTCTAGCTTCTTCACGAATTTCCTCTTGGCGTGACTCATTATGATTACGATCCGTTTAGCACATGAAGCAATATCGTTTCCGCCACCACTTCCAGGAAGTCTTACAGAAGGTTTCTCGAGGCTTCCGATATACGTCGTGTTGATGTTTCCATATTCGTCAAGCTGAGCTGCTCCCAAGAACCCTATGTCTATTCGCCCGCCTTGGAGTAGAACCCCAAGAGTCTCTCTGAGGCCTATTGCCGCTGCTGCTCGATAGGTAAGTCTAGAGTCCGCAACTGAGAGAGGAAGATCGATGTTTCTCGGTTCGATGAACCCTCCCTCGTAGATCGCCCTGGAACGTGGCGCGTGTGTCTTCTGGGCTAACATGACTGCGAGGACCGGAAGGCCCGTTCCTGCAAAGACTGTTTCGCCATCTTTGATCGTTCGGGCGCCGCAAGTTGCCATCATCTCCAATGGAGAATACTCGCCCGGCTTGGCCGTTTCCGATTCTTTCATCTCGATCACCTAGTAGCCATAGGGTTTCTTGGCTCGAAGCTTGAGGAGCCTCTCCAGACCAATCTTTCTCAGGTAGCCTAAGCGATCTGTCCCTGTAATGAACTCCTCGCAGTACTTCTGCCATCCATCTTCTGTCTCACACTGTTTGATGTAGAACCTTATGTGCTCTAGATCGTAGTCGTAGTAATTGTATGCCATCATAGGGTGACTGCCCCAGGGACATTCTACAACCTTGTCGACATATAGTCCAGGTATGACTGTCTGATCCGGTTGAGCCCTCACAACTTCATTATCGATTATCTCCTCTGCAAGGACGATGACTTTCTTCCCAGCTCTGGCGCCTTCCTCATCTTCTCCTCTCGTCCCATCGATCTGAGCATTCCCCTCAGGATCCACTCTTGATGCATGCACAATACTGAAGTCAGGTTTCACAGATGGAACGAGACATACTCGCTCTTCTGTAAAAGGACAATCAATCACCTTCAGCTTGTTCTTGCGAAACTTCGGCCTTTCAAGATCGGTTCCCATCATGCTCTTGATCGGCATAAAAGGAACTCCCATGGCGCCTCCGTAGAACCTCATCGCCATCGCCAAGTTCGAGTAGTCCTCTATCTCAAGGAACCCCTCCTTGATCCTCCGACCCGTATTCGGAGCAAGGCCTATCGCCTCAATCGCCACGTATGCCAACTCAAACCTCTTAGCAACCTTAGCACCCGCAAGCATATCGATGTCGACTTCAGAGCCACAGGTGTAGAGCGTCAGCTCTCTCTTCTTCTGACGAATGAGCTCTCGCGCAAACTCGGCAGGAGGCCTCTGATAACCAAAACCTCCCCAAAAGAGATGTGCGCCATCGAAGACTATTTTGGCAGCTTCCTGTAAGGTCACTCTCTTGTCCTCTACAGCCGCCTCAACCAAGCGAGATCACCAAAGACTCATCCCATGGTACGGAGCCTTCTAGTAAAAAAGCCTGGCGAGAGGTCCAATTCGTCTAACTGAATCGTAGCAGGTACAGGCTTATCCGAGAAAAGCTCTATGTCCATTCAGTAGACTCGCATGTAGGAGAGGTGGCAGATGTCGTCTCTACTTTCTGACAGCGAGATGCTCCTGAAGAAAACTGTTGAAGACTTCGCCAAGAGAGAGGTTGCCCCAAAAGCTTCGACGATTGACCGGACAGGCGAGTATCCATTCGAGACCGTCCGGAAGCTCGCCAGGATGAATCTTCTTGGAATCCCTATTTCCCAGTCGTACGGCGGAGCAGGAGCTGGAATGAAGAACTTCGCAATATCAGTTCAGGAACTCGCAAAGGTTTGCGCGAATACAGCCTTCATCTGCGGAGTTCACACGATGGCGGCTCTCTCCATACAGCTCTTCGGAACTGAAGATCAGAAGAAGACTTTCCTCACCCCTCTCGGCCGCGGGGAAAGGATTGGAGCTTTCGCGATGACGGAGCCCCAGGCCGGTTCGGACGCTGGGGCGATAAAGACCCTTGCTATCCGCAAAGGTGGCGAGTACTTGCTGAACGGAAACAAGTGTTTCATCACAAACGCCGGCGCCGCAGGCATCTACCTTGTGTTTGCATCCACGGACCCTTCGAAGGGGTCTAGGGGCATCAGCGCCTTCATCGTTGAAGGAAACAACCCGGGGATCAGGGTTGGGAAGATAGAAGACAAGATTGGGTTACGAGCATCCTCCAACGGAGAGATTGTTCTGGAGGCCTGCAAAATCCCCGAAAAGAACGTACTCGGGAAAGAGGGAGACGGATTCAAGATTGCTTTGACTGCACTCGACTACGGCAGGATCGGGGCCGCAGCAATGGGAGTCGGGTTGGCAGAGGCTTCGTTGGAGGCCTCAGTTGCCTATGCGAAAGAACGAGTTCAATTTGGCCAAACAATAGCGTCGTTCCAAGCCATTCAGTTTGCAATCGCAGATATGGCAACCCAAACCGAGGCAGCAAAGCTTCTCTGCTATGAGGCGGCCACTCTCGCAGACAGAAACGAAAAATTCACAAAACATGCAGCAATGGCAAAAGTGTATGCATCAGAGGTCGCCCTGAGAACGTCGGAACGGGCCATCCAAATTCACGGCGGCTACGGGCTCTCGCGCGAGTTGCCTGTCGAAAGATATATGCGAGATGCGAAGACACTAGCGATAATTGAAGGTACGTCTGAGATTCAGCGGCTAATAGTCGCCAGAGAAGTGCTGCGATAAGTAGAGTGACCAGAACAGCGTCCCGATCACGCCAGCAACCACAACGAATGGTCGAAATCAAGCCACATGGTCGTCTTCGATTCTCGTGACTATAGCTGATTTTGCTGCACCCAGTCAGATCGCTAAGGCTACTTCGATATCTTTCGAGTATTCTTCTTTTCGTCTCCCCAGACGCTCCTTTATGTCCTTGTTTGCCGAGGTCCAGAGCGATGCCAGTACGCAAACTCTTATAGGAATCTTTCCTGGCCACAATCTTCGGGGAGCTGGGTAGACCCGGCTGAGAGGGCGAATTCTGGATTCGCCGACCCTTTGAACCTGCTCCAGACAATGCTGGCGAAGGGACTAAGAAGGGTACTTCTCTGCGGGCTCAAACCAGCCCCTGAGTGTGAAGTGAGTGAAGAGTCAGACAAAGGTCGTAGCCGAGATAGTCGCCGCCGTAGCGCTTGCCTACGTTCTGAACTTAGTAGTACTATTCCGCTTGCCCCAAGGTGGTTCAGTGACTGCAGTTAGCATGGTTCCTCTACTGTGGTTGGCTCTGCGAAGAGGACCGAAGATAGGAGTGTTAGGAGGAGTCGTTTATGGGCTTATGGATATGTTCCCTCAGCCCTACATTGTGCATCCAGCTCAATTCCTCCTTGACTACCCACTTGCGTTTGGCGCTCTTGGTCTGGCGGGATTCTTCAAGAGGTATCCGATCGCAGGCGTTGTCGTAGGCATTGCCGGGAGATTTGTCTGCCACTTTCTGTCTGGAGTGATATTCTTCTGGATGTATGCTCCCGCAGGGATGAACCCTGCGGTGTACTCTGCGATCTACAATGGCTCATACCTAGCGGTTGAACTCGCTTTCAGCATCCTAGTCATGTATGCTCTCGTAAAGAGAAAGGTAATAGATATGCGCCTCTAGGCGCAGCCTGCGACGTGGAATGCATATGAGTCGAGTTTCTTGAGTGGTCAGTTGCGAAGTCTGAGTACGAGATATTGAGCCAATCGTCCACGAGCTGCTATTTCCTCAGGGCACGGCTTTGAATGGAAACATCATCACGAACATTCCGACGACAGCCAGAAGATATAGTCCCATGATTATCTTCGGAGGCTTCTGATCCAATGCCATTGAGGTTATGGCTATGCATACGCTTGGGATCGTGTTGAGGAAGTAGAATAGGTACATTATTCTATTCCATAGAAGGGCCATTGGAATGAATGGTAGATAGGTCCCAGCAAACCACGCGATCGCAAGTAGTGAAACGTCATTCCTTCTCGAGAAGAATAGGTATCCAGTATAGAGGATTGCTGGTAGCGTCAGGTAGATTATAAGTGGATTCATGGCTCCCTCAAAGTGGACTGAAGTGTAAGTTCCCACGACAGCACCATCGACTATCTTGTTCACGTCTACCTTGAGGTACGGGATCTGGACTTGGTTAAGTAACCACTGCCATGGGTAGCTTTGTATCCCTGTGGGAAAAGGAGCTGTCAACGCCCGAGTGTAGTTCAGGATGAATGTTATGTGTTCTATCGGGTTGGCGTACCCGACCCAGAGCCTATCCATCAGGAAAAGAAGCCCGACAAAGCTTGTGCCGCATGTGATGACGAGTCGCTCGAGATCCTCGAGCCTGCGCATCAAAGAGTGCTGACCCGAGCTTTCCTTCTTGCCAAAAAGAGCTTTGCCCACATGCCAGAAGCCGACAGCTAGAACCCCATACAGTCCTCCTATCTTGCATAGTGTTGACAGGGCAAACGCAACCCCGCTCAACACCATCTTCCTTCCAAAGTACCAGTAGAATCCAAGAATCATGAAGAAGAGGACAAATATATCCAAGGTTGCTATCCGACTATGCACAAAGACGAGGTTGTCAAAGCTAAAGAGAAATGTTGCCATCAGCGACAGCAACCTATCACCACTCACTCTCTTCAGTAGCAGATAGAACACTAGTATGGATAAGGTCCCAAACAGCACGCTTGGAAGCCTAAACCCATACTCATTGTTTCCAATGAACCACATCGAGAACGCAATTATGAGTTTGGCAAGTGGAGGATGTTCGTGATTGGGATCTAAGCCTTTCACAGCATCAGGGTATGGAGGCTTTCCTTCCCCCCCAATGCTTTGGGGCAAACCTAAGATGTTTCGGGCAGCATTCACGTAGTACCAATGACGGATAGCGTCTGCCGCTACCTCTCGTCGAATATTAGGCTGCCCTTTGGCATGTCCAACCACACGAGTCTTAGCGCAAGACTGATTGCGAGCAAGTAGACAATAGCCTTGTCGTAGGAGTCCTTCAAATCAAGGTCGACATGAAAGCTCCTGCATGCCCAACTCAAACCGTACTTGATTAGTCTTCACCTCCAACAGTCGATCTCCTGTCACTTGGTCGGCTCTTCCCCCTTTCTTCTGGCTGATCGAAGAGTCGCAAGCAAGGCCAATCCTACAACTGTGAAAGCAACTAGAAGTGCGAAGTCCACTGTCCAATCGGCAGGCTGTTCAACGGTCTTTGTTGACGTGACGGTCACAACGACTAGAGGCACTATCTCCAAGCTTTGCGAAGGGAGATAGGCAGTTGAGATCTTTGTCTGTGCGGTATCATTCGCAAAATAGTAGGTGATTGCGGCGTATGACTTGTACGGACCCAGAGCAATATCCTTCGGAATGCCGAAGGGAATCGTATAGGTTATGCTTTGGCCAGGAACTAGAGCGTTGGTCCTCTCGCTTCCTCCACCGTAGACATATGAGTTCTCAGGCATCCAAGCGAAGTGCAATCCAACGAACTCAAGCGTCAGCTGCTTTCTTCCGTCATTGGAAAGAGTAATGCTGACTGACGATATCTCCTTTCCCGGTGGAAGATTGTTTCCGTCATTCCAGACCCATCTAACTGAAAGTCCTGTTTCCTGTGCCCAAATGGGGGTAGACAGAAGCAACAGAAAGAAGAGAGTGACCAGAATGCACCGATGCTTCAAGCGATGACGCCTCAGCTGACGATTGCATATAGTCTGTTACACTGCATATAAGAGATTCCAAGATTTACTTGGCGGAATGATTATCTGATCCTTGCAAAAAGATCTTCAGTCCAGACCTTAAGCTTTCCCGGGTACAGCACCATCAAGAAGAACAGTAGCCATATCAACTGTCTCATCGCGGAGAACGCCTGCACCGGGCTACTTGCCACCAGAGGATTTCCAAGATTCAGTTGAGGAGTGAACCACAAGACTATGATCAGCGCATTGAAGATCTCAGCCAAGTAGAACAGCCAGAGAGGTGCAAGAGGCATCAGGACCAGAAAAGGCAGAATCATTAGAGCCATCTGGGGTGGGCAGACATACGAGCTTATGAGCCAGGCCAAACTCATCAAGAATGATCGTTCCAAGATTCTGGAGGCTTGTGAACCGTAGTCCTTCTTGATAGTTCCCGCTATTCCTTTGTAGACCAGATACAGCAGGACCAACAAGCTGGCGTAGTGCGCGTTCGGATCCATCTGATCAAAGAGATAGATCAACCACGAGTTCTCAATCCCCCAGGTCATATGATGTCGCCAAGTCCCAAACCACACATCATACTTCAAGATGATGAACGGCGCATTTAGAAGCGCGAAGACACCGGCCGCAAGAGCAAAGAACACGAGCCTCGCCTTCCAAGTCTTCTCCTCAAGAAGATAGATCGGACCTAAAACCGCGGGATAGATCTTGGAGGCTATTCCAAGCCCCAGACTGATCGCGGAATAATGTTTCTGTCCACGGAGATAGAAGTAGATCGAGAGAGCCGAAAAGAAGACCGCGAATATGTCCCAGTTATATATCGTGAACATGATAAACGCGGGCGTCACAAGAAAGTAAAGGAACATCCTTCTCTTGTCAGCCCCTACTAGCTCACAGAGCTTATAGACAACGACTACTGTTCCCAGCGCAAACGCGATCAACACAAGATACATCCCGAAAGAGTAGAAAGCCATGGAGATTCCAAAGTCACCTGACATCGACCTGCCAAAGTATGAGCAGAGATACGTGAAGAAGCCTACGATCACAGGGTATTCAAAAACGTAGTCGTAGTAAGGGATCCCGAGGCGGCCTTTCCCTATACCTTCTCTCCAGAATATGCTTGCTATATCCGTGTAGTGGTTAGGCACTATCATTGGGAAGTGCTCCCAGAAGCCGAAAGCAAGTATTATTCCTGAGACAAGCAGAATCTCAGCCAAGTCTTTTGGAATTGGTGAGCCCCAACTCTTCTCAGTCAACAAGACTCCCGCCCGACTAGTTCTGAAAACTTATATAAAACAGGTGGGAGTCGCAGAAACTCGATTCTCAGCCTCTTTTCCTCATCTGTCCGAGACTGCGAACCCAATCAACCGGCGAAGAGAAGGGGGTTGTCAAGAATCTCTGATAGCAATATGCCCCCGGGAATTCGTAAAGAAACTCTTCCGTCGTTTGCTGCGGCTTTTCGAAGGTGAAGATGCAGCTCTTTATCTTGCGAGGCAGATCTTCAGGTTATCTATGTGAAACAGTCCTCTGTTGTATGCGCTGTAGAAACCGATGCCTCCCCAAGTCCCGATTGACCATGTTTGGTCAAAGGCCGAGCATATCAAGTAGCCGTCTCGGTAGCATTCGAATTGCCCACCATTGATGACTATCTTGATGTGCGTCCAAGCTTGAAGAGGAATGACTCCGTTCGCGGACTGGGTCCCTAAGATCTCATAGCTGCCCCACCCGTTTTGTTTAAGGAAATAGCAGGTCCAGTCCTTTGTGCTCGTCAACCTGACTGCATAGTATTCAGTGTCGCTCTGCATTCTGAATGTGATGAACGCCTTCTGCCCTCCGGGATTGTCGAATAGTATGTCAAACTCTACGGCCCCGTTCGTGAAGCATCTCATGTCCGGTTTCGAGACGTAAGCCGAGTAGCAATTTATGTCTGCAAATGGAGCGCCGTCGGCTAATTCGCTGGGATGGTCAAAGAGCATTGACGGAGCGGACCTACCTGAGAAGGTGTCACGGCCAGGAGCCCCTCTATATGTCGTCCATTGGAAACCTTCTGGAATCCTGAAGTTGTCGATGTAGAAGGAAGCGCCATAGTAGTTGTTCTGGAATCCTATCCCGCCCCAACATCCTCTTTGCCAAGTCTCATCGACAGCCTCACAGATGAGTACTCCATCCTTGTAGGCTTGGAATCTCGGGCCGCCGACCGTGACCACAACATGGGACCAAGCCTGCGTCGGAAAGACGCCGAGGTCTGATTGTGTGCCTAACGTCCGCCAGTTTCCGCATCCAAAATACCTGGCAAAGTAACATCTCCAATCCCTCGTACTTGTAAGTCTAAGAGCATAGTAGGTGTCTTCGCTTTGCATTCGAAATGTAAGCATAGCGCTGGCTCCGCTCTCTCTCATGGTTTCGAAGTAAATGTCAAACTCAATCATTCCGTCGACAAAGTTCACTGTCATTGGGTTCGATAGGAACAGAGCAGTCGAGGCCTGATCTTTGAAGGCGCCGAGTTCTCCTCCTGGGTCAGGATGAGTCATAACGAGGACCGAGCCTCTGCCTCCTCCAGCCCTGATCTCAGGGCCTCCTCGGTAAGTCGTCCAATGATCAGATAACTGGCCCCCAAAGTCATCGAAAGTAGTCAACCCGTCGAAGGCTTCAAACCAGACAGCCGTGAAGGGTTGCGCCTCCACAATCCTAGTAACGGAGGTGTTCGAGACAACAAGCAAGCTAAGAAGTGCCCCTATTGCAATGAGAAAGTGCCTATTCATTGTTGATCCCGTGAACAATCCTTTGAGCCGTATTTAAAGGATTGTCTATTCGGAAGAAGCTCTCTTTTCAAGAAGCTTCGGTAGGCCCTACCTCTGTTTCTAGTGGAACTTACGTCACGTGAGCCGTCAAAGAAGCGAAGTTGTCAAGATGCGGTGCTTGACTACGGCCTGTTGATGTCATGGTCTTCGCTCTGAAGAAGCTCGCATAATGTCCCGAAACCTTCATGATCAATTCATAGGAAGGTGTTCCAAAGCTTGACCGGGCGGGCCACCTCTTCCATTCCATCAGTCTTCTGATGATTCTCGTCCGGCAACGGAGATGATTGCAAGTTGGCGATTAATCTTCTATAAACGCGCCATGAAAATTACATAGGACTTGTCGTTAACATTATATAGCCTATCCAAAGGTATAACCTTACTTCTGTGATACGTTTGGAGCCGATTTGGTATTTTCTAGGCTTCAACATATGCTTCCTCGCCGCCTTGATGCTATCCGGTCGATTCTTGAGCCAAATCGCCGGAAAACATACCGTCAGACGGCTCCTTCTAATCTTCTTGTCGGTATTCTTACTTGCGATGCTTATTCCTCAAAGAGCAGTCGCCACTGTTATTGTCGAAAGATCTTTGCCTTCCACAGATCCCTCGGTGAGGGTGCCCTTCGGGATTGATGTCGCCATTAACAGTAGCTTTGTAGTATTTGCTGAGAAGCATGCTGGCATGATCGGCTTTATGGGCACAGGTCAGTGCCTTCTCAACGGTATCTACAACACAACTCTGGCTGAGTTTCGGCTCCCAGGAGATGACTGGCGGACAGCTGAACCTCGCGATGTCCAGCTTGGCAACTACACTTTGCAGGCAGGAGATGTTAATCATAAAGAGAAGATGGTCTGGTTCACCGAGTTTGTTAGAAACCGTATCGGCGTACTAGATCTCACCACAGGACGGATGTCCGAATGGACGATTCCGACCCCAAACAGTGGCCCGATGAACTTGGCAATCGACCCATACAACGGAAGCGTGTGGTTCGTTGAGTACCAAGCGAACAAGATCGGAAAGCTATTCCTTCACATCCCATCTGGCATTTGGAAATTCGTTGAGTACAGCCTACCAACCCCCGAGAGCTATCCTACAGACATCGCGGTTGATCCAAACTACTGGGCTGTGACTGGAACGGGTCCACAGGTAGGGAAGCACACCTATGTGTGGTTTACCATGCAGGCAGCAAATAAGATTGGAAGGGTGAATAGCCAGACGGGGCTCATCGATGAATATTCAACTCGTGGCACTCCTTGGGCAATAATTGTTGATCAAGAGGCATTTGTTTGGTTCACGCAGAAACTTGGAGACAGGTTGGCAAAACTCAACCCTTGGACAGGAATCATAACTGAGGTACCTCTTCCAGTTCATTCTCCAGGGAACGAGCCTCTTTACTTGGCAAACGACACAGATCGTTGCATATGGTTCACGGAGAGCGCCTCCAACAGAATCGGAAGATACATTCCTGGATTCAACGTGTTTCAGGAGTTCGTGATCCCGACGGACAGCTCTAAGCCTCATGGAATAGCTGTCACACCGAGACTTTGGTCTGGTACCGTGGGGCCTGGTGTGCATCCCGACCACGTCGGCAAGATAAACGTTTTCTTTGCGGAGGAAGTTGCAAACAAGATCGGGAAGATAGCGCTCCTTCTTGGTCCTTGGACAGCAACCTCAGTTGGATGGGTATCCTCTGCAAGTACAACGACGTCCTCAGCAACAACGCTGTCAACGGGAGCGACGGCAAGCTTAACGGTAATCCCTGCCGCCGCGGTGGTGACAGCCACTAGAGCCACAACATCAGTAGCCGACGCAACAGTGACTCTACCTGATATACTCACAATTCTTGAAACATCGACGACGAGTACATGGACGAAGACAACAACATCGACCTCCATAACAACCACAACATCGACCAGTACATCAGTGACAACCACAACGTCAACAACGCTTACTACCACGACGCCAACCTCAACTTCAACGACTACATCCCTGACTACGACGAGTACAACAACAACGACAGGTACCACCTACACATCCACAAGTTACTCGCCTACGATAACTACCCCGACAACCATGAGTACAACTTCAACTTACCTAACAACGACGACCACCACAACAACTCCAACCTTATCTGTAACGTCAGTGATCCTTCAGACGACGACACTTATCACGTCTGTGACTGTAACTGCTACTCCTCCTTCAAGGGCCTGCGTCATTGCGTCTGCGGCGTATGGCTCGCAGTTTGCTCCAGAAGTCCAGCTCCTTAGAGAGTTCAGAAATAGAGCGGTAATGTCAACATTCGCTGGCGCCCAGTTCATGAAGGCTTTCAACGCGTTCTACTACTCCTTCAGTCCGAATGTAGCGGAGATAGTAGCTGGGAATCCGACTCTCCAAGCTATCGTCCGAGTTCTCATTTATCCGCTAGTCGCCTCACTTCGCGTAACGGCATCAGTCTATCAGCTCTGTCCGCAGGCGCCAGAGTTGATGGTCATGGTTGCGGGGATCCTTGCGAGTGCCCTGGTCAGTGTAGCATATGTTTCACCAATTGTGATTCTGCTGAAGGCTTTTCGCAGAAGGGTGATAGCTTCAGGAGGTGTTTGATTTGGAGAGCATGGTCGGCTTCATAGGCTTCAACGTGTGCATGTTCCTAGTTCTATTTGCGACGGGTTGGTTGAAGTGTCCGAGATCCAAGATGTGGTTTAGAGGACTGAGCCTATTAGCCTCATCAGCATTCCTTATCGGGCTGCTGATCACTCCTGTTAGCGCTGCTGTGATCGCTGAGTACTGGCATTCGACTGGCCCGGCACGTCCGTGGGAGGTTGCCTGCGACGTTTCGGCGAACCGTGCGTTCTACACGGCGCAGATGAGCAACCGGATCGGACTTGTCGAATGGGGTGCAGGGAAATTCACAGAGTGGGCGATTCCAACCCAAGGATCCAATCCTTGGGGCATCGCGTTGGGGCCAGAGATATACACAGACACAGGCACATTTGTCTGGTTTGCTGAGTCAGTCGGAAGCAAGATCGGCAGGCTAAATCCAATCAGCGGAGAGTTCGTGGAGTGGCGAACGACCACGGCCGCAGCAGAACCTCGCGATATTGCAATTGACAGGCCTAGGCTAACTGTATGGTTCACGGAGTTCATGGTTAATCGAATTGGAAAGCTAACGTACTTAGGGGGAGTTGGATGGCAGATGACCGAGTATCCAATCCCGCCGGGGATCAGCGGACCGCATCACCTAACGGTAGATAGCGACGGGATAGTCTGGTTCACCGCTATCGGATCGTACCACGTAGTACGCTTCAATCCTTGGAAGGGAGAGTTCACAGGCTACGTAGTCCCGTCCTCACCGAACGGAGTAACGTTCGACCAAGACGGATTCGTATGGTTCACGTCGATCGGAACCAACATGATTTGCCGTCTGAACTGGTGGAGGAACGAGACGGTTGGCTGGGTGATACCGACAGGTGGATCGAGCCCCAGCCAGATAGTAGTTGACCAAGATCGTAATGTCTGGTTTACGGAGTTCGCCACATCGAAGATAGGAAAGTTCGTTCCTGGAACTGCCAACTTCCATGAATATCCAACTCCGACTCCGGGAAGCCAACCATACGGAATCTGCATACATTCCTCTGACACGATAGTGTTCACTGAGGCGCAGACAAACAGGCTTGGAAGGGTGTTCCAGCCAGCGTGGATGGCCGGAGGAGTAGACACGAAGACTACGACTGTGGACTGGATAAGCCATGCGTCTCCGACATCAACGGCAGCTGCAACGGTTTCGGCGAGAACTACTATATCTCCAACGTCCCCGTCTATCGCAACCGCCTACACCACCTCCACTGCAACAGCTTGGTCGATAACGAGTTCTACAATCACTGAAACCAAATCGATTTTATACACTAGCTCGACAACAACGAGTACGCAGACATCAACGAGTACAACCATAACCACTACGACGACCACAACTACAACTTCGCAGGCCTCAACAACGACAGAGACATCTACAACGACGACAACCACATCCACAACGACCACATCGACAACTACTGAGACCTCCTCCTCGACTACGACTGTAACCTATCCTACGACGACATTTTCACCAACCATCACAAGCATGGTTGTTACATCTTGGACTTCAACCTCTTCCAGCTTCAGCACGACAACGACCTATACAACGGGAACATCCACATCAACGTCTATCACGACCTATCTGACGACTGTCACTGTCACGCCCACTGTGCGCCGATGCTTAATCGCCTCGGCGGCTTACGGATCAGAACTGGAGCCCGAAGTGCAGTTCCTCAGAGGGTTCAGAGACCAATCCGTTGAAGCAACATTCGCGGGCAGTTCCTTCATGAGGATCTTCAACGCATTCTACTACTCGTTCAGCCCGGCGGTAGCCTCATCGGTCACTCAGTATCAGATCCTGCGAGAGGCTGTGAAGGTACTTCTTTATCCGTTGGTAGTAGTGCTTCGGTCAGCGTCAACGGTATTCGGTGTGTTCAGCTCCACATCGGAGTTCGCCATAGCAGCCTCTGGAGTTGCGGCATCGGCGCTGATCGGGGTAGTCTACGTCACTCCGCTCGCAACCATAGCAAGCCTATGTTCAAGGAGACTTGGGAGAAGACGCGAGGAGAACTGAAGGATCGCGCGTGTGGTTTGCTTGTGGGCAGCGACTTGGCTTGTACTCCTCAACGCAGGCGCGATCGCTCTCTTCCTTTCTCACAAGCGCGATAGGAGCACGCACATCCGAGTGCGAGCACTTCTCGCGTTGATCTGTCTGGTAAGCCTAGCTGGACTATTGCTGACCCCAGCTAGGGCAGTGATCGTCTACGAGTATGGACTGACAGGCACGCCCGTTCCTTGGGGAATAGCCATAGACAAGGACGGCGCCGTGTGGATCACCGAGCAGGGCGCCAACAGGATAGCCAAGGTATCTGTCCCCTTCTATCAAATGGACATACCGACAGTTGGCGCCATCCCTTGGGGAATAACTGCCAGTAAAGATCACGAAGACATCTGGGTAACCGAGGAAACACACGGTAAGATAGCTCGGTACGCACCGTCAGAACAGAAGTTCTACGAATGGGGTCTCCCCGACCAATTCCAAGCGAGGCCTCGAGGCATAACGATGAACATAACGAAGATGTCGAACGGGAAGACCCCAAGGTATGATGTCTGGTTCACTGAGTGGGGTAGAAACCGTATCGGCCACCTATACGGCAACGAAACTCACGGCGCGACTAATGTGAGGTTCTCGTTCTACTCAGTACCTTACCCGACGCCCGGAGTGAATACTCAGCCCCTCTGTATCGCCATGAGTCCAATGGACTATTCGATCTGGTTCACAGAATACGGGACTAATCGAATTAGCTCGATCAAGCTGTTGGAGAACGGCACAGCCTTGTTCAGACACTACGCGACAACGCCTGACAGCGGCTTGTGGGGAATCGGAGTAGACCCGAATGGATTCGTGTGGGTCACCGAGAGTAAGAGAAACTGCATAGGTAGACTGAACCCTGTCTCAGGCGAATACGTGACCTTTGCGGTTCCAACTCCTAACTCAGAACCCCGCGAACTGGCCATTGAAGCAACGACCATCCCGCCATTCACAGTACTGAATGTCTGGTTTACAGAATATAGTAGTGACAGAGTGTCAAGATACGATCCTGGGCTAAATGTCTTCTTTGAATACCCCATTATCTCTGTAGGCGGAAGGCCTCATGGCGTGGCGGTCTCGGGACCCTATGGAACAGTGTGGTTTACTGAGCCGTTTGCTCAGAAAGTTGGATCGATATACGGCTGGTCCGCGCCCCCGCTCGTCACAACCACAACAGTTGGAACAATATCCTCAGCTGTGATGACGAGTCGGACCATGACGACAAGCAGAGCCTACACCAATTCTTCGGCAGCTTCTATCGTCGCCGCGATCAACACGATAGGCTCGGCGGCCGCTTCTGCGACACTCGTAACATCGACGTACACCTTCACAAGCAGTATGCTCCAGTTGACAACCACGAGCATCTACAGTTATACGATGACGTCCTGGTCAACCTCATATACCACGACGACTACAACCACCACCGCGACACAGACAATCGTAAGCGTCTCAACGCTTCCTACCACTACTTCCACAACCGCCACTTTCACATCTTGGATGGTTCAACCAACCACTTCGACAACCTCAAGAACAAATACGATTGTCATTGTTTCAACTTCATCAACAACGACTACGGTCACCGCAACATCGACCTTAAACTACCCGACTGTCACTGTCATACTAGGGAACACGTCATTCATAGCGACGACGACGTTCTCACCAACGGTCACATTGATTTCCGTCCGTACCTCTGTTACTCCTACGACCTCGGTCAGCACCTCAATTCTCGCAACGACAACCGTGACAACAACAACGGTCGGGGTCACCCGCCCATGTGTGATTGCATCTGTTGCGTATGGTTCGCAGCTTGCTCCAGAAGTACAGTTCCTCAGAATGTTCAGAGATCGAGCAGTATTGTCAACACTCGCCGGCGCTCAGTTCATGCGCGTCTTCAACGCCTTCTACTACTCATTCAGCCCGAAAGTTGCAGAGCTGACAGGGGCAAGTCCGGCGCTCCAAGCGATCACCAGAGTCTTTATGTATCCTCTTGTCGCCTCGCTACGTTCGGCGGAATGGATGTTTAACTCGCTTCAGTTGAATCCAGAACTGATGGTTCTCTTGGCGGGCACATTGGCGAGCTCGCTGATTGGCACGATCTACATTTCGCCGATTGTACTCTTATTGAAAGCCCTAAGGAAGAAGCCGAGGAGGAGATAGTCAGCTTGTCACCGATAGTGTGCCTTTCTGGCTTTACAGTGTGTCTACTCCTTGGCCTATTCGCTCGGCGTGGCCATTCTGGCAACATTCTAGCCAAATGTGGCGTGCGTAGGATCGCTGGAGTGGCTTCCGCACTATTTCTTGCAGGGCTCTTCTTTACGCCAGCTCAAGCCGCGACTATTACAGAATATGTCGTGCCAGGTAATCCGGGCTTGTGGGATCTAAGTGTGGACGGAACGTCACCGCTTGTTTGGTTCACAGAAAGCGCCGGTAACAATATAGGCCGCCTAAACTATGCCGATGGCACGCTTAGGCAGATCCCCGTGCCGACGCTCAACAGCCAGCCGTGGGCTATCACAACTGTGGACTGGCCGGCGACCGCAGCAGTATTCACCGAAGCCTATGCGAACAAGATAGGAGTCGTGGCGCGAAACAACACGCATAACATAGCAGAGTACGCGATTCCAACGCTTGGAAGTGGCCCACGCAAGTTAGTCCATGATCGATGGCGGAATTGCACATGGTTCACTGAGTATGCAGTGGGCAAGATTGGCAGGTTCAGCTTTCCCATAGCGGGAAGCTGGTTATCGTCATTTGTTGAATATCCGATTCCGATATCAGGATCGAATCCAATCGGCATCGTACTCGACACAACTGGACCGGCTCCGACCCAGAGATACATATGGTATGCTGACTTCTCAAGGAAAAGCATAGTCAGATTCCTCCCTGAAACAGGACAGTTCAGAGCGTACTCAATCGATCCTTTCAATCCATGGGATCTAGCGGTCGATGCAGACGGAATGGTATGGTTCACTGCTCAAAGAGTCGGCACTGACGAGAATATTATTGGCAGGTTAAATCCAGTCGCATATGAGACCTCGAGATGGGCGCTAACTATCTTCAGGGTTCCTACACCTAACAGTGAAGTTCACGAAGTCGAACTCGACTCACAGAGCAACGTATGGTTCACCGAATTCTCAGACTATGCCAATAAAATCGGAAAATACATCCCAGTTGCAAACACGTTCACGGAATACTCCGTCATCACTCCAACCGCTAAGCCCCAAGGTTTAGCGGTGGTGAGTGAGGCGGCGGGGACAATCAATGTGTGGTTCACGGAGTACGGAGGAAGAAGAATAGGAAGGTTGAGGCAGCCTGAAGGTCCAACAGTCACAACCACTGTATACTCTATTTCCTATGCTGTGACCACATCTTCAACCGTCCTTACCGTCACTACATCGCCCACGATGGTATCGACATCGACTGCTGTTGTTGCGACAACACCAACAACAAAGACACCGGTCACAGCCAGCGCTACAACCGCAAGCTCGACCATCGTCGACACAGTAAGCACTGTCCTAACTTCACCAACCTATTGGGGCACAACATACACTTACACCTCAAGCACGTCATTTACGACGACCACCACAACCTACACGTTATCTTTGGTTTCTGTAGAGACCACATCGACAACTACGTCGATAACCGCTACATACGTTTCGACCTCTTGGGAAAGCGTCACGACACTCACGACCGCAACTGCGATATCCATATCTTGGTTCTCAGAGACCACATCATCAACAACAACCGCCACACAGGTGTCAACCATCTTCTCACCCACGGTAACGGTGCCGACAACGAGGACGACCAAGGCGAACACAACCTTGTACTCTCCAACCGTGACACTCACTTCTACCACCACAAAGGAAACCTCAACAACCACAACATCAGCCAGCGCGACCACAACAACCTCGTACTCGCCGACAGTGACTTTGACATCGACGGCCACAACCTTCACGACCTTTCTGCCCATACGACCATGTATAATAGCCTCAGCAGCGTACGGGTCAGAGCTCGCACCAGAAGTTCAGTCGCTCAGAATGTTCAGAGACAGGAAAATCCTATCGACCTTCGCTGGGGCGCAATTCATGAAGATCTTCAACGCGTTCTACTACTCGTTCAGCCCAACCGTTGCCTCAATAATCGCCTCGTCACCAGTTCTGGCGGCGGTGGTCCGTGCCTTAGTATACCCGTTGATATATATCCTTCAAGTCTCATCATCCGTCTTCAATGCGCTAGGCTTTGCTCCAGAACTTGGGGTGGTCGCATTAGGGCTGTTTTCCGGCGCTCTAGTTGGGATCGTTTCATTTGTACTACCCGTTATGGGAATTAGATGCGTAATCAGAAGGAAAGGTGACATCAAGAGAGCGGTGAATCAAGCCCTGTCTTGGCGACGGATAGGGCACGGATAGCCTCAATTGGTCTCGCGCGGAGCTGTCTCAATGAGAAGATGTTGGCTGCTTATCCTAATAGCCGTGGGAATTATCGTTTCATCACTCATGATTGAGCAGATAAGAATAGCTTATGGAACTGACGTGAATCCTTCTGACGGAATTGTAAGAGGGGTCTGGAGGATTATTGACAGCCCGTTTCACGTAAAGAGAGACGTCACTATCCCAACCGATGAGAGCCTGACCATAGAGCCAGGGGTAATAGTCTACTTCGACGGCTACTATAACCTAACGGTACGAGGTAAGCTGGCAGCTTCTGGAACAGCAGGGAACCGTATCACATTCGCTTGGAAGGATGGCGGAACCGATCGCAACAAGTGGGCAGGAATCTACCTTTACAGTGCGACCAGACCAAGCACCATCAGCTACTGTTATATGATGAACGCCAGAACAGCGATCAGTGCATACGGCTCCTTCAACAACATAATTACCTTCAACATAATACGATACAATTCTGCCAGCATACTCATCAGCGCAGCTGAGGGAAACATGATCACTGACAACGAGATCTATGAGAATTCGGAGTCCGCGGTTTGCCTAAGGCAAGGATGCCAAAGGAACGAGATATCGCGGAACACCATATACAAGATCGGACCTCCTTCTCCCCCTTTCAATAGGGGAGAAGGCATAGTCATCAACGGTTCCATTGGAAGCTCTATGAACATAGACAACAAGATCAGGGACAACACGATATACAACTGTCATCTCTCAGCGATCAGACTGGACCACGTTCAGAGCTTGGAGATCGCTGGAAACATCATGTATGCAAACTATCAGAGAGCCACAAACGGAACAGGAGGAAACATATATTTGCGGAGGTCCAATGACACAAGCCTAGACTACGAGAACAAAGACATCACCATCTACAACAATAGGATACACAGCGCCGCCACGAATGGCACCGGAATCTTCATGCAGAGCGCAAGGAACGTGCGAATCACCTTCAATGATATATACCTCAACGACTTCGCAGGAATAGTTGTAGGCTCTAAACTTGGAAACGTCACGACTCTGTGCCAGACCTATCGAAACGACATAAGAAACAATGGTCTTCACTCGCTGCCCTGTATACAGCCGGCCGGTATCCAAGCATGGGACAATGGCACAACGATAGCATGGGACGATGGTTCGAGAGGAAACTACTGGTCAGCCTACAGCGGCTTCGACAACAACAACGACGGAATCGGAGATACTCCGTACACGCTTTCCGGTCCGAAGAACAGCAAAGACTTCTTCCCGCTAATGAGCCCACTCTTGTTCGTTGTAACAACTGCGTCGGCAACAACGACGAGAACTGGAACCTTGGTGGTCTATACGACCACAACAACTTCTACGCTATCCACGTGGACCACGACCGTCACGTGGATACCTGTAACCAGTACGTCCTTCATCTACACGGCGATGGCTACGACCACGACGACAAACACGACTGTTGGGTTCACGTATACGATGTCGATATTCACGTTCCTAGCCACCTCGACAAGCTACATTTGGACAGTATCGGTCAGTACAACCACGACTTTCTACAGCGTCAGCTCCACAAGCACAACGACGACAACGACCATAACTTCAACATCCGTATCCACCACAACCTCCACTACATCGGCAACCACCACCGCGACAACAACCACGACTCGTGCTGTAACGCCGGGCAGATGTCTCATAGCTTCAGCCGCATACGAGTCAGAGCTCTCACCACATGTGCAGTTTCTAAGAGAGTTTAGAGATCGCCGCGTATTGAGCAGCTTTGCGGGATCACAGTTCATGAAGGCATTCAACGCGTTCTACTACTCGTTCAGCCCGTCTCTAGCAGAACTCATATCGGCAAGCGATACTGCCAGAGCCGCCGTAAGAGTCCTACTGTCTCCACTACTTGGATCACTCAGCCTCGGACAAGCCCTGTTCGACATCTGCCAGCCACAATCAGAGATCGGAGTACTTATGGCAGGCCTGGTCTCAGGTTCACTCCTCGGGCTTCTATACGCGTCGCCTATTATCGCCCTTGGCGCAGTCAAAGCAGACGACAAACGAAAGAAGAGCGGAATGTCGTTGAGGCCTCTGGCCTTAGTCTGGCTCGTTTCACTCCTCGCCCTCGGGATGTCATACGTGTTTCTCTACATCGGTCAAATAAGCATCGCAGAGTTCATAGCCATGGTTTCAACTGGAACATTGGTTTTGAGCACGATGATAATCTCTCCTCTACTGGTGCTGAGACTAATTCGAAGATTACTGTCATAACTTGGTTGCTTCCGAAGGATCGGAGCAATTGCAGCGATGTCTTCTGCGAATGCCCCGTGATCCTTAGGAGTCGATTGTAGACGCACTTGCAGGTGTCATCGCTGTGTCAATTTTCTTCAAAGTGCTTCATGAAAAGACGGAAGCGCTAGTCCACTTGGATGTTTCCGCCAACATGAGTGACCTGTGTACTCTCTCAGAGTGCCGGCTCTCACAAAGTAGTATCTTGCCCAAGAAGGCCAGCTCTCTGACTGAGCAGGGTCAAAGGCGGCCTTCAGGACCAATCCTATCCTGAGATCTTTCAGATCAGTTCGGATCATTCCTGGGAGCCTAGCACCCTCAGTGAGCAGGACTATCCCAACCGCGTAGGGTACGAATGGCTGAAAGGCTCGCGGGGCCACATGCACCACTGAGTACGTCAAGAGCTTTCCAGTTCCTTTAAGCTCTGTCCATTGCGTATCTGTTGAGCCGCATTTGGGGCAGACGGCTCTAGGTGGTACCAGAATTGCTCCGCACGATTTGCATCTTGCGCCCATCAACTTGTTCTGGGCGCAGAATTCGTAGAAACTCTCAAGTGTTAGGGGGGATTCCAAGTCCGTATCAACCTCTTCTCCTGAAGATGTGGACGACCCCAGTCGACCCCGAGCCACCGATATTATGGGTCAAGCCTATGCTCGCATCTTCGACTTGTCGCCCTTCAGCCTGCCCAGTCAGTTGAAGATAGATCTCGCACGCTTGCGCAGCACCAGTCGCTCCGACAGGATGCCCCTTGGCCTTGAGGCCGCCACTCGTGTTTACCGGGATTCTCCCACCCAGCTGTGTCTCTCCTTCCTCAACTAGCTTTCCTCCTTCGCCTGGTGCACAGAAACCCAGATCCTCGTATGCAACTATCTCCGCTATCGTAAAGCAATCGTGCACCTCCGCGACATCTATGCTACGAGGCGTCTTGCCCCACATCTCATAGGCTTGCTTGGCAGCCAATCGAGCGACTTGCATGAAGGTTATGTCATCTCTTTCATAGAGCCCTATCGTGTCACTGGCTTGCCCAGTACCAACAATATCTACGGGGGTGTCGGTGAAACGTCTAGCGATATCGGGTCTGGTGATGACCAAGCAGCTTGCTCCATCGCTGATCAAAGAGCAGTCAAATAGCTTCAGCGGCCACGCTATCGGTTTGGATTCCATTACCTGCTTCACCGTAATCTCGGTCTGCATCTGAGCCTTAGGGTTGAGGCATCCGTGGTGGTGATTCTTTACCGCGACCATGGCCATCTGCTCCTCAGTCGTTCCGTATTTGTGCATGTGGGCAGTAGCAATCAATCCGAAGATCGCCGGAAACGTTATACCGTGCCATTGTTCCATTGGAAAATCGGAAGCCATAGCCAAGTATTCTGTTACGTCAGAGGTGGCCCGGTGGGTCATCTTTTCCACGCCGCCTACTGCCACGATGTCATATGCTCCAGACATGATTGCGAAAATCGCACATCTCAGGGCCGCACCCGAGGAGGCACACGCCGCCTCGATTCTGATCGCAGGAATGGGTAGAAGACCCATCCAATCTGACAGCGAGGGTGCTACATGCCCCTGATGCTCGAATGACTCAGACATCTGTCCGACAAATAGTGCCTTTACATTTCTCTTCGGATCAAGGTTCGAGCAACTGTCAAAAGCTTCTCTCGCAGCGTCAAGGAAAATCTCTCTAGAGTATTTTCCTTCCAATATCCCGAACTTGGAAAGGCCTACTGAAACTATCGATGCTAGAGGTCTCCTCTTCAAGCTCTACCACTTGAATGGTTTGACATTGAAAGCACTAGGCGTATAATCCTTTCATTGAGGCACAGCACTCGTCTCAGTCGGCCCTCTCTAGGCATTGCTAAGTTTGTCATGATTGTCGATCGTCTTAAATTAGAAAATGAGGATTACCTGAAGCCAGTTCCGATGGTGAAAGGATGGCACCTAGGGTCGCAGTGATCGGTGTCGGGATGACGCAGCTCAGGTCGATAGCACCCGACCTGTCATATAAAGAGATGATGTTTGAGGCCGCTGTCAAGGCCTACAACGACGCAGGAGTAGACCCTCGAAGAGATGTGCAGAGCTTCATCTGCTCATCAGAGGACTTCTGGGAAGGAACAAGCATATTCGACGAATACGTGCCAGATCAAATCGGCGCATCCTTGAAACCTGTCTGCACAATATCCGCAGATGGACTCTACAGCCTAATAACGGCATACATGCAGATCTCAACTGGACTCATTGATGTGGCGGCCGTCGAAGCCCACAGCAAACCCTCAGAGATAGTCTCGATTCGGAACATAATGAGCTTGGCACTCGACCCAGTATATGTGAGACCTTTGGGCCCAGATCCATACTTCGTTGCAGGACTAGAAATGATGAGATACCTACACGAAAGCGGTAACACTCGAGAACAATGCGCAAGGGTGGTTGAGAAGAATCGAAGGAACGCGCTAGAAAATCCGTACGCAGCATACGCCTCCCAAACGACGGCCCAAGATGTACTGGCTTCTGAAGCTGTTTGCTTTCCCCTAGGCAAGATGGATATTGCCGAGCCTGCCGACGGCGCCGCCGTAGTCGTCCTAGCGTCCGAGGAGAAAGCCAAAGACTTCTGTGATGATCCTGTGTGGATCCTTGGACTGGGATGGTGCTCGGACACTCCGTGTTTGGAGGCAAGAGAATGGGGGGAAGCGACATATGCGAAGGTAGCTGCGGACAAGACGTTCAAAATGGCGAAGGATGTTCGGCCGAAGGACTTAGACCTACTTGAGATCGACGATTCATTTTCCTACAAGGAGCTTCAGCATCTTGAAGCTATGGGATTCTGCAAGGAAGGGGAGGCAGGTGTTCTCACAGAGAAGGGGGTAACCGCGCCTGACGGTGAGATCCCAGTGAACGCTTCTGGAGGAAGCTTGGGAATGGGGTACACCTTTGAGATGGCTGGTCTCCAAAGGCTTTGCGAAACGGTTCTGCAACTACGGAACCGGGCAGGTGAGCACCAAGTGAAAAACGCTCGAACAGGATTTGTTCAATGTTGGAGAGGGATTCCAACTGCGAGTGGTGCAGCTATGATCCTGACTTCTGAGGGGAGTTGAATGGCTTGTTGATAAAGAAGAGAGTTGCAGTCGTCGGCGCCGGGATGACAAAGTTCATGCGTAGAGCACAGGAGACGGGAAAGGAACTGGCATACGAAGCTGCAAGAATGGCCGTCGACTCGTGCGGTCTAAGGATAGAGGACATAGAGAGCGTTACGATGGGGTCAGCACCGGACGCATTCGACGGTGTTCACATGAAGGGAGAGTATCTTATCGACGGGGCCGGAGCTTGGAGAAAACCATACATGAGAAACTACGTGGGAGGAGGCACAGGTGTATTCGCACCGATTCATGGGTGGCAACATGTGGCTTCTGGACTCTTCGACACGTGCCTCGTTGTCTGCGAAGAGAAGATGTCAAGCTGCAGGCCCCATCCGCAGGCCGCCTTTCTAACGATCTTCGACAACTTCACCGAGCGCCCACTAGGCCCGAACTTGGTGTGGATCTTCGCACTTGAGATGCACAGGTATATGCATGTGCACAAGATACCGAAGGAGAAGATCGCAGCCGTCTCTGTCAAGAACAAGAAAAACGCAATGGATCACCCGTGCGCTCAGCTAGCACAGAAGATTACTGTTGAGGACGTTCTCAACTCAGAGGTTCTCGTCTGGCCAGTTCAACGGTTAGATATCAGCCCTACCAGCGACGGCGCCGCGGCCGTAGTCTTGGCTTCTGAGGATGTGGCAAGGAAGATCACGGATTCTCCAGTCTGGATTGATGGCGTAGGATGGAATCTTGACACAGCCTACTGGACTAACAGGGATCTCTACTATCCACAGTACGTAGAGAACGCAGCTAAGATGGCCTATCAGATGGCTGGAATCAAGAACCCGAGACAGGAAATAGACTTCGCCGAACCCTACGACCCTTTCGACTACAAGGAGCTTCATCACATGGAGGGACTCATGCTCTGCAAGAAGGGAGAGGCTCCTGACCTTGTGTGGGAAGGTGTGACTCAACGAGACGGAAAGCTTCCTGTATGTCCGTCAGGAGGACTTCTTGGCGTTGGAAACCCGATCGCTGCTGCTGGATTGATGAAGATCTGCGAACTCTTCTGGCAACTCAGAAGGGAAGCTGGGAAGAGACAGATTCCAGGAGATCCCAAGACCGCGGTGGCCCAAGCTTGGGGTGATCTCATGCAAGTAGGAACGGTCGTGGTGATGCGTGCGTAGGGGGAGGAGAAAATGAGCATCAAGATCAAGGAATACGCAGGAACTCCGCTTAGAGAAGAAGATTTGAAGCAGGGCAAAGTACTGTCAATTGGTTATTGGCCAAAAGCGAAGTACAACTGGTCTGCAGGGGTCGCCATAGGCAGGTATCTAGCCGAACTGAAGAACGCTAGGATAGTTGGAAGGCAATGCGATAAATGCGGCCGGACAGTAGTTCCTCCGCGGATGTTCTGTGAGTGGTGCTTCAGGCCCAACGATCGCTGGGTTATTCTCAAAGACAGCGGGGTCGTCAATACTTACTCAATAAGTCACATCGCAGCTGATGCAACAAGAATCAAGGAACCACTGATACCAACTGTGATTCAAATTGACGGGACGACTGATGCCGGCATCCTACACCTAGTTGGAGAGACAGATCCCAAGAAAGTCAAGTTCGGGATGAAGGTGCAAGCAGTATGGAAACGCCCAGAAGAGAGAACAGGCGCAATCACGGATATCAGGTACTTCAGGCCGATTGAGAGGTGAGTATTGATGAGCTTCACACAAAGGATTCAATCTGCCGAGGACATGAAGCACGTGAAGGGCAAGATGCCTGTTAACTTCTTGTATACTGCAGGCGTTGCCGGAGAGAGATTTCTCAGAGAGATCAAAGAGAACGCAAAGATTCTTGGCGTCAGATGTAGGAAATGCGATATGGTACACGTTCCACCAAAGATCTACTGTGAGCGATGCTTCGAACGCCTAGGTGAATGGACAGAGCTGGCGAGTGAGGGACAGATAGAAACATTTACTATGTGCTATTTCGACGCTGACGGGAATAGATTGGCTGAACCTGAGATTTTGGCGGTGATAAGACTTGAAGGAGCGAACGAGGGCATTATTCACAGAGTTCGAAAGATACGCGATCAACAGGTCCACGTTGGCATGGAGGTCAAGGCCGTCTTCAGAGAGAAGAAAGATCGGGTAGGATCGGTTCTCGACATAGCGTACTTCGAGCCTTTCGCACGTTAGAGCAAAGATCAGCGCTACGCGGGAAATTGTGGCGGGTTGACCGCATTGGAGTGATTTCTTTCCTTTCTCGCCGGAATATTGAGAAAATGAGCCATTCTCTCTTGATGAGAACCTCGAAAAAAGCTCTAGCAGAACAGCATTGAATGGAATCCTTCAGCTGAAAGAAGCGTTTGGCTGGTCCCTTGAGTTGCCGGAGGCAAAGGGAAAGCTCAAGGATGACTCTCACGCGAGGCCTCACACACACGAAGCCCTATAGAACGTTGCCCATGAAGCGCCGTCGAAGTCAAGGAAACCCAAAACTTATCTATCTTCTCCAAACATGTATTACTGTCCACTTGAAGGTGTGAGATTTTGCCCAAGAAAGC
>CAZZFQ010000003.1:0-53032 GCA_964653695.1 uncultured Candidatus Bathyarchaeia archaeon | reverse complement strand
TGGCATATGCCCAGTACCCCACCAAATCACCGCCCTTCGTGCAATCGAGAACGCGTTGGGCATAGATGTGAGCGAACAGACAAGGGATCTCAGAAGACTTATGAATTATGGATGCCACATTCAAAGCCACATACTCAACCTATACTTTCTGGCGGCACCTGACTACCTCGGCTACGAAAGCATCTTCTCAATGGCGAAGGAACATCTTGCAACTGTCAAGCGAGCCCTGAAGCTGAAGAAGCTGGGGAACGACCTCATCGAGCTTGTGGGTGCTAGAGCCATCCATCCTACATCAGCCATGGTAAATGGGTTCACAAAGATTCCTGACAAGGAAGACATGGAGTCGATGCGCAAGAAATTGGCCGATGCGAAGCAAGATGCCTACGATACTGTTGAGTTCTTCTCCTCGTTGAAGATACCCAAGTTCACAAGAAAGTCAGAGCACGTGGCGCTCTCCACGTCCGAAGAGTTCGCGATTAACGAAGGCTCACTCGTATCGACTGAAGGCATGAGAATCGAGGAGAACGAGTATCGCGAATACATCAAGGAGTCGCAGGTAGATTACTCCTGGGCGAAGCATTCGCAAGTAGTTGGAAGAGGCTCGTTCCTGGTTGGCCCTTTGGCAAGGGTGAACTTGAACTTTGATAGACTGTCAGACGATGCGAGGAAGTTGGCCAAGGAAATCGGGTTCGAGGTGCCGAACTTCAACCCGTTTATGTCACATATGGCTAGGGCTCTGGAGGTCATCAATGCAGTCGATGATTGCATAAAGATAATTGACAGGATTCCGCTCAGAGAGGAGGACAGATCATATGAGGTTAGGTCAGGGACCGGCTTCGCCGTCACAGAGGCTCCTCGAGGCATCCTTTATCATGGCTATGAAATCGGAGATGACGGAGGCGTCAAGAAGGCGGACATAGTCACACCTACGGCTCACAATGCCAGAAATATAGAGAACGACCTTCGACAACTTGTGCCAGCTATCGCTGACCTAACTGACGAAGAGGCAACGCTCAGATGCGAGATGTTAGTCAGAGCCTATGATCCCTGCATCTCCTGCTCAGTGCACTATGTGAACCTTGATAGGTCTAGCATACGGTAGGTCAAGCCAGTTATCAACGCTCTGACTGAGACACGACTGACCTCTCCCTGGAGGGCTGTACACATTCCTACATGTCATATTTTTCAGGGCAAACAAATCTTAAAGGCAAAGGCACATATCCAGAGCCAATCCTCCTAGGGGAAAACCATGTTGGAAAGAGTTCCGACGGGGATTAACGGACTGGACCCCCTTATCGAAGGGGGGCTTCCGAAGGGCATCCTACTCCTATTGGCAGGAGCCCCAGGCACGGGGAAGACTTCCATGTCCTGCCGATTCTTGGAAAAGGGAGCACACGTCTACAATGAGAAGGGCTTGTACGTGTCTCTACTTGAGTCGAAAGAGACCCTGACGACCCACCTCTCACATCATTTCGGGCCGCATTTTTCCGATCTCGAAAAGAGAGGAATGATCAAGATCCTCACTTTTCCTTCTATGAAGAGCGAGGGAGTACCGGCAATGATGGATGCCATAATGACGACAATCAAGGATGAGGGGGTGAAGAGGCTTGTAATTGACTCAGTTACGGCACTATCCCAGACCTTCACTGACGGACGCGAGTCTCGCATCTTTACCCACACAGTCCTCACCAAGCTCATTCCGAGCTATGGATGCACCACTCTGGTCACAAAGGAGATAGCGTCAGATGGATCGAAAATAGGTGAATCTGCTGAGGATTTCATAGCAGACGGTGTATTCATCCTTAGAAGGCTCGTATATCAGGGAAGAACCCTGCGAGAACTTGAGATCGCCAAACTCCGAGGAACTAGAATAGACTCACCCTCTCATCCATTTACATTGGAAGGTGGCTTCACACTAATTCCACCGTTCACTCATGAGGCATTGGCCCGGATGGAAAAAATGAAACGGACTCCAGATTCTGACAACTATTTCTCAACTGGGAACGCATCGCTGGACAGAATAATGGGAGGAGGATACCCGAGAGGAACCATGGTGCTTCTCGAAGTCGGCGAAGCGATCCCATTGTCAGTTTTCGGTGCTATATCATATCCGATAGTTGGGAATTTTCTTAACAATAGGTCACCACTTGTTGGAATACAGTCCTTGGGGGCAGACCCGGCACGCACCTATGGAAGATGGAGAGCTATTGCAGGAGAAAACGCTGAATACGGTAGATCTGTAGAGAAACTGCGAGTGGGCATAGAACAGGAAAAGCCATACCTAGCCACTTTGAACAGCGAGAAGCCCGAAGATAACGTGAGGGAATACTTGCAGGTCGGAGACAAGCTAAGGGAACAAACAGGAAAGCCCGTGATCTGGTGGGTCGCCTTGGATCATTTCGTCGACATATTTGGACTCGGGCATGCGGACAAGGTGCTTAGTGAGTTGTCAACGAATGTAATTCGCCACAGAGAGCTTGCTGTAGTACTGGCGAAACCTGGACTAGAGAACATTGCAAGAACCGTTACCAATGTTGCGGCGACTCATCTTCGCCTGTTCGACAGAGACGGAAGTGTGCTCATGTATGGGGTGAAGCCCAGGACTTCTCTCTACGCTGTGACTGTTGATGTTGAAAAAGGGTTAGAATCAACCTCGTTCATCCCCATAGTATAGCACGAACAGAGAGCAAGTACGGGTAGACTAAGCAGAGAATACTTGTCGACAATGGGCCGCGTCAGGGTTCTTCCCTCCCCAAGTTCTTTCAAGAAGAGAATACTCGATCGACCCGCCGGGACCATTCAGCCTAGGCCCAATTCCACACACATACTTCGGCGAGCCGTTACAGGGCCTTGAAGTTTCTCGCTTGTTCTTCCGGCAATCGTTAATGCACGAATCAGATATTGAGCTGCATCCCACGGCTTGCTTGGTGAATGGCGCACATCTAGCTTTTTCTAGATATTTCAAGAGAGGAAGAGGCCTCTACCCAAAAATCAGACTGATAAAGAAGAGTAATTGGGCGACAGTTCCCATTCAATCATGGTCTTCATAGCCTTATCCGAAAAGGCTTAAGTCTAGCTTGCTAAGAACAGCGTGCTGAAGATTGAACGTTTCTTGGGGGATGCCCAAGTATGATAGTTTGTCCAGAATGCTGTGCATGCAACAATGATGACGCGATATACTGCTCAAGTTGTGGAATCCAGTTAGTATCCTCGCCGGCATCAGCAGAGCTTGCTAAGCGCTATGATGATCTTCATCGAACCGTTGGTGATCTATCCCAGCGAAGCGAAGCTTTGGAAGAACGTCTCCGCAAGAGCGCGGAAGAGACGAGGGTCCTAACAGAGAGGCTCAAGGCTGAGGAGGAAACCCGTAGAGCAGAGATGGAAAGGCAGCTCACGTTGCGAAATAGAGCCTTAGAGGAACAGCTGCAGAAGGCCTCCGCAGAGGTCAAGGCTTTGGCAACGCGTGTTGAGGCCAGTGAACAGGCCCGAAGAATGGAAACAAGTAGGACGGCAGAGCTGGCTGAGGCCAATAGGAACCTACTTCAACAGGTGAGGCGGCTGACCGGTATGCGTCTTCAATGTCACCGATGCGGTGGGGCCCTGGTTGCAACTGCCAGTCCTGACATCAATCTGTGCCCAGCCTGTGGCCTCGCCTGGTTTGTCGCTGCTCAACCTTATGCTCCGACAGTGACCCAGCCTAGTCCAGAATTAGCCGCAATCATGGCAGAAGGGGCCCAAGAGGACTACTCCCATCCTGGAACCCTTCACGCCGGCCGATCTTGGCATGGAATCTTCATCCACGAGAACTGTGGTTTCTGCGGACAGCAACTCCAGTTAACCACCGATCCGAACATCCTCTACTGCCCATACTGTAGAAGATACCAACCACATGTTCACAAGTGATTCGAAACGCTCGGCTGGGAGATAGGTCGTGGAGATGGCTCTCCCATCATTCTCTGAGCTCACAATCTTCATGGCGCTGATTATCGTGGGTCTAATCATAATACTTCTGCTGAAAGCAGTAGTGCAGTTGATATTACCAATGGCTGCGGCAGCAGTTGTATGGTTTCTGACGCGCAGTCTCGTCTACGCTGGAATCGCCTTCTTGGCCTTTGCTGTGCTGCAATTGATTCTGAAGAGAAGGTAGAGGGATGTAGGCTAGCGGCGCCAGGCGCCAGAACTATGGAGCCCCGGGCGGGAATTGAACCCGCGACCTTCGCCTCATTGTTGTAAGGTTACCAAGGCGGCGCTTTTGGTATTCTCTATTCTACCAGGCTGAGCCACCGGGGCTGAGAGTTTGCAGAATGGATGACGCTATTTAACCTTTGTAGACTGTCCGTTCGATACCCAGTAGTAGAATCAATAAGGTGGAGATGTTGAGCACGCAGCGAGCGACAATTGTGGGTGCATAATCGAGTTCTCTCGAAATTACTCCTGAATGACGCGCTAGAAGAAAATAGTGATCTCTTCTCTATGGATTCTCGGAAAGGCTTAAGTGCCGACCTTGGAGATAACATAGAGCTCAACGGTGAAGTCACAGGAGGAAAATTGTTGGTTAAGAAATGCCCGGAATGCGGAGCTGACAACAGGGATGACGCCATCTACTGCTCAAGTTGCGGAGTCCAAATAGCAGTTCCACCACCAGTTCCCACGGTTCTCCCGGTTGCGAGGCCTGTACCACCTCCACGTGCGCCCCCTCCGTTCATGGCCCCTCCACTACCAGCGGTTCTTCCGCTACCTCCACCACCGAGGCCGATCTGGGGCACGTTGATCACTCTCGCTGCGGGGATATTGGTCATGGTGGGCGTGATAGCAGGGTGGGTATATCCGCCGTCGTCCGATCTGGCCGTTTACCTTGTCAAGCTTGTGCTTCCAGGACTGGCCTGGATTGACGCGATGAAAGTCGCGACCATCATAGCTGTCATACTCTCGTTCTCGCTGTTCCTTGCCGGATTCCTGATGTATCATGGCTATGGGACATTTGGCGGCATCATAGGCTTCCTATGCGCTATCGTTAGCATAGCCATAGGGGGCGGGTTCCTAGCTGGATTCACCTTAGGAATCATAGGGGCATTCCTAGCAATAATGAGAAAGTAGCCAGAGCTACTTTCCTCCCTCTTTTCGATGTTTCAGAGCTAGCAGAGACAATGCACGTTGCTGGGAGAGTGATTGTACCTGCGGCTGTGGAATACATCCGCGAAACTACATTAAATATAGGTGACGTTCATACCTTAATCTTTGGCGAAAGGTAATGGTCAAGAGATGCCTTGAATGTGGATATGACAACAGCGATCTGGCTGAGACATGCGCGGCATGCGGATTGCCGCTTGTCGAGGTTGCAGTGGAAAGACCTCAGCCGAGCCCTATTGCTGTAGATATCCCTCCAGGGTCAGGCGCCATAAGAGCCCCTGTGGGCGTTCTCAGGATTCGAGGGCCTGCTCGACCTAAGGTGAGCTTCGTTCTGTGTCTAGTCGCGACGATGTTGGTAACGGTGAACGCCTTGCTAGCTGGCTTAGTAGGAGTCGCCGTGCCGATCCCTGTATGGATGATCCCCCTGACCTTCTCAAACATTCAGGCAGATTTCGTCGGAGTGCTAATCGGATTAGGCATGTTTGTAAGTTCCTTCCTTATCCTAGCCAGAAGGGAGGTCTACGGCTGCGCTGCCATCATCGTTCTCAGCCTTTTGAGCCTCTTAGTAGGAGGAGGCTTCATAGTGGGCTTCCTTCTTGGATTAGTCGGCGCGTTCATCGGCCTTTTCAGAAGATAGAGGAGCCTACGAAATTCTTATCTTGTCTGACAAGGCTAGCATGTGGACGGTGTCTGTATGCCTTGGGTTTACGACCTGACCTATGGTTGGGTTTGGGTTGCAGAGACATCTTACCCGCACTACACACAGGTTCCTTACTACCAGATGTACACCTCCTACCACTATTGGACTCCTCTACCCCAACCGCCGAAACTCTGCAGGTATTGCGGAGAATCGCTGGTCTGGGTGCCCACGTATCAACGCTGGTGGTGCACCAAATGCCTCAAGTATCGCTAAGGTAAGCTGAACTCATGGCTTTGAGCCGATTTCGCAACTGAGCGCACTAGACTAGACCACGCCTAAGCTCATAGTTGCATATGCTATTTATATGCGCAGAAGTGGGACAGTTAGCTAACTGAGCTTACGTGGTGAACCTATGTCTTTAAGACCACCTGAGGTTTGGGCAGCACACGAGTATGCGGTCATAGGATCGATCTTCTTCTTCCTATTCACTGTTCTGCCTCTTCTTGCGATATCCCTACTCTTGATTGCCGACTCACCCCATATCCTTTCATACATTGCTCTTTGGACAGGCATGGTGATCTCTTTGGAATGGATACTTCCAATCATGATGGGGGCCGGAATCTTTGCAATCGTAATAATCCTCATCTTCATCGGCGCATACTTAACAACCGTGAAGAGAATCGACGACGGCCTATACGAGGCAGCGAAAACCCCTTGCCTCATCATGGGAATCTTGGGTCTACTTGTTGGCCTTATTGTGCCAGGGATCTTCTACATGCTGGCATACACCAAGCTCGGCGAAGTTATACTCAGATATGGCCCAGTTGCATCGAGAACTGTACTAACACCGACTGGAGTAGCAACAACCTAAGCACTTTTTTCACCTAGCTATCAGACCTTCTGGACAGGGCTATTTCCAGGATAAAGTCTACACTCTAAACCGGTTTTGCCAACCCTATTTCCTGAATTCCCCCTCAGACTAGAAGACTGCTTGCCTCTTTGCGTTGATGAAGTATCATGGTTCCATTCAATACTGATTCGGTCCCAGAATTGACGCCCATGTAGATAGTGTGACCGAAAGAGATCAGGTCTTGGCTAGAAAACTGCATGGCCTTCATGACTAGAGTGCCAAGAGTGGAGATCGAGGGGACAGTTCCACCCCCGAGAACGCCAGACAAGAGACTGCACTCACCAATAATCGGCCCTACCTTATGCTATCCGCTTGACGATGCACAAGTGAAAAAAGAATTCTTTTGAAAACGGGTGTATCTCTACTTCTTCAGGATAGCCATCAATCCGCCGAGCAGACCAAGGACTGTGCCGAACATGAATCCCCCAAGAACGACGATGCTCAAGACCGAGAACACTATTGCAAGTATGCCGCCCATACTCTCGAATCCAGGTTGGTAAATGAGTACCGAACTCAGAATGACAAACAGTCCGAAAATCACGCCTACACCCAGCGCAGCCCATACGGGCATACCGGCAAACCACGGCGGAACTGATGTACCCCAAATGTAGGCAGATATGTACGAAAGTCCCAACGAGCCAAGGACTATCAGAAAGCCGCCGATAATCGTCATGACGAATCCGATGCTTGCTCTCGCAGCCAACTCTGCAGTCACAGGTCTGGCTCCCAGAATGCCCGGCCTTACCCCACTGAGCCTTGTGCCACAGCTAGAGCAGAAGATGGCATTATCGTCATTGTCGGCATTGCATCTGAGACATTTCTTTACCATTAACTTTCCTCCAAGCCTTGTAGAAGGTACTAGGTGGATTCGGTGTGTTCTTAAGCCTTTTCCACGATTCTGCATAAAGTCAGCCCACATCTTCAGCCATTTCGAATCTTACATGGTGCTATTTCGGATAATCGGGGGCATTTAGGCCTGAAACGCCATTAGGAAATGCGTCTGAGACATGAATCGCTTTGGATAAAGGTGGGACGGAAATGGGAGTAAAGCGCCTTGGAGAGAGGTATAGGTGTTCGGTTTGTGGCAATGAAGTGACCGTTGTCAAGGTGGGCGGAGGCACTTTGGTTTGCTGCAACAAGCCTATGCTGCTTGTGGCAGAGGATTGAGGACCTTCACTGTTTCTCTGCTCGTCTTGTTGAGGAAAGCTTAATGCCCTTCTGATGAGTCCATTATGCTGTGATGGACTTGTCAGGAATAATCTGTGAAAGGTGCGGAAATCCAATAGAGGCATGCAACTGCTGCTGCCCCTACTGCGGCGAAAGCACGCTCTGCACCTGCTGCACAGGTTACAACGTTGCGACTGGGGGTTAGAGGCCGTTCATCCAGAGGGAAATTTCGACCGGAGACAATGAGCTCACATGGTTGATCGGCGGACCTCAAGGAAGCGGAGTTGACTCGGCAGCAAATATCTATGCGAGAGCCTGCTCCTACGCTGGATACTTCATCTTTGGAAAACGAGAATACCATTCCAACATCAAGGGAATGCACAGCTACTTTCACGTTCGATCAGCCGCTCGACCTGTGAGATCTCACACTGAAAGAGTAGATCTTCTCTCGTCTTTCGACGCTGAAACGGTACTACGCCATGCTCGGAACGTTGTGCCTACTGGAGGAATCATCTTCGACTCTCAAACCAAGGATACAAAGGCACCAGCAGTTCCAACGTTGGAGACTGAAGTGAAGGAAGATCTTGATTCATATCTGTCCTCTAGAGGGTTCGATTGTTCAGTGTACGGTATTCTTCAGGAGGCCGAGAGCAGAGGAGTGAGTGTTTACGCTGTGCCGTACATGGATCATCTGAAAGAGGCAGCAGTGGAAATCGGGGAGCCCAAGCTCAGTAGGATGGTTAGGATGATCAATGTTCTTTCGGTAGGTGTCTCCTTCGGCCTTCTTGACTTTGACTTTGAGCTAGTCTCGAAAGCCATTCGATCTGTTTTCTTTGACAAGCCAAAGGTTGCCGAGCAGAACGTGTTGGCCTGCAAGAGAGCCTACGATAAGGCTAGATCTGAATTTGGAGATGGCTTTGGCCGAAAACTTGCTAGATTCCAGGTTGACAAGGAACGTGTCGTTCTCCAAGCTACGCAGGCGATAGCCCTCGGAAAGCTCGTGGGCGGATGTAGGATTCAGACCTACTATCCGATCACACCTGCGGCTGATGAGAGTGAGTACCTAGAGACAAACGAGATTTTCGGCCGTGAAGCGGACAAGAGCTCGATCTTGGTGATGCAGACTGAAGATGAAATAGCTGCCATCAACATGGCGTCGGGCGCAGCTCTAACAGGAGTAAGGGCATCCACTGCAACTTCTGGGCCGGGCTTCTCACTGATGGTCGAGGGACTGGGCTGGGCAGGAAACAGCGAAGTCCCTGTGGTGGTTACATACTACCAGCGGGGTGCGCCCTCCACCGGACTGCCTACACGCCATGGGCAAGATGATCTACGTTTTGCTCTGCATGGAGGCCACGGAGAATTCGCGCGCATCGTGCTTGCTTCAGGTGATATTGAGGAATCGTTCTACGACGCGGCCAAGGCTTTCAACTACGCTGAACGATTCCAGATGCCAGTGATCCACCTAGCGGATAAGGCTCTGGCAAACAGCAGCATCACCTGCTTAACGCCAAGCACATCTAACCTTAGAATAGACAGAGGCGCTTTGCTGACGGAGGCAGAGATAGAATCCATCGTGTCAGGCGGACAGACATACAAGAGATTCGCCTTTACAGATTCAGGAATCTCTCCTCGCGTTCCGCTTGGAGCAAGAGGCGTGGTTTTCTGGAACACAGGTGATGAACATAACGAGTTGGGGCATATCTGTGAGAATCCCAGAACGAGAACGCAGATGATGGAGAAGAGGATGAGAAAACTTGAGTTGGTTGATCGGGAAATTCCGCTGGAAGATAAATGCAATCTCTTTAGGAAAGCTGATTCGAAGGTCATTGTTTTCAGTTGGGGGTCGACGAAGGGGCCGATTCTTGATGCGATCGACGGACTCTCAGAAGCTGGAATAGCGGTTGACTTTCTTCAAGTACGGCTCATCAACCCTCTGCCGTGCAACTACGTCCTAGATGTGCTACAAGATTACGAGAGCAGAGTCGCTGTTGAGATGAACTACTCAGGACAGCTCGCTGGAATAGTAAGAGAGCGGACTGGGATCACGGCAACGCACCGTGTCTTGAAGTACAATGGCCGCCCTATGTCCCAAGACGAGTTGGAGTTGGCGCTTGAACGCGTGGCAAGAGGAGAAGCTCAGAGGAGGGAGGTCTTGACAGGTGGCGCCTGACGTATCTGCCTACCGGACAGAAGTCAACATTGACTGGTGCGCTGGATGCGGAGATTTCGGAATCCTAGCGGCTCTTCAGCTGGCTCTCAGTGAACTCAAGCTACCTCCCAGCGAAGTAGCGATTTTCTCAGGAATAGGCTGCTCAGGGAAGACTCCACACTTTGTTAATGCCTATGGGATTCACACGCTTCATGGGCGTACCTTGCCTTTCGCTGTTGGGGCAAAGCTGGCTAACCCTGGCTTGGAGGTGATCGCCGTCGGCGGAGACGGTGATGGCTTAGGGATAGGTGTCGGCCACTTTGTTAACACAGGGAGAAGAAACCTAGACATTACGTATCTCATTCATGATAACCAGGTCTACGGCCTTACGAAGGGACAGGCATCGCCCACTCTCACGTTGGGTGTTCAAACAAAATCGCTTCCGAAACCCAATATCAATCAAGGAGTAAACCCAATCGCTCTGGCTCTGGCAGTTGGATGCACATTTATCGCCAGGGGCTACGCTTACGATGTGGTTAATCTGAAAGAGATCATTAAGAGAGCAATCGTGCACAGAGGCTTTGCCATCGTCGATATACTGCAGCCATGCCCCACATACAACGATATCAACACCAAGGAATGGTATGCAGGAGAAGACAGAATTGATCCGTCGACTGGCAAGTCTCTCTCAAGGTTGTACAAGCTTGAGGATACAGGTTACGATCCTGTCGTTCGTTCCCGTGAGGAGGAGATTCCTAAGACTCAAAGCGCGCTCGCAAAATCAACCGAGTGGGGGGACAGAATCCCCCTCGGCGTCTTCTACCAGAACCAGCTCGTCTCAACCTACGAGGACCGGATAACTCAGAGGATACCACATTATCGGGAAATCCCACCAGCTCAGCAGAGAATCGCTGGTCCCAAGGGAGAGCCCGCCAGCGATATCTCGACACTCCTAGACCAATTCAGAGTAACATAGGTATTCAAGTGAAACTGCAGCCCTACCACAGGCTCCTCGGCATTCTCTAGTTATGGCGTATAGATATCTTGGACCTGTGAGGGCTTTCACAATCACTGATTCTACCGGATGCTATTTGACACGCGGCAACAAGGCATCTCGATCTGCACCGTGTGCTGGAAACATATTTAGTTTGCCTGAAATATCCTAGCATAGGCGATTAGCTATGATTCAATCGCAATGTGCGAAGTGTGATAACAAGTTCTGTCGAACTGAAGGGTTCGCTGAAGATGCTTTACCACTTTTCTGTCCGATGAAAAGCGCCACAGACATAGTTCAAGAAGCCGTACGTCGATACGACAGGAGTGATCTGAGAGAGCTCTATCTTGCGGCCACCATAGGTGAGAAAGAGGCCTACGAGCGTGTTCGAGGCGTGAACATGGCCGTGAGACCTAGAATCAGAGAGATAGCAGAGTTCGCGAAAAGGATCAGGGCGAAAGATGTCGGGATGGCCTTCTGCGTTGGCCTGAGTGACGAAGCCAAGAGGGCAGTCGAGATCTTGGAAAGCCACGGGCCAGTAATTCACTCTGTCTGCTGCAAATGCGGCGCAGTTGACAAGGCCAGGCTCGGCGTGTCAAAGGAGCATAAGATCTCTGATCCCGAGAGATTTGAGGCGGCATGTAACCCAGTGATTCAAGCAGAGGTCCTGAATAGAGCTGGAACAAGATTCAATATCATCGTTGGGCTGTGTGTCGGCCACGATATGCTATTCACAATGGCCTCGAAGGTTCCCGTCACAACATTGATTGTCAAGGACCGAGTAACAGGACATAATCCGCTGGCGAGCCTCTATGTTCGATATCATAGGGAACTCGTCTAGGTTAGAGATGTAGGTTTGGACTTCGAATGTCGAGCCCAGCATAGACTGTATTGCTTCTTGTGTGTGTGATAACTGTGCCTCGACCTGTTAACTGCTAGTTTTTCCCAAGGCTTGTGCAACATCTCCAAGTCCGAGCTTCTGAAGAATTGTTCTTTCTGGTACGCCGTTGCGATCCCAGCCGCGCCTCTTGTAGTACTCATCCAAGAGGCGATTATATCCTTGGGGATCAAGCGTCACCCCGCTCTGGGCGCCCTTTTTCGGAGCTTCCTCAAACCATCTGGCCGGAGGGTAATCCATCGACCGACTCCATTTTGAGCCGTACTCTCTCACCCAGAAGGCTCTTATGAGAGAGTAGATTCTGTCCCCGACTGTGTAGATGTCGTCTACACTGATCTTTAGGCCCGTTGATGCTTCAAGGAACTTGGGGTACCATTCTAGTTCGAAGCCTAGTTCGATCCATGGAAATCTGCAGGTGACCAGGCTTTCGAAGGCTCCTCCTCGGATTCTCTGGAACTCTATGACTTTCTCGACTTTTTCCATTCCATACGATTCGCGGCCGAAGTTCATCTCCCACGATATGACCCATGCCTCCTTATGATGGGCGCCGATGGAGGAGGTGCCGAACGCCAGCGCCATACCTGGCGCAGAGTGGCAGTTGTAGGCAGATATCTCAAGTCCCTTGATGTTCATTGCCCATTTTGTGCTTCCCCCGCCAATCTTCTCGGCTGCGGCTCGAGTTCCCATGGCCAGTAGTTTTCCGAGGCCTTCTCCGCGGACTATATCTTCCGTCAGCCTCTTTGCTTGATCGAAGTTGCCCCATTCGAGCTTCTCTGGCAGAAGTTTCTTCTCTGAGGCTTCGATTGCGAATCCTACAGTGTTGCCGAGAGATATTGTATCTATGCCGTAGTCGTCTGCCATTCGGTTCAAGTAGGCGACTTGTTTCAGGTTTCCAATGCCTATGTTCGAGCCTAGCATGACCACGTTTTCGTAGTCGAGCTCTGCTTGCTTGCCTTCGATGTCCTCTATTACGTTGCCGCAGGTCATGTTGCATTGCGGGCAACCTCTTTGCGCAACCTTGAGCGTCTCCATGAATTCTCCGCTGATGCCAGCCGCCTCTTCGAAGACGCATTCTTTGAAGTTGAAGGTGGGCAGGACGCTGTTGGCTTGACTCCACTCTACCGTCGACATGGTTCCTTGTCGTTTCCAAGACTTGTAGTCGGGTTTGGATAGTATGGCCTTGTATCCTTCGGCTCCAACTTCTTTCAGCTTCTTCTCATCAGCGAGAGGAATCTCCTTTTGTCCTTCAACCACAACCGCTTTGAGTTTCTTGGACCCCATGACTGCACCGATTCCGGGTCTTCCGCCAGACCTTCCCTCTTGAGAGACCACGGTTGCATATCTGACAAGGTTCTCGCCTGCTGGCCCAATGGTCAGTATGCCGACAGTCTTGCCATGCTTTTCTTGTAGTTTCCTCTCAGTTTCGAATGATCCTAATCCCCAGTAGTCCTCTGCGCCTTTGATTTCAGCATGGCTGTCGGTTATGACAATGTAGCTAGGCTTGCGTGCTGCTCCGGCGATGATCAAGGCATCATAGCCAGCTTTCCTAAGATTGACAGCGGCCCAAGATCCAAGATTTCCGTCGCCGTAGCCTCCAGTCAAAGGACTCTTGGCCGCAACCACAATCTTGCCGCTGCTGGGCAACGGAAGCCCTGTTAATGGCCCCGTCGCCATTATCAGCAGGTTCTCAGGGGAGAACGGGTCGATCCTTGGTTTCGTTTCGTCCCACAGTATCTTCGCTGCGAATCCCCTTCCTCCGATAAATTTCATGGCGAAGTCTGAATCGAATTCTTGAGAGCGGGATTTTCCTTTAGACAGGTCAAACCTGAGGATCTTTCCATTCCATCCTTTCATAACCTCAGCCTCTTCCCTCGGTTCGTATACGCATACGAAGATGTTTTAGATTTGCCCCTTGCGCAGCGTAGGAACACTTTAGCTGACAGCTACGCGACTGGAAGGAGTTGCTAAGACCTTTGGTGTACCGTGTATAGTGTTCTTTAGCAAGGCTCTTTGCTTGTTCATGGCCTTAAGTATGTCTTCTCCACAGCTTCTTTAGATCGACTTTCAATAAGACTACTGTTACGATCACTGTGAATACTATTGAGGCAATAGCCATTGGAACTTCGCCTATCAGTCCGCGGAGAAGATGTCTGGTTGATCTTCCCATGTATGCTCCCGGGATGGTTATGACTAGTTTTCCGAGAAAGAAGACTAGAAGGAATCTTATGGGGCTGTACTTGACTAAGGCCAGAGACACAAGCACCGGCTCGTCTGGTATAGGAGTTGCAGATGAGACGAATGTTGCTACAGACTTCCATCGGCCCAATCTCTCACAGTATCCCTGTAGCCTATTGACGCTTTCTTCGCTGAGAGCCCTACCTGCGAAGTAGCTCACATAGTAATGGATCGCCTTTGCGACAGATGATCCGGCAGCAACAGCTACGCCAATCAGGGCTGGCGGGTCGTAATGGGATATGGCTGCGAGAGCACCTGAGTAGATCATGGTTGAAGGCCCGATGAATGGAATGAGGTACAGCAGAAAGGATGATATGAAGACGCCGAGAAGGCCCCAGCTCATGATCTCCATCAACTCTAGCTATCTCCAAGCGTTCATGACGCTCTCCCGCGCCTGAGACTGAAGATCTAGAAGACGTATGGTCTAGTTGTTAAGTCCTACGCTAGCCACCAACGAGGCATAACGAGAGTAAGCCTCCTTGACCTCACCCGATATATCGTCAGCAGATGCTTCAGGGCTCATCCAATGGGCCGGGAAAGCGGGCCAATAGTTGCATTATTCCTGCTCTGTTCTCTTTCGGCAAGGATAAGGACACGAGCTATCATGCGATATCAAAATCGGAGTGAGAAGATTTATTGCCGCAGAGGAAAAGCAGACAGGCTAGCAAGGGGCCATGATGTACGGGAGGGACTTCTCTGATTGATGAGAGTTCGTGAAGCAAGATCAAAGAAATCGTCGTTAGTGTTGGCCTTCTCTTATTTTGCTAGTTTGAGCATTTTTCTTTCCTTGCCCTTGCTCGCCCGATCGCTTAGGCTACCATACTTGGTTCTGATGTCGCCCTATTTGGATTGGGTGACATGGGTGATTTCAGGGAACGTGTTTGCTTGGATCTGTCTCCTTGCAGCAAAGTCCGGGACAAAACGGATAGTGTATCTTGGTGCTCTTGCGTTGGCTGGGTCGATCCTTCAAGTTCTACCAACATTTCTACCTAGATTTGGACCGTCGCTAACTCTCAGCTGGATTGGGTCAATATTAATGCCTTCGGCTGTGGTTGCCTCGACGGTCATGTCTGTGAGGAACTCAGTAGAATTGTTTTCAGTTCCTTCCTTAGAGGCGGCAAGACTTCTTGTGAAATCCTTCTTTACTGGTGTGATTCCGTTGCAGATTTGGTCGATAGCAACTGTGTGGTCTTATACAATCCCATCCACAGGTTATCCCCGATTTGATTCCTTGCTGTTCTATGAGAGATTGCTTGAACTATTGCTGCCTTTGACCACCCTTCTCTTCGTATTGTTAGTAACGGAGTGGCTGTGGCTCCCAGCGGTTGTCAAGATCACCAATCGCCGAACGGTAAACGATAGCCTTGGACTCGGTGAAACACTTGACAAAGAAAGAGGAAATTCTTCTTTTGACTGGCGACTCTTGACTGGATTCGCTGTTCTAGTAGGAGTGTTGATTTCAAGTTACCAGTGGTCTCGCGGATACCCTCTTGGTCAAGACGCTAGATACTACGCTTACGTGCTCGGTCGCATGGACTCAACTGGTTTTCAGATTGCCTTCTCGACTGAGCGACCGTTCTTCTTCCTTGCGCTTCATGTAATTGAGAAGATTTTTGGGCTGGAGCCATCACTTTTGATTCGACTGGTCCCTATCGTGCTGGCCTCGGTCCTTACCATTGCGACATATTCCTTTACCAAGTTTGTTGCAGGAAAGAGGCAAGTTGCTGCATTGGCAGCCGTATTTGCGGCAGTATTACCACACGTCACTGTTGGAGTCGATATTTTCATAGTTGCCAACTGGCTTGGAATCCCGCTCATGATGGTCTTTCTACACGTGTTTCTGAAGAGCATTTCGCAGCGATCGGTTCCCTTGGCGCTTCTATCAATTGTTCTGTCAGGTCTTACACTCGGGATGCACTATTTCACTTGGCTTTTCATGATGCTTGTTCTCGTGGTCTACTTGCTGCTGAGTCTAATCGAGAGGCGATTCTTTGGCGCAGGCCACATTTTCTTCTCCGTGCTGGTATTCCTCGGCAGCCTCGCCGTGCTTGTTCCAGCTCTTTTCTTCATATATCTGATCGGAGGAGGGATGATTGCAAGCCTAGAACTTGCACTGCATATGATAGGCTTGTTCCTTTCTCAGGCTACACCGATGAACTTCGTCTCCTTTCTCCTAAATCCCGAACGAATCTACAACTATTTCGGAAGAGAACACTACGCAATACCAATAGTTTACGCACTGGCACTCATCGGTTCCGTTAGGCTTGACTCCTCGCGCACTAATGAGACACGCCTTCTTAGAGCTTGGTCGGTTTCGTGCTCCTTCGGGATCCTCATGGTTCAGTACGATGAGTGGTGGCGTTTTCTGTACATGGTTCCCTTCGAGATTCTTGCAGCATTCGGCTTGATCGCTATGCTCAGATATGTCGGATCCAAGGAGAAGCTCGGAGCTTTCAGTGAAAAGAAGCGCGTGTTATCCACCGGACTTCAGTTCGCTGTATTCGTAATATTAGGGGTTCTACTAGCTTTCTCAGCTATCCCGTCTTTTGTCCTCCTTCTAAGTTTTGGCTTGTTCGCATTATTTGAGTTTCTTTTTCCCTTCGAACAAGGATGGGGCGAGACATCTTTCTTGCTGGTTGCCTTCTTGGCATTAGAACAGATCTGTAGGGCACTCTATGCGCTCGCCTAGGACACAGCGACTAGGCTAGTTGAAACTCGATGTATACCTTGTCAGGCCGTCTGATTGCACAGGTCCAGTTGTTTAGTTTGCCTCGAAAAAGCTGGGCCTGGTTATCATTCCTTTCGTCGCCTTGAATCTGAGATGTTGTCGTCGACGTTGTTGACGGCCATATATTGAACCACTCTGTTCACCCTTTCGTTGAGTTCTGCGACTCGTTTCACGAGGAGGTACATTGTTGCGAAGATGATGAGGATTGAGAAGGTGGTAACAAAGTGAATCGGCGTATACATTCCAAGTGCCTGTGTCGCGAAAAGAAGGGCAAAGTAGAACTGAGGAACAGTTCCTACAAGGATCACAGCAAGCCACAGCATCGCCCACAGTGAGTATTGGAGAAGGCCTTTCTTTCTCCGTACGAGTTCTCGAACTGTGAGCAGAAGCATAACTGCACCAAGACCTGTTGCGGCGATCGCGTACAGCTCCAACCCGTCCTCACCACCTTTGTTGCATCTGGAACTCAGGCTTTAGGTTTTGCTTTGCAAGAAGCTTGTGGGTTCTCAGGGCGCTTTATCATCGAATGCAGGATTTTGAGTCCGTCCTTTACGCCTGCGCCTCTCTGCCGTTTGGGAAGATATATTGCCGTTATTGGAGCCTCCTTGATCCGAAAGTCTGCTTTCGCGGCCTGCACCAAAATTTCAGATGCCCAACGATAATCCCACGCTCCGTGTATGGCGTATTCCAAAACCTTTCTCCGATAGACTCTGAAGCCTGACTGCGAATCGGTGATCTTTGTTCCTGAGGCGAAGGATGTGACGATCGAGAGAATCCTGTTCGCAATCCTCTTGAAAAGTGGCATAGATTCTGATTGTTTCAGGAGCCTAGAGCCAATGACAATGTCTGCTTCATGTTTCAATATTGGGTCTAGAACAACGGGTATTTCGTTTGGGTTGTGCTGACCATCGCCGTCCATGGTTACAAAAGCCTCGAAATCTGCTTTAAGAGCCGCCCTGAAACCTGTTGAAAGGGCGCCTCCTGTCCCCAGACGTAACACATGTCTGATTACTGTGGCGCCGGCTTTACGAGAAAGCTCGACTGTGTGGTCCTGACTATCGTCATCGACAACAAGAACCATGTCGCAGTGTTTGAAGGCTTCTGAAACTATTCGACCTATTGTGGTCTCCTCATTGAAAGCCGGTATTATGCACACTACTCGCATTGAATCTCTCCCATCCGTCACACGAGCTGTGCATACAGATTAGCAAGATCCTCTTGGGCGAGGTCTCCAGATTTCCTCAAGATTTTCCCTTCTCTTTGAAATACATCACAGTTAACATCCAGCGATCCGCAGCTGTTGGATATATAGGCGATGGAGGGAAAACTCTTTCTAGACGTTGAGGGCAACCTTCCCATTGCAGATATGATAGATAAGCTCCATGAGATACCAAAGTAGATGAGGCGAAGAAGAGAGAAACTGACAGCAGGTGCGGACGGTTGAAATGGTCGATTAAGGAGGTTGAAGGAGTACCTTCTCAGGTGCGGAGGTTAGGTGAGATGCGAGACGTTCTTTACGACGGGAGGTTTGCTGTGTTGGCGAACCCGTCTCAACCTGTCTACTACGTGCATAGGGATATACCGTTCGATCGGCCGAGCTACGACTCATCATTAATTGAATTGAGATATGATGTCACCTTGATCCCCCCTGTAGGATTGGGTCAGGAATGCCCCAAGACCTATGGCCACAACCATTCCATGGGACCTGGAGGTGTGACATATGCGGAGATCTACGAGGTCTTACAAGGGACCATACACGTTCTCATTCAGAGAGCCGAGCATGATAGGATTATCGACGTAAGCCTAATTGAAGGGCATGTTGGTGACAAAGTGATTGTTCCTCCAAACTATGGACATGTACTTATCAACCCGGGTGATGAACTTCTTGCGACTGGGAACCTGATATCGAAAGAATGTACATCTGAGTACGAACTCTGGCGCAGAAGAAAGGGGGCGGCCTACTATGAATTGAAAGGACGTAGACTTGTGAAAAATCCCAACTACGGAACGGTTCTGGAGGTACAGCTCAAGGAATCTCATAGCCAATTCTCCAAGGAGTTGAGACTGAAGGATCTCTTGCTGAGGAACCATAGAGATTTTCGCTTCTTGACAGATCCCACTCAGCTGTGTTGAGGAGCCTCAACCTATGTAATCATCTCTGCTGATCGAATGGTTTCTCGAACTGCCGCCAAGCCGCTTGAATCATCTAATGCAGATAAGACGTGTGCCGAGCTTAGCGTTGTCTCGCAACCTCATCATAGATCCTTTCTGTTGCCTCTGCGACTCTTGACCAACTGTGTGCTTCAGCGAAAGTCCGACCGTTTCTTCCCAATTCACTCCTAACAGAGTCGTTCTCAACAAGACGTATTATGGCAGAGGAGAGGGCTTCGGGATTGTTTGGAGGAACCAGTAGACCGTTAGATTCGTCATGGATCGCGTCAGGTATTCCTCCTACGTTTGAGCCGATGGCAGGTTTTCCACATGCATTTGCCTCTAGGATTGTGAGGCCGAAGCCCTCAGATCTGTCTTTGCTGGGGAGAACGAGTAGATCGGATGCGGCGTAGTACAATGGAAGATCTTGGTCCGATATGTTTCCTACGAACACAACCTTCTCTGCTAGGTTTAGTTCTGAGGCCAGCCTCTGATAGATAGGCTTGAGGCTTCCGTCGCCTATGACTATTAGGACGATGTCTCTGCACAACTTGTTGGCTAGTGCGAATGCATTGATGAGAACGTCCAGGCCCTTATAGCTATGCCACTTGGACAAGGCTCCGACAAAGAGGATAGTCTTATCATCGCGCAGGTTCAGCTTTTTCCTTATCCAACTTGGGTCGATGTCTGGACGGAACACCTCGCAGTCAACCCCATTCGGAACAATTCTGACCTTCTTTATGTATTTCTTGAGGATTCGGGATGATTTGGCGTATTTTCTAGAGGTTGAGATTATCCTCTTGAAGGCTCGAATGTAGGTTGGCAAGACAAGTTTGTCATGCATGTGTACCAGCACTTTTGCAGCGGTTGTGGCTGGTGGCAGATCATTGTGCCATGTTAAAATGAGGGGAGTTCCTTTGAGAGTATAGGCCAGAGACGCAGAGAAAGCGTTGTAAGGGCTGGGGAAACCTGCGTGAATGAGGTCAGCCTCGGTTCGAAGAACTTCTAGCGGAAGACCCGCCACAATAGGTGTACCGTAGAGCCAAGTGGTCACAGCTAGGCAAGTTAGTTTGATCCGTCCAATGTTGTAGCTTCCCGGTTTACGAGGGGGGGAGGCACAGACGACTTCGATATCGTGTCCTCGTAATGAGAGTTGTCTTGCCAGATTATAGGTGTAGGTTTCTGCGCCGCCCCTCCACGGAGGGAAGAAGGAGTTGACCAAGCATACCCTCAAAGCGTCTTCACCGTCAACAGGCTCAGAGAGCCTCATCATAGATGTAGGTAAGAGTTGCCATATCAAAGGGAACGGAAATAGAACTATCTCAGCTGTCGATCACCTGATTGACGGTTGGAGCGGAGGCTGATTGAGACTCGGTCTCGTTTATGTATTCTTGAACAACATGGCTTGCGTTTCCCTTGGCCACGAGTTCCCCCTGAGAGAGGAGGAGCGCGTCTTCGCAGAATTCAGTGACTAGGTTCAAGTCATGAGAGACTAGGGCTATCGTTCTTCCTTCGTTTTTGAACTCTTTGAATTTGCTCAAGCATTTCCTTCGAAATTCCATGTCACCTACTGCTAAGGCTTCGTCTACAAGGATTATGTCTGCATCGGTTTCGACTGCGACTGAGAATGCGAGCCTCATCTGCATGCCGGATGACAATGTTTTCAATGGGGCGTCTTCGAACCTCTTCAGTTCTGAGAACTTGATGATTGATCCTATCTGCTTTCTTAGCTTCTCTCTCTGTAGCCCCATGATGGCTCCGAAGACGACGACGTTCTCTTTGACCGTGAGTTCTGGGTGAAATCCTAAGCCTAGCTCTAGCATCGGCGCAATTCTCCCTGTGACGGCTATTCTTCCTTGGTCTGGCGTCATGACTCGAGCTATCAGACGAAGAAGGGTTGTTTTTCCGCTACCATTTTCACCTATGATGCCTATCGATCTTCCTTTAGTCACATTGAAAGTGATGTTTCTCAATGCCCAAAACTCTTCGAATGTCGATCTTCTCCCGCCGAAGAGGGCCAAGGCACCGGCTATGGTTTCTAGCACTGTGGTTCTTCTTTCGTGAGGAATTAGGAATCTCTTCCAAACATCTTCCACTTCTATAACGCTCAACGCTAGGCTACCTCAGCGAACTTCGGCTCCAGTCTGCGAAATATGATGCATCCAATCGCAAAGAGCATGAGGCCGATGAGAAGCGGGACAGCGAGATCGAAAGCCGTCGGCGGAACATCGTAGAAGAGAATCTTTCTTGTGGAGTCGACTATTCTGGTCACGGGATTGAGAGAATAGTAGAATCGATATCGTTCCGGGATTATGTTTGGATCATAGAAGACCGGGGAGAGGAAGAAGCCCAGCTGGAGCACTATCTCCCATATCTGGTAGAAGTCTCGGTAGAACACATTGAGCGCTGCGAGACTTAGGGATATTCCTAGGACCATTATGAATTCGATGATCATGACCAATGGGAGGAGAAGAGCATAGGGAGTTACGTTCATTCCAAGAACAATCATGATCGGCACAAGAGAAGCGAACTCCATAAGGAAAGAGACAAAACTTGCCAAATTGTTCGCTAGAACGAGTATGTGCCTAGGAAGGTATATCTTCTTGATGAGGGAAGGATTGCCGACAATGCTTCCTGTGGCCTGCATCGTGCCTATTTGGAAGAAGCGCCAGGGTAGAAGCGCTGCCAAGAGGAATATGGGAAAATTCTTGATGTCTGACCTGAGTAGAAGTGAGAAGACTACTGTGAGTATCACCATAGTTGAGAGCGGGTTAAGCAGAGACCACACGAATCCCAGAGCTGAGTTTCTGTATCTGATCTTGAAGTCTTTCTTGACGAGGATCCAGATCATGTCCCGATATTCAAACATGCAGTTCTCACATCTAACTGAATCTCTGATTTGAACCTACCTGGGTTCAGATTCCTTGCAGGTAAGGTTTCTGATAAACTCTCTTCACACGAGCTACCTTCCAATATTCGGGTCGTAGATCTCATGTCTCCACAGAGATTCCTCTTAACGTTTCCTTCTACCACAATTCTGGCGTTCTGCTTGTCGTGATCATTTCACGAGACACCTTCTGTGTCGTCCACTTGTTTCCAATAAACTTTCCCGATAGTTTAATAATGCGCGTCTTCAGTTCTTGTAAACGCGACGCAGGTTGCGCAAACTTCGCTGAAAAGGCCTCACATCTCTGCCTAGTCAACATATGAAATGGTCAGAGATCGGTTCAATTGAAAAAGCCAAAGGTCGCAGTCATTGTAATCAACCACAATGGGCGAATATGGCTTCTCCGTTGCTTCTCGAGCGTAGCCAAGAGCGACTACCCTAATCTAGAGGTCTATTTGGTCGATAATGGAAGTCAAGACGGGTCGATTGAGTATGTTAGAGGAAGCTTTCCATCGGTCAAGATCATCGCTTATGAGAGAAATTTAGGCTTTCCAGAGGCTTACAACAGAGCCATAGACAAAGTTGAGGCCGACTTTGTCGTGCTACTAAATACCGATACGGAGGTCTTAGACAATCAATGGATCAGCCGGCTAGTGGATGTCGCAACTAGAGATCCCAAAACCATTGCTGTTGCTTGTAAGATGGTTTCCATGGACGACCATTCACACTTGGATTCCGTTGGCGGAATGGGAATTCCGTTTTGGAGGGGATTCGTTGATATCGGCAAAGAAGTGCAGGACCGAGGCCAATACGATTCTGACTTTGAACCCTTTGCCTTTTGCGGTGGCGCTGCACTGATAAACCGGAAGATGTTTCAGAAGATGGGGCGCTTTGACGGCAAGTTCTTTATGTACGTCGAGGATGCGGACTTTTCGTGGAGGCTCAGACTCCTTGGCTATAAGGTGAGGTTCGCTCCCGAGGCAAGAGTAGCCCATTACTTCTCAGGCACTGCTCACAGCAAGACTATAGATGAGAGGAAGCTGTACTACTGCCACAGGAACTTTCTAAGGTCGATACTCAAGAATTGTGGGCCTTCACTTGGGTGGGCTCTCGGACGGTGTTTGCTGTTTAGCTTCTTGGCAGCTGGTGGCTTTGCGATACTTGAACCGAAGAAGAGCGTTGCGGTAGTAAACGCGATGCTGTGGAATGTACTGAATTTCAGAGACACCTACACTCGACGAGTCTGGATTCAGGCAAACAGAACGGTGGGTGAAGGTGAGGTACTAGCCAGAATGTATCCACGACTCTGTAGGCATCAGCCAGCTCAGCACCAACGTTTGAGACGCATACTCGACATTCTTTTTGAGCATAGTCAACTCCGCCGGTTCCTTGAGAATGCAGAAATCACTTAGGAAGCAAGGGACCGCTGCTCTAGGTGAACAATATAATTTGCTGCATGATGTGTGTTGACTCACTCTCATACTTGCACGTGAGCCATGTCCCCAAGAACAAGCTTGACACCTCGGGGCACACTGTTCTCTGCACATATCACCGTCACGTTCCTCCCTATCAAACTGTCTACTATCCGTTTCCCGCAGTCTATGTGCGCGCCTTCCATCAATATTGAATTCTCAAGCTCGGCATTTCTAATCGTAGAGCCATTACCTATTGAGGTATATGAGCCAACATACGTGTTCGGACCAATTTGACAGTGCTCGCCTATGACCACTGGACCCCTTATCGTTGTTCTCTTATTGATCTTTGTGTGCTTACCGATCCTAACAATTCCGGTCAACATTGCACCTTCCTCAATTGCTCCCTCATTGAGAGGCTGAAGCTCTTGCAGTACCAACTGATTAGCCTCAAGAAGGTCTTCAGGTCTACCGGTATCCTTCCACCATCCTTGAGCGAATTGCACATCAATTCTTCCTCCGCTCTTCAATAGGACCTGTATCGCGTCCGTTATCTCAAGCTCCCCTCGCCAAGACGGTTTGATCCTCTTGATCGCTTCGAATATCTTGCTATTGAAGACGTAGACTCCTATCAGCGCCCAGTTGCTTATTGATTGCTTCGGTTTCTCCACAAGTGTTTCAATCTTTTTTTCCTGGTTGAAAACTACGATGCCATATCTGCTGGGATCTTTGACCTGGGTGACCGCGATGATACAATCAGCCTCGCCTCTCTCGAAGGTCTTTACCAGAGGCTCTGCTCCCTGCTTAAGCAGGTTATCTCCAAGGTACATTGCAAAAGGTTCGTCTCGAAGAAAGCCTTCAGACATGGCTATGGCGTGTGCCAGGCCCTTGGGTTCAGGTTGATCGATGTATGTGATATTCACACCGAATCTCGCGCCGTCTCCCAGAAAGCCCTTAATATCCTCGTTGATCGGGCCCAATACGACGCCTATCTCATTTATGCCCGCCTTGATCAAGTCTTCAAGGCCATACAGGATCATCGGCTTGTTTCCTATCGGTAGCATATGTTTGTTGCCAGTGAAGGTTAAGGGTCGTAGCCTAGTGCCGTGCCCGCCAGCAAGAAGTAAGCCTTTCATCCATGAGCACCTTTCAGAAACTGCTCCCTGAACCACTCCAAGGCATCTTCGATCTTCCACATTTCTATGCCGAGCTGCTTTTTCACTTTCCCAGCGTTAAGCGAGCTGTCCATCGGTCTCTTCGCCACCTGCTTCAGCTGACTAGTCTCTATGGGTGTGACTAGCTTCTCGTCGAATCCCAATTTTCGCGCAATTTCCAATGCGAACTCAAATCTACTTAACCTTGTACCGCCAGCTGTATGAAATATTCCTGTCCTATCGCTTTCAGCCAATCTCAATACCGCTTCCGCCAAGTTGTCAGCAAGCGTGGGAGAACTGTACTGGTCCATTACGACTTTCACTGATTCGTTGCACGCCAGTTTCTGCGTCAGCCACATTGCGAAGTTGAGTGGCTTCCCAGAGGACGAAGCGCGTTGACTGGAGGATGCATAGCTGTATATCACGGATGGCCTTGCTATCACGTGACTGCGGCAGACTTTGGCCACCGCCTTCTCCGCTTCCAGTTTGCTCAGTCCGTAGTAGTTTATGGGATTTGGCTGGTCATCTTCAACGTAGGTTCCCTTCTTTCCGTTGAAAACATAGTCGGTTGATATGAAAATCATCTTCGCGCCGTGGTTCTGGCATGCTTCCGCCACATTCCTTGTGCCTCGGACATTCACCTCCCACGCTTCATCCTTGTGAGTTTCGCAGTAATCCACATCGTGAAGTGCCGCTGTATCAACAGCAACGTCAGGTTTTGCTTTCCTGAAGACTGTCAGCAGGCCCTCCCTGCTTGTCTTGTCGACTTGAAAGATGGCTGGACTGTCAAGTGGTGGTTTTCTGGTTTGGTAGGTGGCGTACAGCTCGAAGCGGCCTTTTCCTCCCTCTATTATCTTTGTTCCTAGCTGTCCTCCTCCTCCTACGACCAGCACCCTCATACAACTATGACCTCACAGCACTGTGTTTCTGAACATAACCTCTCTCACTGTAGCTTCCGCGTCCAGAAGATGTTTGTACCAGTCTACGGTTCTTGCCCTCATGGAATCTGTTATTCCACCATCTTTCAAAGCGTTGTAGATTTCCTCTGCCGCCTCACTCGGCGTAAGTCTCGGCGTGAAGTTCAACTTCTCCTTAATCTTTCTGAAACTGACTCTATACGATCTTTTGTCTGGGGTTCCGTACCATTCGATCTTAAAAGGCGCTCTGACAGCTCTTCCGATTAGTTCGGCGAGTGGGTATATCTGGTAGTTCTGATCGTCTGATCCTGTGTTGAAGACCTGACGGTTTACTTCGTCAGGTGAGTTCTCGACAAATTTTGTGAGGGCTACCGCTACGTCTTTGACGTGAATGAAAGGCCTCCACTGACTTCCGTCTCTCATCACCTGTATCTTTCCCGTCTTGTATAGTCCAAGAACTATGCCATTCACTGCTAGGTCGAACCTCATTCTCCTCGAGAGGCCGTACACGGTTGCCAGCCTCACCGCCGTGACTGTGAATTCTGAATCTCCGAGAGGGAGGATGTCTTTTTCAGCCATGACGTTGGCCTTCGCGTAAGTTGTTAGTGGGTTTACTGCGGATTCTTCAGTAAGCATCTCCGTCTGAAAACCATAGACGCTACAGGAAGATGCCAAGATGTACCGTCTGACGCCATACTCCTTACTCAATCTGGCGACCCTGACCCTTCCGAGATAGTTTATGTCGAGCGTCTTTGCCGGATCAAGTTCCCCACTTGGGTCATTGGATAGCGCCGCAAGGTCGACGACAGTGTCCACGTCCTTCAAAATTCTCGGGTCGAACCACCTGACATCGTCCTTTTGCAGCTCGAAGTTTGAGTTTTCTGATGCTTCGGCTAGAGATTCTTTTCCGAAGAACAGTCTGTCGAGGCACACGACCTTGTACCCCTTGTCAAGCAATACAGGGATCAAGGTTGAGCCTATGTATCCCGCTCCTCCGGTGACAAGCACCTTCAAGATAACCACCTACTTGTGAACTGGATAGAACCAGTCCCAAGGTTTTCCGACGCGAGGGTCATCCGCTCTACCGTTTACCGTAGTCGGCACTATTGTCGTATCGTTCCACGGCCTCCGATCTTCGTCAGGGTTCTCGTATTCGTAGAGCCTTGTGACGAAATAGACCGTTAGAGAAGGTTTGCAGCCGACTGTCTTGGTTCCGTGCCAGTACTCGCCCGGTATCCGGACAACCTGAGGCCTATTCGCACTTGCCACAATCTCAACTAGGTGACCTCTTGTCGCTGATTTCACATCGTCATCATAAGCGCAGATCTTCATCGAGCCTTCCAAGACCAAGAAATAGTCTACTTGGCCTCTTAGGTGTCTATGCCATGCCCTAACCACATTCGGGTAACTGTAAGAGAGATTGGCCTGAGCGATCCATTGACCATTTAAGAATTCCTTCCAGTCTTGCCTCAAACCTTCTGCGAAGAACCCTCTTTCGTCGGGCGTGATCCTCAAGTCGCATGTTCCTACTCCTTTAAGATCTAGACTCCTTGCGCTCACTGAACCTGTCACCTCGCCTTTTGACCTGTGTTGAATGGCGAGCCCTTTATTATGCTTGCTAGGATGGGATTGACCTATGGATAGAGGCCTCGTTGGGCTGGCGGTTGGCCTTTTGCTTTTTGGTGCTCCTCGCGGGGTTGATGTGAGCCCTCTCAATCTGCTCGGGCTTTATGGGGCTAAGAAGGATCGAGCGTCACGTCAAGCTCGATCTGCCGGTTGCCCGTTATCGTACAATTGACCAGCCTGCCTAGGTACCCGGCCAGCTTAAACGAGATCACGTAGGTTCCCTCTTCAACATGCAGGGTGTATCTCCCATCGATCGAGAAGGTGGATTCGTTTCCAGCAGCGACTGCCACCCATGAAAGCGGAATCGAGGCCCCCTCAGGCACCATTCCTAGGACTTTCCCAGAGATCTTGTTCATTCTATTGGCGATGAGATACATGGTTGATTGTGACGTTAGAATATCTAGTGTGGGCTGACGCCGTACGTGGTATCTCCATTCGCTACCGAAGTCGTGCACTTTGAACGTGTAGGTTCCTCGCGGCAGCCCATAGTCTTTGATTCTATCACCGTTGGGAGTGACGTAGAAGAAGTGCCCCACTCCTCGGAATCCTATCAGAGTGAAGTTGAAGCTGCCTGCTCCAGAGTGAGGATATGAGAAGTTTACAGCTGCAAAGGTTCCACGGGAGCCATACGCTTCGACTCTCGCCTGCGTTTCCTCAGTAACGGATGCAAGGTAACCGCCGGCCATAATCCATACCGTTCCACTGACATTGACACCTGGGTGGACTTGGAGCATAGTCTGTATGGCTGTTGAATCAGAAATTGTAACCTTGGCGTCTCTCCCCTGAATGTAGCCGAACGTGAATACCTTTAGAGCATAGGTTCCTCCGGTGACCGAGCTTGGCAGGTATCCTTGGAAGACGATTTCTGGTATTGTGCAGTTCCTTCCAGTGAAGTTCAAGGAGGGGGTACGCGTTGTTGGGCTTCCTGGGCCAATTCTGGTTTCGACGTATCCAGCCTCAGAGCCGTCATATCCGTATACATATACTCTGAGGTGAGGGCGAGGAGTTAGACTCTGGAAGGCCCAAGGAACTTCGTTCTGAGATCCTTCAGTCAGAGGGATCGACGACGTCACCACAGTACTTATGGCACCTTGCCTTGTCAACGCTACATGGGCCGTGCTGTTCAATCCTTCGAATACAGTTGCTATGGAACTGCCCGCTTGAAGGTATCCTCTCACCTGAACCTTGATGCTGTATGTTCCAGATGGAATGCCGCAGTCTCTCCTTTGCCAGACGCCCGAGAACGTCCGGTTGAGTGATTCGCTGAATCCGAGCAAGCAGAACCGGATTGAGGAGCGGTCTGCGTAAGCTGTCGTGCCATTAGGCATTGCCCCGCGGATCAGACTTAGCGCTGCCAGTTGCCCGTTTGAGTCGTAGGCGGAAACTAGGACATTTCCGCCGTAGAGGGTTCCAGACGAGGTTCCGAAGTTCAGCTTTTCCGCCATACGGGGTGTTTCAGGTTTGAGGCTTCTCGGGTCACAAAAGCCTATTGTTCCTATGACTGTGCCTCCAGTGACTAGTCGTATCTCAACGTTCTCCGTGGAGAACGATGTGACTGTAAGGACAAGTGACGTCTTCTGGACATATCCGAACACCCAGGCCTTCAGAACGTACTTACCCGGTAAGAAACCGGAGTATGCAGTGCCCACTGCAGGATACGCGACATGCCTTATCTCAGCCCTGTTCGTCAAGACAAAGAGATCCTCACTAAAGCCGGTTGATTGCGCAGTGCAGGATGCGACTACCTCTCCTCTGTCTGTGAGAGCTTGAACTGTGTAGTTCAGAGAAGCGATTCGTTCTAGGCCGCTGCTCCAGGGATGAGACATCCCTGCGAAAGCAGGGTGACTCAGAGATGAGATGGGGGAGCCATCTGGCTTGGTGTACTTGATTTTTCCCTTTATCATGCATCCTCTCTTCAACATTATGTTCAAGGTGACCTTGCTGTTTCTGAAGAGGCGAATGGACTCTTGGTATCGGGTGGGCACATAGGAATAGCCCGTCTCTCCCCAGTAGCCAGCCGAGGCCTCTAAGATGCACTCGCCTTCGCTGAGTCCAGTTATGTTGAAGAAACCTGTGTTATTGTCGACGAAGCATCTTGCTATGATTTCTCCAGCTTTGTCGAGCGCGTAGACTATCCCCCTTGCCTTTATTGAGGTTGGAGGTTGAATCAAGGGATCGACGATGAATCCGCTGACAGATGCGGGGAAGGGCGCTTTGCTTACCATGATTGGGAGAATTCGCGTAGGATTGATTGGGAACAGAGGTGCTTCTTCGTAGGTCTTGTCTGCAACGTACATGAGAAACTCATACTTGCCTGCCACAGTTGGAGCCACAAGGTTCCTCATCCACACGTGCTTGGGCGGCTTGAACCCAACGAACCCGGTCCAGTCGCGACTCCATATCTCAGCCATAAAGGGCGCGTTTGGATCATAAGGCGGAAAGTCAGGTTTGTATCCTGGCGCATCACGAGAGTAGGAATAGTGAAGGGACTGGTCAATAAGAGAGTAGTAATAATAGTCATTCGATATGTCAGATGAGAGAAAAGATGTGTCATTTTCTCTGCGCCCCTTCATGAACTCGCGAGGGATCTCTATTCTCACAGCTATCCCGGGACAGTCGATCACTACCTCTACGTCGCCAACCGTCCCAGCAAAGATACCCCAGCCGTTCGAAGGCGAAATCAGCGATGCTGAGGCAGCCTTCGTCGATTGGGATTCAACCGTGAACAGGGACTCCAGCAACAGGAATAACAGAAGTACAGCTAAGGCATCCTGTTTGCAAGCCCGGAGCCCTGTACTCATGGGACTCTCTTCACGACAGATGCAAGATGCCTATTTATTTATTAGGCTTTTTCGGAGAGACATCCATTGAGCCGAATGTGTTACATGTTGACAACAGGTAGAATCGCGCTGTGTCATGAGAAGTGCTGGATCGAAAGCAACCAAGACTTAAGCACGTCGAAGACAGAACTAAGGACCATATACTCGAAAGCTTAAAGAAAACGGCCAGACAATGCCTGACCAACCAAAACAAGGTAAGGGGCCCGACATGACGTGGGGAGAGCTAACTTGTCTTAGGGCAGGTCCTTTCGTCACTTCCTCCTCTCAAGATAAAGGCCGTGTGGGTTATGTGTGATGTTTCGCCCGAATGGGGCCTGAACAAGGACTCAAGGGAGGTTGTACTGGTATATCCTGACGGAGATCGAATGAGGCCGATCCCTCCCTATTCGGTGTGGTTCTTGGCGACGGCTCTTGCAAAGTCAGGCTATAATCCAACGATCGTGGACGAGAGACTTTGTGAAGGAGGAGAAGGTTTCCTTCAGAGAATCCGTGAGGCAGTATCCAAGCAACCGCTTTTCATCGGTTTCTCATGTTCGATGGCCCCTCAGCTTTCTCTGGTTGAATCGTTTCTTCCTTTCTCGAATTATTTCGAGTATTCCGGGCCATGGGTTCTAGGAGGCGCCTTCGTGTCACATCTGCCACCAGAGAACATAAGGGACCGATTGTTGGGAAAGGCAGGTTTCCAAATTCTATGTCATGGACATGGATTCGAGACGATTCTCGACATATGTGAAGCGATAGAGGGCAGGAGGAAACCCTCGAATATTCTTGGCATATCATACTTGACATCGAAGGGTGATGTTGTTACGACTGGACCTAGAGGCTTTCCTACATGCCTACCTGTCCCCGACTATGATCTGATCAATGTAGAGAAGTATGTTCATGATGAGGACATCTACAGGGGAAGACCGGTGAGGACCTTCAACCTTTACACTTCAACTGGATGCATGTCCGGATGCGAGTTCTGCATCAACTCAATTGAAAGAAAATGGGTCGGCCAGTCATCCGAAGAGGTTCTCTGCCAAATAGAATATCTCCACAGCCGGTTCGGAGTCGAATATATTCGTCTTATAGACGATAGTCCACTCCAACAGCCAGAGAGAATACTGGAGCTCTACCGAGCCTTGGATAGAGAGGGGCTGAACATCAAGTTCTACATGGATGTGACGGTTCCCCACATTCTCTCAAGTTGGTTTGAGGAAATAGCGACAAGACTGATCAAGGTATATGTGGGTGTGGAGAGCGGGTCCGAGAGGATTCTAAAGTTGATCGGAAAACCTCAGAGCATCAGCGATATTAAGAGAGCGGTGGAGAATCTGAACCGCAAAGGAATAGCGGCAAAATACTCGCTCATGAAGAACCTGCCCGACGAAAAGGAGGAAGATAGGAGAGCAACAGAATCCCTGGTTGAATGGATCAAAGCGAACCACTCAAACTGCGCGATTTCACTTAAAGACTGGCTGCCCGTTTACGGAACACCGCTCTACAGAAGGTACCACAAGCAGATGACTGAGACTCAAAGGAGGATTCTAGGATCAGGAGAGACAGTGGAGTCCGACGCTTGGACGGCTCCCGAGTACCGAGAAATGTAGATGAGGGCAGAGTAAAGGCCTCACAAATAACACAGGATATACCTGCCGTAGGTCCTTGACCAATCGGCATTTAAGGATAAGTCGTTGTTGATTCGAATATGCAAGATCAAGCCCTACCGTGCTATTCCAGAATCCTGAAGAGACTGTTGGCGGAAAGGCCTGTTCTGGTTGAGACCCCCAGCGGGAATAGCATCCTTGTTCTCTCACCACATCCGGACGACGATCTTTTTGCATGCGGCGGAACTCTCATAAAGCATCGAAGTCACGGCCACGAGATCACATCCGTCTATTTGACAGATGGAGGAAAGGGCGGCAGGGTTTCTGGCTCAAACAGGCAACTCGTCTCTGAGAGGGAAAGCGAAGCGAGGGCAGCTGGTGAGCTCATAGGTGTCAAGAGGCAGATCTTTCTCCGGCACAAGGATCAGGAGCTTGAGGCGACCAGTAAGACTGTGACTGAGGTGAGGAGCATCCTCAATGAGGTTAAGCCAGATCTCGTGTACCTTCCCTTTGTGTTGGATGGCATATATCACAGAGACCACATGGAGACGAATAAGATTTTGGCCAAAGCGGCAGCTGGGTTCGAGCAACAGTTCACCTGTTGTGCGTACGAGGTTTACTCTCCGCTCCTGCCAAACACCCTCGTCGACATAACACAAGAGATGCATCTCAAACTCGCCGCGATCAGAAGGTTTGAGACACAGTTAGCGGTGAGAAACTATCTCGGTGCAGTTGTGAGCCTGAACCGTTATCGTGCCTTGACCTTCGGCGATCCTGGTATGAAATTCATGGAAGCGTTCTTTTGTGCCAAGCAAGACGCTTACATTGAGCTCCTCAGATTCGTTCTCTCAGGTTCAGATCGGTGGGATGAATGAGAATTCGAACGTACTTGAGCGGAGACGAAGCTGGACTTGTGGATCTGTTCAACAAGTGCTTCCCGCAAGGAATCATTAGGACTGAGCGTTCTTGGATGTGGCGCTATCTTAAGAACCCTTACTTCGATCCAGAAGGCGTCATAATCGCTGAGGACAACGGTGAGGTCAAGGGGTATCTCATAGGGACCCCAAGAGATCTATTCTTCAAAGGGCAGAAGGTTCCTTCCGTGATTGGCGATGACTTTTGCGTCTCACCTGAGGTGAGAGGAAAGGGGATAGGGAGAACGCTTCTCATGAGGTTCATGAGCTTCGCAGAAGATAGGAAGGCTCTGCTTATGGTCTATGAGGGCAAGGACAACTTGGCGCACAGGATGTGTACACAGCTTGGCTGGTCAACCGTTGATGAATTCCTGACGCTGCGATTGGTGACTAGTCCTAGCGTAGACTCGTTGAAGACAGCGGAACAAGAACGAAAGACTGGGCGTTCTGATGAGCCGGGAGTCAGAAGATGCTCAGAGAAAGATCTCGACAAAGTCATCGCCTTCCTGAACCTGTCAAACAGGAAGAAAATGGGTGTGCCTCTCCTTAACACGGCGGAATACAAGTGGCGGTACTTGACATACAGCAATTCCGATCTCAAATCGATCTTTCTAGCTGAGGAGAATGAGAGCATTGTGGGCCATGTCGCAGTTACCCGTCACGTCACTTCCAGCCTAGGGTCGAAGCGATTTGTACTTCTAAGCGAGCCATGCGGTATGATTCGAGAAATCTTTGAATCGCTGAGAGATCTGAGAGGCTGTGGTATCTATATGGCAGCAAAAACTCGAGACTTAACCCAATACGAGTCCATTGGCTTCACACAAGCCGCAATAGGTGTGGTAGTTGTGAAGGATTATGCACGCCTGGGTATGTTGCAGTCAGCTGAAGAAGTAGAGTGGTACCTCTTCCCGGAGAGCATATTCGGCGAACCATAGGTCTATATCGATCCACTCCCATGCTCATCCTCCAGTGTTTAATCTCATGAAGACAACCAGTTAATCGGTAGAGCCTCGGAATTTATATAGGGTTCTCAGGAATCTACTTTGAGAGTCATTCAATTGTCGAGAACCCGTGGCTCAGCAAAGACTACCACTCAAATCCATGACGAATTGAGGTCCTTAAACCGAAACTTGGAAAGCCTTAACCGAACCTTGGCCTATCTGGCTGAGGCCTTTAGGAGTAGCCGCCTACGTGATGCGGGGCAGACCTCGGCGAAGTATGGGCAGCTGGATGTCAACACACTACTCTTACTTCCAGACCACTTGAGGAAGACCGCGATGGCCATTGTGAAGTTAGGCGAGGGAACTGCAAGCAGAGTTGCATCCGAAACCGGTCGCGTTCGAGCAGCAGAAAGTGACTATCTAAATCAGCTTGTGGAGATGGGATACGTGAAGAAGAGAAGAGTCTCACGAAACGCTGTTTTCTCCGTAGAAAAGTAGGAGAATGAGACCGTGGCGAAAGTCCTAGCGTTTCACAGCTACAAGGGCGGCACGGGAAAGACCTCGATATCAGCCAACTTGGCGCTTATCTTCGCACGCGGCGGATCGAATGTCTGCATCTTAGACTATGATTTCAGGGCCCCAAGTCAACACATAATCTTCAAAACGAGTCCGAAGCATTGGGTAGGTGACTACCTTGAAGGAAAGTATGAGATCGAACAAATACTCCTTGATCTCTCAAACGAGTTTTCGACAAGCGGCAAACTCCTCGCCGGCTTCGCAGACCCTTCAACTGATGCGATACGTGAAATGATGGCGAAGGACAGGAAATGGGAAACGAAATCTCTCCACCGAACCCTCTCAGCCAAAGATAAGGTCCTCAAAGACCTAGCAATGGACTACTTGATATTTGACACAAGCCCAGGGATGCAATTCTCAGCAGCCAACGCCCTGGCTGTATCAGACCTTAACGTTGTGGTAACCAAAGCCGACGATTTCGACACGGAGGGGACAAAGAGGATGATAAGAGGACTGTATCAGGTTCTGGGAAAGAAGACAGGGCTAATTGTAAACAGAATGATTGGCATGGAGTCCTATTCACTTGAAGCTACGCAAACACTGAAGCTGCGCCTCGAAAGAGAGTTCAACCTACCCATCTTTGGGATCATACCTTGTTTCTGTGACATACACTCGGCTGGAGGACATGGGATTCAGACAGCATCGCAGCCAGGACACCTATTCGTCAAAAGACTGATTGAGATCTCCAAGGAAATCCAGACGGTATGTTAGCCAGACAAGACAGATCCGCATCTCGAAGAACATTAAGGGCCAAAAGATAGCCGTTTGCATGCCTGGAAGACCACGTGCGTTCATAGGGCAAAGCCCTTGTCCCGCGCGATACTGAGGAAGCTCAACTTGGATGCATCAGACTTGGCAATCGGAGTCGAAAGAGATAGTTGTTAGGTGAATCGGACGACAACACAACTCTTTTAGTGATTCCTCGCGTACTTCCGAAGTGAACGAGACAGGTTGAGGCTATTTCAAATGAAGGCAGAGGCGATATTGACTTGGCTTCTAGTTCTGTCTATCTTCTCCTCCGCAGCCTGTTCCGTTCAGCAGGAGTCCGCTCAGTTATTCATTCAGGTCTCGATCGAGGTCTCAGAGAGCGTAATGATCTCAGGCAGAGTAATTGACATGAAAGGAAATACTATTTCTGAAGCAGTCGTCTCTATCCAAGTGGTAGATCCTCTGGGAAGCACGATCCACATAGCAAGAGCGCTGTCGGCCCCCAATGGTAGCTTTTCCGATACATTCGCCCTCAACCCCCGTATTCCAGTAGGAACATACACCGTGTATATCACAGCGAGCAAGGAAGGATATATTGATGGGCGATACGCAACATCCTTCTTGATTGCCAGGAGAGACTTCATGATCACGATCACTGAAAGCGTCAAAGTGATGGAACAAGGCGAAAACGCCACATACAACATGAACGTTATTGGAACTGGGATATTCAACGAAACCGTCTACTTGACACTTGGTTCCGCTCTTCCACAAGGAATCAGGTGGCACTTCAGCTCCGATTTCGTCCAGCCTAACGCTTCATTGATCTTGACACTCGTCTCCTCACCAGATACTCCGACAGGCAACTATACATTATTGATACTAGGATCGGGAGGAGGAAGATCTCGCTCCGCTTCAGCCACTCTTGTCATAGTTGCGAAGCAAACCTTTGCTCCTCTTCTCTGGTTGATCTCTGTAGCCTCAGCATTAACGATTGGCTACGTGATGCTGAGAAGAAAGTCGAGAAGGATCATGCGTTTTGAGGAGTTGGAGCTGACGAAGGAGGATGTGATAGCTACGAGAAAGCTGGTTGAACTGGAACAACTTAGAGCAGAAGGGAAAATAGACGAAAAAGAATATCTCAGGCTGAGACGCGAATGCGAGAAGAAGATCGAGCGAAAAAGCTAGAGAGCCAAAGATATGCTTCCCCCTTGCACAAGCTCCCTTGAACACGACGCTGCATCAGAGCCATGGTTCACCAAATATGCTCTCTGGGAAAAGATACAAAAAAGGGGAGGTTCAGAGAAGGAAGGGTTTCGGCTAGCTGCCTGCGGCGACGAAGCTGATCTCTGAGAGGTCTACGAAGCCGTCTCCGTTGGCGTCGGTCCACTTGAAGATGTAGTAGGCGTTCTCGCGTGTAGGTATACCCGCCCTACCGAAGGCCCATGCTCCAGTTCCATACTTGAACCACAGTGCGGCTGCGTAGCTTCCCTTCCAACCATAGCCGTAGAGGATTATTACGTTCCTACCATTCCAGTGCTTGAACGCCATTATGATGAACATGTCTTGGTTGGTCGATACTACCGATCCGCTCATCGCGGTCCCGGCGACCGACGTTCCTGTCGAGCGAGAATAGAAGTAGTATGTGGTTCCGACGAGTTGGAAGTACGCAGGCGACGTCGCAGCAACAATCTCATAGTACCTCGTCGGGCCACTCACGCCCCTTCCACCACATATCACTGCGGAATATGTCGCTGAAACGACAAGCCCACCATCAGCACCTACAACAGACGTGTGTGTATCCGTGGTGACGTATTGGTTGTTGCTGCTCATACCTATTACCATTCCTAGAGAGGTCCAGTCGCTGAGCGAGGCGTACGCGGTCCCGGTAGGCTTCGTACCTTGATAATCCGGGTAGATGTAGTATACAGTGTTCTCAGGGCCATCGATCAAACCCATCGCTCCACCCATGCGCATAAGGTTCGTAGCGTATCCTATCCGTCGTGTAGCGTCTGAAGTGGTGTCTGTCCCAGTGTACCACATCTTGAAATCTAGGCGGTCTTGAATGACACATGGCCCACGCAGAGCGACGTCATCCCAAGTACCCGCGGCACCTTTGTTTACAAGAGGGTTACCACCGTATTTGGTCCAGGTCTTGCCTGTTGTTGAGTAAGCCAAACCTATCGCAAAGCCTGTGGCTCCGTCATAGCCCATGTAGTACATGAAGTAGACATCTCCCGACCTCAGCACTGCACAATCGGTAACCCATGTATCATCCCAGGCACCCGCCGCTCCCACGTCAAGTACTTTATCCGTGACTCCTCCCAATGTTCCGTCATATTTCGACCACCTTGCTCCGTCGCCAGAATACGCCATGCAGATGTAGATCTTCGAGCCGTCGTAACCTGAGTACCACATAACGAAGCCAGACTCCTCCTTGATGACGTTTGGAGACATAACGCCGACACGGTCAGGATCTGTAGGTCCGGCCCCAAGGGATACGACTGGATTCCCCCAATACTTGGTCCATGCGATACCGTTAGCTGAAGTTGCATACCCTACTCTGTAGGTGCTCCCATCATTACCTGTGTACCACATTCGGTAAGTTGAGCCATCCTTGATAACTGATGGGGCGCCAACTTGGTCATCGTCCCACGCACCGGCCGCTCCCACGGTCAGAACCGGGTTGGCGACATACTTAGTCCAACTAATACCGTCGGTCGATGTCGCGTAGCCTATCTTTCGCTTACCTGTCCCATCAAGACCACTATACCACATCTTGTAGGTGTCACCATCCTTGATCACACAAGGATGGGTGACTCCATAGTCGTCCCATGCACCGGGCGCTCCCACGTTCAGAACGTAGCTAGCATGCTTAGTCCAGCCAGCTCCTACATAGGCTTCAGCACTGCGGCTCTCCGTCGATGAAAAGACCAGCACAAGCAGAAAGACACATAGGAGAACTCCTTTCGCTGTTCCTCTTTCCAAATTTTTCCCCATTTCTTGATATCAGTGATTGTTCTATTTAACGCCTCACCTACCTAGTCCAGATGAGTGAATCTGACCAAAGGGCCCAAGCGTGTGTCTTAGGGCTTTATGATGCGGCTAAGTAGCTGGGGCTGTTGCAGTTATCACTTCTGTTGGTATGGTTATCCCTGCTCTTCTAGGAGGCAGGATCTCTTCTCCGGACCGAGCAACGCAAGCCGAAGAGCGTTGAGAATACGACGTCCAAGAAGGAACCTACCCATTCCAATGAGCGGGGTTTCTATGAAGGTTTCGAATCTGTCTCCGAGGATCGCCGCTGTGACTCTGGCCCTTCGAAGCACAATCGGCCCAACGATGGTCCTGTATGTAAGGAAATCCCTTACGGGCAGCTCCAACTCAGAATACTCCAGATATGTTTCCATGGGGACCAGGAGGTACCCTGAGAAACCTGTGTCCGCGGCTGCCGTGAATTTCATCTCTCTGCCTGTGGCAGGCCCGGTTATTGATACATGTATCATAGGTCTCTCCGGCTTGGCTTCAATATCGTAACTGTGGCAGTTTAGCGTTCTATAGATCCCCAAAACCACTCGCCGCCTTCCCCTGACTCATCAGCGCCAACATGAGATACGACTGCTCTTGCGATGCCTGCTTCCTTGAGCTGGCGTGCAAGGTCTTCAAGTGTCTCAGCTACGTATAGTTTGCCACCGCACATAGCCACGTATTTGCCGCGATACTTTGACTCTATCTGACTCGCCAGTTTGGCAAAGGCCAACTGGTTTGGATCGTTCATAACAAGGCTTGATTGAGAGTTCTCCAGCAACCATCTCTCAATCGCCTTCTGTAGGGCATCGCTCAGCCTTAGACCCATTTTGTTGGCTTGAGCCTTGAACTCGCGGTAGATGCGAGTCCTCATGCCTCGGATAATGACATCCATTGCATAATGACACTCGGTTCTTGAACCTCTGGACGGTTTGATAAACTTTTTCATCAAAGACCTACTGCAGGGACATCCTCCACGCCTGTCGCTGAATAGAATGACTATGAGAGCTTGAGAGGTATGCAGTGGATGAACTTAGTGGTTTGCAGACAGCTCGAGGATTGGTGAGCATGCCATTCGGCTTCTAGGAATCTATTCCCCAATGCGGCGGACCCGAAGAAGCAGATCGACCTTAGACGGCCATTGAAATGCGCCTTCACAAGTCCAGCATACTCTTCCGCGAGCTCTTTGTACTCGTGCTGAATCTTGAGGTCTGGCATCGATAGGCTCTCTATGTAACTTCTGTTTCCCTCACTTCTATAAGTGTAGCCCTCTGCCCAGACACGACAGTGAGTGCTCGTAGCACATGGCGATCCATCTTGGCGTGAATCAAACTACGTGACAGAGCTGAGTTCTGAATCGTGGCAAATGGCCCGAGCAATTCGTGCAAGTGATACAACGCTTCTGCGATGAACTTGATTTTCACTGAAGCCCAATTTGCTGTTGTTCGAGTCCAAGTCAAGCCATGGTCGGTGCATATGGATAGATATTTCCTCCATCATTCCCATCTCGATTGAGTTAGCGCTGCTTTACGTTGTGAAGGCACGCCAGGCTGTTTCCTCCTCCTTCTTCGCATTATTGAAGCATACGACCGTCAGAGGTGGCTCCGCGCTATTGTCATAAGCATCTGCGCAAGATTTCGGATTTGGCGATTTGAACAGGCTCGTATGGTCCTGAGAGCGCCTCGGCCATCGCTTCTTCCTCGAACTGTGCCAAGAGTGGATCTACCAGGATCTTCTCTTCATTGGACGCAAGCGTAATTCACCATGACATAGGGAGGGGCCCTGCCTAGGCAGTCAAACGTCACTGAGACAATATGAGGTGCCTTACGCAAGAAGGCGTAAGCCCATCCTGTGAGAAGCGCCGCCTATTGACAGCCTTCTCATACGGTCATGCTATGTTCCGCTTGCGACGGCGGTTATTTCATTCGATTGTTGTATGCCGTCGTTGTTTAGGTCGGTCCACTTGCAGATGTAGTAGCCCTGCGTGTAGGACGCCAAGCTGGGATAGACTACGTCCGCAAAATATACTCCGCTTGCATATGTGCCTGTGTGCGCGATCCCCCACATCGAGAAGACCGTCCTAGACCCGTCCATGAAGATCTGTAGCAGGAAATAGTCGGCCTTGCTGGAGTTGTAGGTAGGCATCGAAACAGAATAGACGACTGTTGAACCTTTCATGAACCTGTAGTGGGTTGCATTATATGAGAAGGAGATGCGAACATATCCCATTGTCCTCTCATAGTAGTTGACAACCTTGCTGGCTCCGTAGCCACCGAAGAGAACAACGTTGCCAGTGAAGAGCGGTGCACCTGTAACCTGGTTGACCTTGCTTGCGTCAGTCTGAATGATCATGTTCTGAGGATTACTGGATTTGGCGTATACGAATCCAAGCGCAGAATCATCATACATATTGCCTGTCCGAACATAATAGACGGTTCTCGCAGGAGCATTCAGTATCGCGCTAGATACTTGGTTGAGTCCGATTGTGCTAACCTCTTTCCAGCGGTTGTATGCGATGTTCAGCAGTGGCAGGAATTCGCCTGTGGCTTTTAGGTTGCCGGCCTTGCTTGGATGGTCGTCGTCGCTTGCGCTTGGATATTCTAGGATATTGGGATTGCTGTCGTCGTCACCGTCGGTCTTGTGTTGTATGGCGTTATTCCACCAACGATGATGATTACCAGTTGCTTGATTCAAATCGTTGGTGTTTGGATTGCCGCCATTGGTCGTGAGCACATTGTAGAAGTCAAACACGAACACATTCTTGTAGGCGTAGTTCATGAGCCAGTCGCTTACCAGCCACATATTGAAGGCGCGGGCGTTGCTCGCGAAAGTTGGATCAGTCTGAGGTGGGGCAGTTATGACGATGAACAATTTGTCCTGTCTTGTTCGGAAATACTCTAGAAGATCGATGTAGACGCCCTTGGCATTGGCTATCGTATGATATGACGAGCTGCAGCTCTCTCCGCGCAGAGGGTTGCTCCCTATCGGCGGTATGGGGGCGTTCGGGTCACCGTCCAGCGCAGAGTTTGGAAAACACGATTTAAACATTACAATAAGGTTCTCACCGCCGGGATTGGCGGATAGACGTGAATAGGAACAGTACTGCCCGTTCTCTGTGTAGAGCGCATTCAGATAGCTGGTACTTTTGGGTCCACGGAACCAAAGCCACCAGTGACCGATGTCTGTGGTATCGCCTATGCTGTCTGGCCCCCAGCCATAGTTGGTGTCGCTAACGTAGTAGTTGTTATTTCGCAAGGCTATGCCCAGTCCGCCGTTGTCATCAGCCAGCCAGTTCTCACCCGTGGAATGGTGAATAAAGATCAGACGGACCGGACTAGCAGGAGGGTTAGGGTTGAATTGAGAAACGCCTGACGCGTACGGAATAAGGCGGGAAGAAGAGAATGACAAGGCCACCATTGCAGCGAAAAAGATCAAGCTCAGAACTCTGCTGCCTGTCTTCCTGAAGCGGAATGTGACACTATTCAAAATTTCTTGTCAAGCCTCCTGACGAAGACGTCCATGATTCTGCTCGGTTATGTTCATACCCATCCAAACCCTCTTACACTGAAGCAGGCTCGGTGAGCCTGAAGCTCATTCACTTGCCGAAAACACGTATATAAAAACCGTGCCAACCGAAGGAATATTGCAAGGAACTGGCGCGGCAGTTATGGCCGGCTATAACGGGCCCTGGTACAGAAATAGAAGAGGTTACGTCTTGCCGCCGCCCCATCTGCGCGAAGAAAAGCATAACTATTGGTGACGGCAAGGTGCCTTAGAGGTTAGAGAAATTCTGTAGCCATAAAGGAGGAAGGAAGCTGTCTTCTTGTGGTCCCGGGAAAGTGAGCAGTCTTTTGAGAGCACTAGTCTGCGTAACTGTGATTGTCTTGGGCGTCACGCCGTTTGTAAGCCGAGACCTGACTGCTACTGGACCTGCTCTAAATCAACTCTCAACAACCATACTGAGTGCCCCTGCTGGAACTATCCACTTCGTTCGAACCGGCAACATCTATGACGATTCGGCGCTTGGATTCGTATACGCTAAATGCAGTAGCCCCCAGAATATTGTGACTCAAGCCGATTCATCCAAGGTTACCCAGAGCACGGGTGCTCCGGAGTTCGCTGGAAGTATGGTTCTCTTCGGTGGTTGCATGGCCAATAAGGTTGAGGACTACTATGAAGGACTCGGATGCGCTCCTATTACCTTCTCTATGGATGTGAACCGCTTCAAGTTTATGAGAGGTGCGGCAATCGCTTACTCTGTTTTGAGATCCACGTATGACTACAATAGGGTTGACTACTTCGTGATACAAATCTACATGAATGGATCGAGGACCATTTTCTCCGTTTGGGGCATAGCGCAGACAGGGACCTATGCTGGAGGAGTCTACTTCTGCGACGTAATCTGCCCGAATCTGTCAGCCTACACGCAAGGCTACCTGATCTGTAAATGGACCGACTTGAATAATGATGGAATACAGCAGTCGAATGAGATCACTGTTGTTGCAAGCGGGGAAAGCACACGAGCAACCGTAAAGGCGCTCCATCTGGGTCCGTGGATCTACAACCAGCAGCTTAGACCAATGTTTACAGATGAGTATTTGGCGAAGATGAAGGCGACTGGATTCAACACTGTTCAGCTTTTCCTAACTGGGCAGCTGCAAGGCAACATATACGCAGCAATCAACCTCAACTATCTCTATGAGTGCATCAGTAACGTGAAAAGGGCCGGATTGGCTGTTTGGGTTACCCCCACTGCTTCTCCAGGCAAAGACATCCCTCAACTTCCATCCTACTCGGTATTCAAGACAGCTTTTCTGGACTTTGTGAGGACAAACGCACAAACCCTTCAAGGCATGGGAGTTGATTATTTCGGGGTGAGCGAAGTGGAGATGCTCTTTGCAAATCAAGGGTGGAGCAGCGATGACATTAACAAGAATCTCATCGACTTCATGCCATTGGCAGCCTCCACGATTCGTCAAGTTTTCTCCGGTAGAATCATCCTCCAGATAAGCGATTCGATCTGGACATTGAGTGCCGAGGCAGTAGACGCATACTTCAAGGATGTTGATATAGTTGGGTGTGACGTAGGCTTTAGCGAAAATCTCTCTGAAGAGAATATTAGACATATCTTCTCTGACAGTTACCAGAAGTTCGCTACCCTAGCTAAGGGAAAGCATGTTCCGTGGATGGTCGGTGAATACTGGATGTGCGAGTTTGTCCCCGGGACATCCCTTCCTGATTATGTTAGACAGAATGAATTGAGGAACGCACAGATTGCTTTTGATGCTTATCTCAAAGCCGCTCCTAGAGGTGTTGGATTCTCTTGGGACGACGACTTCGCCTCGTTCACTCTGCAACCGTACGGTGAGGCAACACGCCAAGCAATCAAGGCTTTCTTCGGCCAGATATGAAACTAGATATTCCGTATTTACGTCACATCCAGTTCAAGAAAGAATTATCCGATTAGGATCTAAACACAGGAGAGCTTAGGGCCGAGAGTCAATCCAACCAATTCAGGTTGTACGAGGCGGAATGGGATTTTCTGACGGTCTAGCAGCAGAGGAAGGCATGTCCAGATGTTGGAGCGAGAAGGCACAGTGAGATAGCTTTCTTTGATATCACTTTCGTAGTATCCGTACTAGTCTCTATTCCATACCGGTGACACGGACGAGAAGAACACGCGAGGCCGATGCGTGTGTAGTGAATAGGTAGCTAATGCGATGGTGGTGCTAACTGGATCCTTGACAAGTCTTAAGTAACGATTCGCGGCCTTTGGTTGGTTTGCATCATAAGGTAGATCGTAAGATGAGTCTTTCAGACATCCGAAGAAACAAAAAGTATTCTCTAAGCTTATGGAAGATCAAAGCGCTTTGTCTCATTTCGATTTCTGTGTGTGCTTTGATGTTTCAGCTGACAGCAGTTCCAGCGGCATACGCGTTGAGTCGTCTAGGAGCTTTAAGCTTGCTTTCAGATGAGAGTTATCTCCAGTCAGCTGTCATTGATCCTGCGGGTGGCTTTGCATACTTCGGCACGTGGACATCGCCGGGCAGGATCATTAGGGTCCGACTTTCCAACTTTACCCATGCCGGAACACTGACTCTGAGCTCAGGCCAAAACTATCTTCCTTGCGCCGTCATTGATCCCACTGGAGGTTTCGCATACTTCGGAACACACACGTTACCAGGCAAGATCATTAGGGTGAGGCTCTCCAACTTCACCATCGCTGGAACACTGAATCTCGGTTCAGGCGAAAACAACGTTCATGCAGCTGTCATTGACACTGCCGGTGGCTTTGCATATTTCGGAACGGAAACATCGCCAGGCAAGATTGTGAAGGTAAGGCTTTCAGACTTCTCCCATGCGGGAACATTGACTCTGCTTTCAGGTGAGAATCTTCTCAGGTCAGCCGTCATTGATCCTGCCGGTGGTTTCGCATACTTTGGAACACAGACATCGCCAGGCAGGATTGTGAAGGTCAGACTATCAGATTTCACCCGTTACGGGGCCCTAGTGCTAGACCCGGGCGAAAACAATCCCTCCTCCGCCGTCATAGACGCCGTCAACGGTTTCGCATATTTTGCAGCAGACACGTCGCCAGGCAGGATCGTTAAGATTCGGCTTGTAGACTTCATGCGAATTCAAGTGCTAACCCTAGACTCAGGCGAGAGCTTTCCCCGCTCAGCCGTCTTTGATGCTGTTAATGGCTTTGCGTACTTCGGAACTTGGACAGATCCAGGCAGGGTTGCCAAGGTCAAGTTCTCAGACTTTACACGTGTGGAAGCGTTGACCTTGCTTTCGGCGGACGCGTACCTCTACTCGGCTGTCATTGATGTGGCCAATGGGTTCGCATACTTCGGAACGAATACGTCTCCTGGCAGGGTTGTCAAGATCCGTGTCGCCATTGCTCCTACACTGAGTGAAGTCGCTGGAAGCATATTGGGTGCTGCCTCACGAGCCGTCTACTTCGTTCGGACGGGCAATATGTATGATGATTCTGCGCTTGGTTTCATATATGGCAAATGCAGCAACCCGCCACAGAACATAATTATTCAAACCGATTCGAGCAAGGTTAACCAGGTTACGGGGGCGCCGTTGTTCACTGGCAACGTTGTCCTCTTCGGGGGCTATGTAGCTAGCAAGATTGTCAACTACTATGAAGGACTGGGATACGCATTGATAACCTTCTCAATGGACGCCACCCATTACAGGTTCATGACTGGGTCAACACCGGTCTACTCAGTTGCAAAATCAACATACGACTACAACAAGGCAGACTACTTCGTGTTGCAGATCTACAAGGACGGGTCTAGGACGGTCTTCTCGATGTGGGGGATCGCGCATACGGGCACATATGCGGGCGGCGTCTACTTCGCAGATATCGTCTATCCGAACCTTGCAAGCTACACTGAAGGATACTACATCTGCAAGTGGACCGACACAAACAATGATGGAATACAGCAATCTGACGAGATCACAGTCGTAGCAAGCGGAACATAACGAAAGAAGCTTATCTGGGTCAAGATTCTCATTCATTCATTGGAAAGCGTGCTAAAGGTTGCAGGTGGCGTCTGCTGCACAAATCCAATGATCATGTTCAATCATAAGGTGTGCTCGGAGGTTGATTGGCTACGCCAGAGAGATCGCCTAATCAGTACGCTCGCAAACCTCTTCATAGCCAAGAGCTCCCCACTGTATCTCAGAGAACAGCTGAGATCACAATATCTTAATTGGAGCAACGTTCAAGACAGAGAGCTTAGGATGGGTTATTGTTGACTATTGTCAGGGCGAGACTGAAGCTCCAGGGTTCGACGGAGCGTATGGAGGACACTGCGCTTGTCGACACTGGAGCATCAGTGACCATAGTTGACAAGGATGTGGCTGACAAGATTGGTGTAACCTACGTCAAACGAACACTCGCGCTTACAACCGCCTCTGGACATAAGATGGAGGGGGAGTTGGCGGTCATCAACAGACTGATAGTAGAAGAGGAAGAACTACCCTATGCGCATTTACTTGTCCTAAAGATACCGGACGAGGTCAAGAAAATGTTGAGGTCAAAACAGTTGAGTGAGTTGGCGATAGTTGGCTTGACGACATTAGAGCTTCTTAACCTGATGCCGGACACAGTAACGGGAAGGCTTAAGAAAACCGACTCCCTTATGCTGATCTAGCGTCCTCTTCAGCTGAAAGCTCAGAGAATCAGACATCGGCACTCATAACTGGGCTCTTCATGGTCGCTCAGTCATTGGTTGCTACGGCCGGCTTCTCAAATATCGATTTGTGGATGCTGGAAAGGTTCTGGTGATTTTTGCTTCTCCACTAGCAGTGTGGACCGGAGAAGTTGACTGCTGTGAGACGAGCTGTGCCATTGACTCAAGTTGCGAACTATGCCGCTTGTGAGTCTTGCCCCACGAGATGTTTCACATTCTCGACCGGTGCTCATGGCACTCTCTAGAGGGAGGAGTGGCTCAATACTACCTTTGCTGAGGGCGCGTAACAGAGATATCGCCGCTTCTACTTAACGAGATCAAAGCCAGTGGTTGCGCTGAGAACCTTGATGGTGATGGTGAAATGATTCGGTTTGTTTCTATACAACGCGTACAAGTTATACGTGAACTCGCCCGGGGTCGTCGGAGCCTTGAAGGCTATTTGACCTTGGTCATCACTCGTCATCTCAAGGAAGTCTCCTCCAAGAACTCTGGCGGTTATTCCTATCGTGGGGAGCTGCGTGTTCTTATCTGTGACCCGGACAGTGATGAAGCTGCCGCTTGGAACAGTTCCATCTTTCATGGATAATGTCAAATCTTTGGGTGATGTGGTCCACACTGACATTTCTGGATCACCTAGTAGAATCTCTTTTGTCTGCCTCTCTTCGCCATGGAGAAAGAGGGAACCATAGAAATTATGGGGGTAGGTGAAAACGCAGCCTTGCACTATCGATAGTGCAGGCTTCCAGTTCGATATGTTGAAGAGCGTTGATAGAGAATTGCAGCCAAGTCCAGAGGGAGCAAAGCCGCCTAATCCAAACCATCCCAAGTATGCTATCCCGCCTCCGCTAGGATTCTTGAGGAAGGCTGTCCCTATGCAATTTGGCCATCGGTAATCGGACGTGTTACATCCACCAGCCAGTATGGCTGGTAGTAGAGTGTTGCGTAACAATAGCGCGTGATCAGAACGGTAGTTTTCAAGCTCCGAACCTAGTGACCACGTGCTTGGATTCCCATGCGTGTTCTCAAACACTAGTCCTACACCAGCTTGAATGCAATTATTGATCTGGCTTGGAGAAGTCAAGTTTCGACCGCATACAAGCCAAGTTGGATGAAGGCTTGAGGGGAGTGTGAGTCTGGGTTCGTTTTCGCCAAGGATTCCAAGGAGATTGTTGCATTCGGCGCTCACGATTGTTTGCTGCTCATACTTCACAATTTTGTTTACCATGATCGCCAAATCCTCAACGCTGTCAGCGGGTAGCCGACCAACGGCCAGATCTGGGAACGCATCCTCGTCCCCGTCTAAGCACTCGTAGTTGCCCGGCGGAATTTTGCTGGCCCCTCCAGCAAGCAGAACATAGTCTATCTGCCAGGCATTGAAGGCGTCCTTTAGGAACTCCCCTATTCTTCCCTCTAAATTTGATCCTGCGTAGGAGGAGTCGATCCATTCTAGGGTGTAGTACGTTGCTGGAAGGCCTTTCTCCCTTTTCCATGACAGTAGAGGTTGAACGACTGATGCCCAAGCTTCGGGAACGATTGCAAGATACTTGATCTTTGGCACGTAGATCGGAAGGGTGAAGGCTGAGCGCCTTTCGACGCTAAAAGTTGGGTAGGCTTTCCATTCACCCATCTTACCTGAAGAGATAAAACGGCAGAAAGCATTGTTGAACCAGTAGTCCTTAGATTTTAGATACGACATTAGTGGGCTGGCAACCTCATCCCACTCCACATGCCGCATCATCGGTTCAACAGGGGAAACGACGAAGGTAACATCATGAGGTCCATAAACATAATCGGCCAGTTTCGAGAAGCGAAAGAAAGCCAGTTTGTAGCACCTGAAAAACGATTCGACAAGCGTGTATCCATAGACGCTCCAAGCGGTTGCCGAGAACTGTACGTCAGTAATTTTACCGTTTGGAGGAAGCAGAATGGCAATGTGGGGAAGAGGCAGCTGTGGCGTAGCTGAAAGGCTGACCTTGATGGTTATATCTTGAGCGATTCCGACAAGCTCATTGGCATCATCGGGTTCTGCGTCGTACCGGCTTGAAGGGTATTCAATGGAGAGGAGCCGCCCCAAGGCCGCGACTATCAGAACTGCAAGGAAAAGCGAAACAAGAAATCTCCTGCAGAGTTTCGACAATCCCCTGAACATTCCATTCGAGACCAATGATCCCAAGCCGATCAGCATCCGAAAGTCACTTTCGCCATCGCACTACTGATCGATCAACAACTAGATCACGGTTTATCTTATGCCCCTTCTTTTGTTGAAGGGGATATGCGACGCGGTCGGATTCAAATCCAATATCTCCTGCGAGATCTGTGCTAAGAAGGATAATAAGTCTGTGACATCTGCCGTAGCGCCTACAGACTCTTCCTCAGAACCTACCTTCTGGGTCTGACGGCACGTTCAGGAACTGGCTTTGAGGAGAACTGAACCTAAGAAAGAGCGCGATACCCGAATTATGAGCTATGGGGCCCAATTGGCAGTGTTAAACACTACTCGAAATTGAACTCGAAGGGTTGGTGGGCTTCGGAGCCGTGATGGCGCCCGATGGCCTCTTTGATACAAGCGAGTTTATTTTGCTCAGTCTTCCTATGCTTTAGGGAATGCGGAGTCTGGGAGGTTCTGAAGGTTGCGGAGGGGTGAAGAAGCGAGGCGTTGGCTTTCGGAGGCACAATGGGACCTCGAAACTGCCCAAATACTTCACAAGTCACGAAGGTACAACTCCTGTGCCTTCATCTGCCAACAAGCAGGCGAGAAGGCTGCGAAGGCGCTTCTCTATGTGATTGGAGAGTCACCTTTTGGTCAATCCGTACATGAGCTCCTCGCGCGATATGCGGAAGCGAAGCATGAGAATCTGGGAGAGCTGCTTCTGCTAGCCTCGGAGCTTGACCGACATTATGTTCCTGCCAGATACCCGAACGCTATTCCATCTGGGACCCCACACGAGAGCTATGATGAGATTGTTAGCCGTAGAACATTGGATCACGCAGCCAAGATCATCCAGTACGTCGAGAGGCAGCTTCAATGACAAAGCTCCAATCTCCCGACCTTCAAAACGAACTGCATGGCTACTGCAATCGACTTGCGCGCCTGTACGATCAGCCCACCATCATACTGTGTGGGTCAACGGCGGTTGGAGAGGACATGCCGTGGAGTGACGTAGATTTGATCGTGATAGCGGATTTCAAGAAATCCTTCCTAGAACGCTTGGAAGAGCTGGCCCCGCCTCTCGATAGCGGTTTCAACTTTGAGGTGATTGGCTATACACCGCAAGAATTCACTTACATGCTCGACCGACTTGATATCAAAGCCATCGAGGCGGTGGAAGAAGGCGTTCCGATCGCCAGCAATCCGCCTTTCCTCAGCGAACTGAAGCGGAAACTAGACCGATTGAAGAGTAGAGGACTCACGAAGACAAACTGCACGTATAGGCTGAAGGATAGACAAGGCTACTTTTAGATTTGTAGCTAGCAGGATACCGAGGTAATGCGCTGTTCAGGTACAAGGTCGAGCTGAAGCGTTTCACTGCGACTTGTTGGAAAGTCATCTTTCGATCCATAGGGCGCCAAGCTGCCACGCAGACAAAGCCTAACAGTCTCACAGAATCTACCGACATTTCCGAGCCGAAGGCAAAGTGCTCAAGATTCAACGACCTAGAAGGCTTCAAAGCTTATTGCAATCAAAGCCTCATGTAGCCGCAAACTATGGGACCCTGACACTAGAGCAACTATCGTTGTGCTCATAGATTTGGATGAGGTTTACGGTGTTGTCAAGATAAGCCTTAGAATTCCATTTTCGTGTCTTCCAGGCTTCCATTGAACTTCTGTCATGGCTTTGCGACTCTCTTAGCTTAAGAGAGTTGCGAAACCCCTTGCTAGGTCGTTCTAGGGATACTCTCTCCTTCTCAAGCGTTGCAGAATAGGCTTCTCAGCATGATATGAGAAGAACCCTCGTCGATTCGTAGCGGTGCAAGCATAGAGAAAACACTATCAACGAGCTACAATAAACGGCTTAAGTCAACAGAGCCTCGAACATTACCACAAAACCTTTAGGAAGCGCTCAAAACGAGTGGCCTTCATGCCGTAAAGGTTCATGACAAATGAAAACGGAAAGGGGCTGGTTGTGACTCGAAAAGAAGAAGAAGAGCACCTGCTCGGAAGGTCAAAGCAGTTCCTGGAAACTGCTGAATACCAGATAGCCAGAGGTCTTTACGGCCTCGCCGCATTCAGCCTCGAACAAGCTCTACAGCTGTTCCTCAAATCGAAAATGCTAACAGCCGGCGCCGACTTTCCGAGAACTCACAGTGTCAGAACCCTCTTGGAGATACTCTCAGATCTCGCACCAGAAGAGAAGAAGGCATCTATGAAGAGCATGCTGAACAGTTATCTCCTCGAACTAGGAATGTTGGAAGATGCTTACATAACTTCTAGGTACCTGCCAAGAGAGATCAAGAGAGACGAGGCTGAAAGACTAATGAAGGTTGTCAAGGAAGTGATGGAAAATGTCACATGAGATCATAGTGAAGGCCGCTATAAGAAGGCGTGAAGTCTTCAAAAACCTTGCAAAACATCTCCAAACCATCAGAGAGACGGCCCTCAAACTAGATCCCAACGCTGAAACATATCTATTCGGTTCTGTAGCGGAGAACAGACACAACTATTCAAGCGACATAGACGTTCTAGTAGTTACCAACTTCGAACCAGCTAGGATGCAGCTTGAACTCTGGAAGGCGGGAATAAGAGAGCCATTCCAAGTTCATGTGCAACCGCCCGAGAAGGCAGACTTCTACCGAAAAAGAGTCAAACTCGTAAGACATCCGCTGCTTCACACCTCTACGAGTGACAGAATGACATGTAAGGGTTCGTGGAACCTGAGAAGCACGTAAGCTTATTGACTCCTATTGTCAGTAGGCAGCTTCCAAGCGTAAGAGCCTCCGTTCTAGGTCCTTCATCTTTCGCTGCTGATCGGCCCAGTTTTCAGGTGTCGTTATTCTCAGGCATGTTTCGCCTTTCTACACGCTTCCACAAAGTCTTCCGGATGCAACTATATTGATGGTTGTAGACATATCCCACGCCTTCATCGTGTCCCATCTAAAGCTAGCTTATGATGGCATTGATTCATGCGTGAGCGCACTCCGCCTCAAACAGATGCCTCAACGCGTCAGGATGAAACCCGCAGCGCAATTTCCTTCTGCCTTTCCTCTGTGCGAAGCCTTCCACTCTTCTTCAACGAACTGAAGCGGAAACTAGACCGATTGAAGAGTAGAGGACTCACGAAGACAAACTGCACATATAGGCTCTGCCACTTCAGTTGAGGAGAGCCAGATGGGTATGGCTGGAGCTTTCCTGGGTTGGTCGACTCACCTAACACTCGATGGTGTTCTGCTCTTTATCTAGGCCCATGGATTTGGGCATGGAGCGAGTAGGACAGGGGTTGCCGTCCTACCAAGGCATTATGAAGTATCTCACCTTATGCGCAACTATGTCGTAGTATCTACTATTTTCCCATTCCTACTTGCGACGAGCCGGTCCGGCTACGAAGTCAGCAGCTTGTATGCACGAACAGGATCCTGAGCCGACGTGGCTGACCTTTATGCGGGTCGGATCTAGCATCTCAGCCCGGCGAAGAACGGCTTTCCATATCCAAGATATCTTCTCGGAAAGATCATACGCGGACCACTATCGAACTCAGTCTTTCAGGAGTCGGCTCGAAAAAGAAGCCAGTCCGACTTCTACTTGCCAACGAAGACTCGCGACGGTTCTGATAACTCTTCGGGTGATGAGTTATCTTCCTTCCCTTAAGCTCGCTTCATGGTCATGACCTCATCGGGGAGGCGATCTGGGGAGAACCATCTCCCTTCATCCTGTGTCTTCAGCAGATTCAGTGCGGCGTTCAGATGTCTATCGCAGTTCCAGCCGCATCTGGGGCATTGGAATACCTGCCGCGTCTTCGGGTCCTGCTCTCCTTGATGCCCATTTTGGAGGCACCCACATATCGGGCAGGTTCGACTCGTATCCTTCGCAGGGACATAGCAGAGCGGTATGGCTTCCCATTTGGCTTTGTATTCTATGAATCGGTGCAGACGGCGGAAAGGCCAACTGTTTAGCCGTCGCTTCAGCGATTTTGAGTGAACTGAGACTGGCTGAAATCTGCCGTTGTACGGGTTTCTCTTCCTCCTGCGCCTGTTTGCGCTTCGCCTAACCCCCTTCAAGTCCTCCAGAACAATCTTTCCGTTCTTTTCTTTCGCCAAGTGAACCTGTTTCTTTGCTACCTGATGCAGAACCGCATCGACACGTCTGCGTTCGCGCTCCCGGTCGCTGGCTAGCTTCGTCCTCAACTTTCTTCGGCAGTGGGCTAGGCGGCTTTGCAGGAGTCTACGCCTGTCGAAGTGGAATGACCGTATTCTCGCGATCTGCCTCAGGTCGATATGGATTGGTTTGATTTCGATTCCATTCGAGAATGCGCCGTCTAGGCTGAGCTCGTTCGTATCGTAGGCCACAACAGAATCGTACCGTCTCGCTGCTGGTTGCTGGTTCCTGAAGGCCACAATCACCTTGCTCTCTGTCAACGTGATCGATCCATGTGCTAAGGATGAGTCCTCTAGGAAGCGACGCTGGTATCCGCCAACCCTGAGCTTCAACGTCAGGAACTGTCTCGGCTTCCTGGGTATGCGGAGGGTTCTGCCTCGTAGCTGGTAGGTTTGATTGTCAAGTTTCAGGAAGACTCTATTGGCCGTGGGTGCCCGATGGTTCCTCCTGTGATTTTTCAATATGGCCGATGCCACTTCGCAGGCGCTGAGCGTGTAGTGGGTATGCAGGCCATACCGCTTGAACTCCTCGTACACGGCCCTGATGAGCTTGAAGCGCCCGCGAATCCCTCCGCGCAAACCTATCCATAGGGCGTGGTTGACCATCATGCGAAAGGTCTCAAGAAGCGGCTTCACAACTTCGTCGGGCTCGTACTGGAAGGCCACAGCCTTAATCGCAGTCAAGTCCACAAGTGAGATTGGTTGATCTCGGCTTAAAACATGAGAGGTGAGTGAATGTACGAAGCGCCGAGAGCGAACAGAACAATCGCCCGAAGAGTTGTCAGAACCCATTGTTCATAGGTTTATAAGGCCGGTAATGTCACATCTATCATGTGACGGCCATGATGCGACCTTTCATCGAAGCGGTCAGGAAATTCAAGTTGAAGCCGTTCCGGACAGCGGATCTGGTGGAGAAGCTGGGTT
>CAZZFQ010000002.1:28935-54347 GCA_964653695.1 uncultured Candidatus Bathyarchaeia archaeon | reverse complement strand
ACCTAACCGCATCGTCACTATCAATAAACGTAATGTCAACTGGAAGCGCCTCAAGGATTGCTTCCAACTCTGGTCTCGAAAGTTTCTCGATCATCTTTCTCACCTTGAAGAAACTAGCACCGGGTGAGACAGTTCACCTGAACACCAAGACGGGACAAGGCGCTAGCCTCATCACTTGATCTGCAACACTTCCGACGATCAGCCTCCTCAAGCGACTATAGCCTCGCGAGGCTATTATTATCACATCATACTTCTCGCGTTCGGCCACGTTGATAATCGTTTCAGCCGGTGACCCAACTTCAATTCTCGACGAGGCCGACAGTCCTTCACCAGCAGCCTTCTCCTTGCACTCCTCCGGAATTTTCACGCCAGCTGCTTTCTGCTTCTCGATATCAGAGGCCGACGCTGTGGGTGGCATATTCACAACATACATGAAGCTAAGAGAACATCCAACCCTCTTCGCGAAAGCTATGGCATACGCAACTAGTCCGGGCGTGAAGGGGGAGCCATCGACTGGAACCAAAGCATTGCGAAACATTTTTTGCTGATCCACATCTGTAACTCTTACCGGGAAACAATAAGGCTTTCCTTACCGAGCCTAACACTCAACATCTTCTGATGTTATCTTGATCTGCCATTATGGCCGGATAATCAAAACCGGGCACGGCGCGTTGTGCGCCACCACTTCACAAACGCTTCCCAATAGGAGGTTGACGATCTTGCTCTTACCCCTAGCACCTATCACTATCAGAGTGAACCCCTTCTCTTGGGCAACTCTAACTATCCTATGGCCTGCATTCCCAAAATCCGTTTCAAGAATTCCTTCGGCCTTGCAACCTTGCTCCTCCGCAACTCTTTGCGCAGCCTCCAATATTCTCGCTCCTGCCTGCTCCAGCGGTGTAGGATCGATGGGCACACCGGGCTCCATAGAAGCCGGCAGGATCACGACATGAATCAAGGTCATGGTTCCTCCCAATGTCTTGAGGAGATCGCAGGCAAATCTGACGTTTCGATCCATCGCCCTCGAACCGTCAACAGGGACGAGAACTTTCTCAACCATTGACCCTTGACTCCAAGTTTTCGAAGTGCAACTTCTCTAATAAGAGTTGTCAAGACACATAGCCGGACGACTCAACATGACAGACTCGATGAAAACTCCGTAAACGCTTAATAGTGAATGAATGGGAGCCCTCCCAGTGAAGTTCATGCCACGCTCACGACTCACAAGTGCTCTACTTCTAGTGACAACAGTTGCCATTCTCGGAGTCAGCCTCTCCTACGGACAATCCGTTGCCCCAGACTTCACGCTAACAGACATAAACGGAAGGCGCTTCTCACTTTCGGGCTTCAGAGGGAAAATTGTTCTGATAGATTTCTTTGCCACTTGGTGTCGGCCTTGCAGGGAAGAAATACCACACCTCAAAACCATTTCAAACCTCTATCCAAACGAAACACTAGTGATAATTTCGGTAGACATAGATCCCATACTCGACACAGAGCAGAATGTTAGAAAATGGGTACAGGAATATGGGCTGACATGGATAGTTGTCCCCCCATCCACGGACAGTGCTGGCGTTGCAAACAAGTACGAAATTGTGGCGCTCCCGACACTGATCTTTGTCGATCAAGAATCCTACATCAGAGGCAGATATGTAGGTCTGACTGAAGCAGAGGTTCTCAGGTCAAGAATCGAAGTGATAATACCGGAGTTCAGCACACCGCCCCTTGTGATGATCATTTCGTTAGCAACAGCTTTGCTTCTGCTGCGCAGAAGAAGACAATGCGATATGACGTCTAATCCCTCATAGATTCACATGCAACATAGTGCCAACATAGCCTGCGTCTATGATGACAAAATCAACTCTTTTCCTGTTTCACAGTGCGACCTTTTTCGCTAACCCAGTACGATTCACCGGAAGCTAGAAACTCTTTCTTCCAGATCGGAACAGTACTCTTCGTTCTCTCGACGGCTTCGATCAGCGCCGGAAAAACGTCCTTTCTAGATCTCCCGGCGACCAGCACCGCCATTATCAATTCGCCTTGTTTCAGCTTTCCCACAGCATGATGTATGAGGGCATCCACTATCCCGTCTCGGCTTGCGATATCGTCAGCTATAGAAGCCATCGCTTCCTGAGCCTTGACTTCATAGGCCTCCAGTTCCAAGTGTGAAACAGGTTTGCCTTCGGCTGAACTGCTCCGGGTGACTCCAAGGAATATGCCTATTCCGCCAACATCCTTGAAGCGTCTATGAGCCTTAACTCGATCAAGGAGGCTCTCTAGCCTGAGTTTGCCTTTAGCGTGGATTCCCACTCTCCTTTGCAAGTTGCCTTTCCCCGAATTTGCCTTCAAGCTTCGAACGTTTCCTATTCGCTTGAGGATCTTCTGAGCATACGGTTTTATAGGTATGTGATAGTTTTGGCATCGCTTCGAGCCGGGCCGGGTGCAGTCGAACTGCCTTCGACAAGGTTGAAAGGTGAAGAAAGCACGCCTACGTTGAAGAATCGCAAATCAAGGTGGCGGGAGGGCATTGGAGAGGAGTAGGAAGCCGCTTTCTCCTCAGCACAAGCTGAAGATCCTCGAAGTTGACATTGTCACCATGCCAGACAGGTGTAAGGGCTGCGAACTCTGCATAGAACTCTGTCCGAAAGACGTGCTTGACTATGACCCTAAGCTGAACGTTCATGGTGTTCACCCGCCTCGCGTCGTAAACGAAGAAGCCTGTGTTGGATGCGGCCTATGCGAGGAGATCTGCCCCGACCTAGCCATTTTCCAGCGAAGAAAAGGAGAGGACAAATGCTGAGAAGAGACCTGTTGAGTGGCGCGCACTTCACTCAAGGAGACATCGCGTGCGCTGAAGGCGCGATCGCCGCAGGCTGCAGGTTTTTCGCTGGTTACCCAATTACTCCGGCCACTGAAGTGGCGGAACATATGGCAAGACGACTGCCTGAAGTTGGAGGCGTCTACCTCCAAATGGAGGATGAGATCGGCTCTGTCGCAGCAATAATCGGCGCATCTTATGGAGGGGTCAAATCTATGACCTCAACCTCCGGCCCAGGGTTCAGTCTCATGCAGGAAAACATAGGGCTAGCTGTCATGACTGAGACCCCGATCGTAATTGTTGATGTGATGAGGGGCGGCCCGAGCACTGGTCAACCAACGAAGGCTGGGCAGCAGGATGTAATGCAGGCGAAGTGGGGTTCGCATGGAGATTACGAGATCGTTGCGCTATCGCCCTCTTCGGTCCAGGAAACGTTCGACCTGACCGTTCAGGCCTTCAACTTGGCAGAGAGATACAGAATACCTGTCTTTGTGATGATTGACGAACTGATAGGTCACATGAGAGAGCGACTTGTCATCCCCTCGCCGGACGAAATTGAGATCGTCAATAGAAAGAAGCCGACCGTGCCCCCAGACGCGTACAATCCCTTCAAGCCCGATAAGGATCTTGTGCCGCCCATGGCGGTCTTCGGAGAAGGTTACAGATTCTACGCGACCGGGCTTACACACGACGAAACGGGACATCCGCAAACGGATAGTGCTGAAGAACAGGCAAAGCTCGTTAGAAGACTGTGCGACAAGATAAGGAAAAACCGAGACGCGATAGTACAAGTCAAGAAGATTTTCCTAGATGACGCAAAAGTATGCTTAATCGCCTACGGAAGCGAGGCCAGATCTGCTATAGCAGCGGTAACCCGGGCGAGAAAACGAGGGATAAAGGCAGGATTCCTTGGCCTGACGACCATTTGGCCTTTCCCGGACAAGGAAATAGAAGCTGTTGCGGATCAGGTAGATAGGATTGTGGTCGCTGAGATGAACTACGGCCAGATTGTTCGAGAAGTCGAACGAAGGTTTGACTACCACAAGATCACCTTCGCATCAAAGTTAGGTGAGGATCCTCACACGCCCGAAGAACTCCTCACGCACATAGCGGGAGATGAAAGATGATTCAGGAAACGCATCCCATGGAGAAGTTTACTCGCAAAGGTATGATTCCACACATTTGGTGCGCTGGATGTGGAGACGGAGTCATACTCAGTGAGTTTCTACGTGCCCTAGACGAGTTGAAGATGAATCTGGACAAGATTGTAGTAGTTTCAGGAATTGGATGCATAGGGAGGATATCGGGCTACGTAAACCTAGACGGCTTTCACACTACCCACGGACGACCGATCGCCTTCGCCGTCGGACTGAAAGCCACTAGGCCAGATCTGAAGGTAGTAGTGATAAGCGGAGATGGAGATCTCTTCGCGATAGGTGGAAACCACTTCATTCACGCAGCCCGAAGAAACATAGACATGACCGTGATCTGCTCAAACAACTTCAACTATGGGATGACTGGAGGGCAATCTGGGCCAACGACTATACTTGAAGACAGAACTACTACAACGCCCTATGGAAACATTGAACATCCCTTCAACCTTGTGCACTTGGCAGCTGCCTCGGGAGCTGTCTACGTCGCCAGATGGACGACAATACATGTTCGAAGATTAAGAGAATCCATCAAGAAGGCGCTGACGAAGAAAGGCTTCACTTTCGTCGAAGTAATTACGCCTTGCCCCGAACAATACGGCAGAAGAAACAAGATGCCCGGCCCTAAGGATCAGTCCAACTGGCTTAAGGAAAAGAGCATCATTCAACACTTCACGGATCCTCTCAAGGCGGAAGTCGGACCTGAGAAGATCGTGGTCGGAGAGTTCGTTGATGCTGACAAACCTGAGTATACAGATCTGCTGAGGCGGCAGGTGATCGCCATTCAAGGAAGACTTGATCAGGAGGGAAAGCTAACGAATGCCCCGCTATGAGATCCGGCTTGGAGGACTAGGTGGCCAAGGCATCGTTCTGGCTGGAGTAGTCCTCGGAACGGCAGCAGCCATATTCGATGAAAAGAAAGCGACACAGACACAGTCATACGGACCCGAAGCCAGAGGCGGCGCTTGTAAGTCTGAAGTCGTCATCTCAGACAGTGACATTGACTATCCAAAAGTTGAGCAACCCGACCTCATCGGAGTGATGTCTCAAGAAGCATTCGATAAGTATGTAGATGACATCAAGCCCGGCGGGATTGTAATCTACGATCCCGATATGGTGCTTAGTCTCAGAGAGATAAAGAACGCGAAGATGTACGCTGTTCCCACAGTAAGGATGGCCGAGAAAATCGGTAAGAGGATCGTTGCAAACATGGTGATGATCGGAAGCGTAACAGCCGCATCGAAGGCCATCGATCCTAAGGCTGTAGAAAAAGCGATAGTTCGCTTCGTTCCGAGAGGGACCGACAAGCTTAACCTTAGCGCCTTCACGGCGGGCTTCGACCACACAGTGAAACTAATGGAGGAGAACGTGAATGTCCGAGCAACCTAGGATAGGCGTCTACCTCTGTCACTGTGGAACCAACATAGCGGGAGTAATCGACATCAAGAAGCTTCTCAGCTATGCGGAAACCCTTCCAAACGTTGTTGTAGCCAAGGACTACACGTACATGTGCTCGGATCCAGGCCAACAGCTGATAAGAAAAGACATCCATGAAAGCAAGCTCAATCGAATTGTAGTGGCGGCCTGCAGCCCCACATTGCATGAGGCAACGTTCCGCAAAGTCCTCCAAGAGGAAGGTCTGTCCCCCTACTTCTTCGAGATGGCGAACATCAGAGAACAAGACACTTGGGTTCACATGAAGAACCCTGAAGGCGCTTTGCTACTAGCCAAAGACATACTGAGAATGACTGTTGCAAGAGCGGCAATGCTGCAGGAGCTTGAACTGAAAGAGGTCAAAGTTGGAAGGAACGCCTTAGTCATAGGCGGAGGAATAGCCGGCATATCAGCGGCACTCGACCTAGCAAACTCAGGCTTCACAGTCTACTTGGTCGAGAAATCTCCAACGATAGGAGGAAGAATGGCACAACTTGACAAAACCTTCCCGACGATGGACTGCTCCTCCTGCATACTAACTCCCAAAATGGTTTCCGTATCACGCCACCCCAACGTGAAGCTCTTCACCTACGCCGAGGTGAAAGATGTCCAAGGATTCATCGGCAACTTCAAGGTCAAGGTACTGCAGAAACCCAAGTATGTCGACGAGAAGAAATGTACTGCATGCGATGAATGTACAAAGATCTGCCCCGTGGAAGTGCCGGACGAGTTCAATGCCTGCCTAAGTTGGAGAAAGGCAATCTACATCCCGTTTCCTCAAGCCGTGCCACCCTCCTATGTCCTTGACGAAGTAAACTGCCTAGGTCTGACGCCACTGGCTTGCGGAAAATGCAAGGATGTATGCGAACCCGAAGCGATAGACTACGATCAGGCTCCCAAAGAGATCGAGCTTGATGTTGACACAATAGTTGTTGCCACGGGATACGACCCATACAGCCCCTTGAGCGATCTGGAATACAACTACGGCGTCTTCCAAAATGTTGTAACTTCACTTGAGGTGGAGCGAATGCTCAACGCCTCAGGGCCCACAACTGGCAAGGTGATCAGGCCCTCGGATCTCAAGGAGCCGAGAAGAATCGTCTATGTTCAGTGCGTTGGATCCAGAAACGAGAGAACCAACATCTACTGCTCAAGAGTCTGTTGCATGTATGCAGTGAAGCAGGCCAGACAGCTAAAGGAGAAACATCCAGAGATCGAAGTTCGAATCTTCTATGTGGACATACGGGCCTTCGGCAAGGGCTTCGAGGAGTTCTACGAGAGGGCCGGAAGAGACTATGGAGTCCTATTCACAAGAGGAAGAGTGGCAGAAATACTCGAAGAACCGAAAAGCCAAAACCTCATAGTCAGAGCGGAGGACACTCTTTCAGGAACCCCACTCGAGGTGGAGGCTGACCTCGTTGTCCTATCAGTCGGGATCACTCCGAGTTTAGACACGAAGGAGATTAGAAGAGTCCTCAAGATTCCAACAGGACCGGACGGATTCTTTTCTGAAGCTCACCCGAAACTCAGACCCGTCGATACAGTGGTCGAGGGTGTACTTATTGCCGGAACCGCGGCTGGACCGAAGGACATTCCAGATGCAGTCGCTCAAGCAAAAGCAGCGGCATCAGGAGCCGCATCGCTCATGGCTCCAGGAGTATACGTAGTCGAACCCTACTACGCCGTGGTCGACGACTCAATATGTGGAGGCTGCGGGATCTGCGTTCTTCTTTGCCCCTACGGTGCAATTTCAATTGAAGACAAGAGAGCAAGAATCAACGAGGCACTCTGCAAAGGATGCGGGGCGTGTGCTTCTGCCTGTCCGGCAGGCGCTATTGGGATGAACCACTTCACCGATGAGCAAGTGATGACTCAAATCGAACATGCGATCGCGAAGTGATCAAGATGGTGGATGCATTCGAGCCGTACATACTAGGCTTCCTCTGCAATTGGTGCTCCTATGCCGGAGCTGACCTGGCCGGAACAAGTAGAATCCAATACTCTCCCAACTTGAGAGTCATACGCGTAATGTGCAGCGGCAGAGTTGACCCCAGGTTCGTACTGGCTGCTCTCAAGAACGGTGCGGATGGGGTGCTCATAGCAGGATGCCATCCTCCCAGCGACTGCCACTACCTGACTGGAAATCTCAAGGCACGGAGACGGTACTATCTCCTTCTCAAACTTCTCGATCAATTAGGCATAGAGCGAGAACGCGTAAGGCTCGAATGGATCTCTGCATCGGAGGCGGACAAGTTCGCAAGAGTAGTGAACGAATTCACTGAGCAAATCCGAGCCTTAGGCCCAAATCCCCTCAAAGCGAGTTGAAAAGCGACGAGCCAGACGAAACTCAAGTTGGCTATCGGCCTTGGGGCAACATGTTCAGGCTGTGACATGGCGATAGTCAACCTAGCCGAGAAACTGACGGATCTGCTAAAAGCTGTCGACATCGTCTTCTGGCCTACAGCTTCGGATCAAAAGCTCGAAGAACTTCAGCGGCTCCCTGATGGAAGCGTCGACCTCTGCTTCTACCACGGCTCAATAGCGAATGAAGAGAACAGAGAGATAGCCCAACTCCTAAGAAAGAAGGCAAGAACCATGATCGCGTTCGGCGCCTGCGCCTGTCACGGCGGAGTCCCAGGCCTAGCGAACCTTACAACAACCAAACAACTTTTCACAACTGTCTACAAGGAAACACCCAGCACAGACAACTCAGACTTCAAACAACCACTTCCAGAAACATCTCTCGGCGAATACTCACTTCACCTTCCAGAAAAGTTCGACTCAGTTCAGTGCCTCCATAGCTGTGTGGACGTAGACTATTTCCTGCCAGGATGCCCCCCAGAAGTACCGCTCGTCGACAAGGCAATTGAAGCAATTCTCGGAGGAAAACTTCCGCAGAAAGGTGCAACGCTCGCTCCAAACAGAATCCTATGCGATGAATGCCCAAGAAAGAGGCAAGAGAAGAAGATCTCCAAAATCTACAGGATCTCTAGCACTGCCCCTGACCAAGAAAAATGCTTCTTGGACCAAGGCATCATCTGCTTAGGGCCCGCGACGAGAATGGGGTGCGGCTCGAAATGCATAAACGTGAACATGCCCTGCCGAGGTTGCATGGGACCCACTTCAAAAGCTCTTGACCAAGGCGCCAAAATGATCGCTTCACTCGGCTCTGTGCTAGGCCTGGAAGGAGAAGAACAGATGAGCGAAGAGCAAGTCAAGGCACTTATAGACGACATCAAAGATCCAGTCGGAATATTCTACATGTTCACATTACCATCGTCAATTCTCAGTAGAAAGAGCATGAAGAAGTGACGCGCAGTGCAAAAGACCAAACTGATCAAGATAGACCCCGTCACCAGACTTGAGGGACACGGCAAGATCCACATCCTTTTGGACAAGAAGGGCGATGTCGATGAAGCATACTTCCAAGTAGTGGAGCTTAGAGGATTCGAGAAGTTCTGCGAGGGAAGACCAGTCGAAGAGATGCCAAACATCACCACAAGGATCTGCGGCGTCTGTCCCTGGAACCACCATCTAGCCTCAGCTAAGGCAGCGGACGCCGTCTACAGTGTCGATCCTCCTGAAGCCGCGAAGAAGATTAGAGAACTGGGCTACTGCGCATTCTTCATCCATGACCACTCAACCCATTTCTATGCACTAGGCGGACCAGACTTCATCGTTGGACTGGATGCGCCCCCGCCAGAAAGAAACATAGCAGGCGTACTGAAGAAGGTCAGTGCGGAAGCTGGCCGCAATGTCCTCAAAGCTCTGAGATACGCGCACGAAATAGAGGAAATAGTCGGCGGCAGAGCGATCCACCCAGTCTTCGCAGTTCCCGGAGGAGTTTCAAAGTCCATCTCTGAAGGTGACTGCGCGAAAATCCAGGATATGGCCAAGTTTCTATTGGACCACTCAAAGTTCACAGTCGAGACCTTCGAAGAGACAGTCTTGAAAAACAAGAAGCATCTCGACCTAGTCACGGACGACTCGTATAGGCTTAGAACATTCTACATGGGTATGGTGGACGCCCAAGGAAAGATGAACCTATACGACGGACAGTTAAGGGTAGTTGATCCAGAAGGGGGACAGTTTGCTCTATTCGAACCGAAGGAATACCTCAAACATCTCTCAGAGCATGTAGAGTCATGGACCTACCTCAAGTTTCCATACCTCAAGAATGTAGGCTGGAAAGGTTTAGTCGATGGAAAGACTAGCGGCATTTACAGGGTCGGCCCTCTAGCCCGCTTCAATGTGGCCAATGGAATCACAACCCCGCTGGCTCAAGCCGCCTACGAGAAAATGTTCGAGGTCTTGAAGAAACCTGCTCACGAAACTCTGGCGTATCATTGGGCCAGAGTCATTGAGACTCTTTATGCAAGTGAAAGATTGCTGGAGCTAGCTCAGGATCCTGACGTGAAAAACAGCAAAGTGAGAACCATCCCAACAGCAAGCCCCAGAGAAGGCGTCGGGGCAGTCGAGGCACCCAGAGGAACACTGATCCACCATTACAAGACAGATCCAGAGGGAATTATGCAAGCAGTCAATCTGATAGTGGCAACAACCCACAACCACGCCGGGATATGTATGTCTGTCAAGAAAGCGGCCCAAGGACTAATCAGAAGAGGAAAGGTTGACAGTGGAATTCTGAACATGGTAGAGATGGCGTTTAGGGCGTACGATCCATGTTTGGCGTGTGCAACGCATACCTTACCCGGACAGATGCCGCTTGAGGTGGATATCTACAGTTCAGAGAAGAAACTGATCAAGAGGATGAGGCGTTTCTGAAAACCGTCGTTATCGGAGTCGGAAACCCTCTTCTCGGCGACGACGGTGTGGGAAACCACGTAGCCAAGCTAGTAAGAGAGAAGCTGCCACATGGACTTGGCATCGATGTCAAAGAGATCAGCGCGGGCGGCATTGAACTCGTTGAGGAAATGATCGGATACGAAAGGGCAATAGTAATCGATGCGATAGCCACGAACGGTCGGATTGGGACTGTACGCAGGCTCAAACCGGACCAGCTCAAGAGTACAGTGCATCTTACCTCTCCTCATCGCTTCAACTTCGCCTCGGCCTACCAAGTCGGAAGGCGCTTCGGGTCAAGAAGTATGCCTAAGACGGTGGAGATCTACGGAGTCGAGATAGAGCCGACAAGAGACTTCGCTGAGGGCCTCAGCCGCAGAGCATCAAAGGCCGCACGACGCATAGCTGCAGAGATCATAGGAAACCTCCTTCGAACCGACAGCCAGTAGAATCTGCAACAGCTCAATATAACTCAAACACAACATCTAGGTTACGGTGAATGAGTTGATCATCGGAACGATAGCAGACACACATGACAACCTACCCATGATTAGAAGGGCAGTAGACCAATTGAATCGGGCTAAAGTATCGCTTGTTCTCCACGCAGGGGATATCATAAGCCCATTTGTTCCCAGATCGTTCATTGACCTGAAAGCGCCAATGATAGCAATCTACGGAAACAATGATGCTGAGAAGGAGAACCTGAGAAAGAGGTTCGCCGAGATTGGAAAGGAAGTTCGTGGATCCTTCGCACAAGTCGAAGCGGGCAGAATGAGAATTGCCATAACCCATGGAGATGAACTTGATCTACTTAGCTCGCTGATTGGAAGCCAGTACTATCACCTAATTGTTTGTGGCCATACTCATGAGGCAAAATCATATGTCTCAGGCGGCACTCTCATTGTCAACCCAGGGGAAGTTTGCGGATACCTTAGTGGACAGGCCACAATCGCGACGGTGGATACTGAAAGCAGACGAGTAGAGACCTTACGCCTTTGATGCCAACTGAACTCAGCTGCCAACGAGAGCAGAGAAATGCCTGAGCTGGAGGCGCTGGCGAAAAGGTTCCGATTCTCACTAGATACGCTCTCCGAACTAGAAAGAGTCTACGGCAACGATCTGGCCAAAGTGGTCCAATCGTTAAAGCAGCCGGGGCGACATTACTACTTTCGAGTCAACACCCTGAAGACGACTACCGATCGAATTGTGAAACAATTCGAGATGAAAGGTCTACACGTATATGGGCATCCGCTGATCGATGAGGCGCTCTTCTTCGAAGTTGAGGCCTCAAAACCTCCTGAGAATATTCAGAAGAAAATTATGGTAGACAAGTTCACCGCTGAGTCGGTTTTGCAGGGGGCGCACGTGTATGCTCCAGGTGTCAGAAAATGTCAGGGCTTGAGGAGAGGGGATAAGGTTTCGATCATTGATGATCAGGGCCAGGTTGTCGGCGCAGGTGTCGCTCAAATGAGCGAGAACAGCATACTGACTCTTCGGCAAGGGCTCGCTGTTGAAGTTGTCTTCCCTCTGTTCAAAGTTCCAAGCCTCAGAGAGATGCCAGAGTACGAGCAGGGCCTCGTGTATCCCCAGTCGTTACCGGCGATCCTGACGACGAGAATCCTAGACCCGAGGCCGAGGGAAACTATCGTCGATCTCACTTGCGCCCCGGGCGGCAAGCTTTCACACATCAGCCAGATCACGAAGGGGCTTGCCAGAACATTCGGGGTTGACCGAAATGAAAGGAAAATCGCTCTTACTAGGGAGACGATTCAAAGGCTGGGTTGTGAAGGAGTAGTATTGATCACGCATGACGCCAGATATCTGGACATTGACTTTAGGGAACTTGTTGCTGATAGATGCTTGGTGGATCCTCCCTGCTCCGCGTTGGGAGTGAAGCCCAAGACGTATGAGTATGCATCTCAAGAAGAGATACAAGCACTTTCCAGATACCAGAGGCAATTTCTGAAGACTGCTTCGAAACTACTTCGTCCGGAAGGGACCTTAGTCTATAGCGTCTGTACTATGACCTTGCCTGAGTGTGAGGATAATGTCAAGTTCGCAGTTGAAGAATGCGGGTTAGAGGTGGAGAAGCAGAACTTGGTCCTTGGTTCAGCTGGGCTCGACACTCCATTGCAGGAGGGGGTACTCACTCAACGATTTCATCCGCATCTCCATGATTCGGGCTATTTCGTGGCGAAGTTCAGGAAGAGGGGTTAGCTCCTCGCCATGGTGAGTAGTTGGATCAGCGCCTTCAGTGGAACCCCGTCTATGCTGTCTTGATTGCTCTTGTTTATGAGTACAACTATGCCAGTCGGTTTTGCTCTGACGCTTCTAGCAGTTTGAACAGCAGCCTTGACCGTTTCACCTTCCATCAGCACCGCATCAACTACTAACACTTTCTTGCTGTCAATGGATGCAAACGATGGATTCATTGCCCCGGAGAGCTTCTTGTTGGCAATCCTTTGCGGCCTGACCACGGCTAGAGGCTTCTCAAGTTCTTCCGCGACGGACATCCCCAGAACCATGCCGCTTCCTTCAACCGTGAGTACGGCATCAGGCGGTTCAAATTCCTCGTTCTTGATCGATTCTCGGGCCAAATCGGCTAGTGCCCAGCCCGCTAGAGACAAGCGGCGAGCGTTTGAGCCTATGTGACTCCAGTCTACGAAAAGGTCAATTGGGGCCGGCCTCCTGAGACGCTCTTTTCCGCGGAGAAGAAGCCAGACAACTGTGTCAGCTTGGACCTTCAACTCCTCAGATATCTCTTGAGTGGTAAGTCCTCTCGACTTGAGCTCCTGCGCCTTCTTGATCAATTGGTCAAGTGATCTCAATCAAATCTCCTAGAGTTTCTTCTTCGCTTCAAGCTTTCTTAAAACCTTCCTCTTCAGGACCGTTCCACAGACCTGACACTCAGTGTAAGTGTAAGTTTGAGGATAGCGTCTGAAGCAGGCAGGGCAGTAGGAAATCCAGTTGAACTCGTATGATATTCCAAAGGTTGCAAGCGAAGCATATGCAATGGATAGCGTTTCTGCCACGTTCTGGACTGCATAGTCGTCGCTCACCACCACCGGCTCTAGACCGCAATCCTTTAGATCGATTGCGAGCGCCAAAATCTGAGAATCAGCTTCCGAGAGCACCAGCTGTTCTCCCAGCTTTGATGATTCTTCTTCAATGCGCACTCGGGAGGCCTCGGTGGGTCTTCTTACGTCAAGTTTCCCCGAGTCACGGGCGGCAGAGAAACGAACCATTGCTATGCTCGCTATTGAGAGTTCCTGTTCGACCGCAGGCACTGTGAATACCTTGAGATTCACAGATAACGGATTGAAACCTACAATGAACGCTGAAGTGTCAAGGACCAGCACTTTCACTTCTTCTGATCTCCACTGCCGGAAAGCGTACTAGACTTCTTCTGACTCTTGGCCGGTTGAACCTCACGAATACGGCCTTACGCTTTGACTTTCTTATCGAAATCGATGCTCCCGGTGCCAGATCTTGGCGATGCCTTCCATCCACAATTACGCTGGCATGCGAGGCCGTGTCACTTAGCTTGATGGAGATCTCTCTCTCAGCTGGAACAACCACGGGATGAATTGGGTCAACGGGACAGACAAAGACCAACACGAATGCATCAAGGGAAGGATCCAAAACAGGCCCCCCAGCCGAAAAAGCATGCGCTGTAGAGCCAGTGGGCGTAGCAACGATCAAACCATCTGCACGACAATCGACAAGATCGTAGCCTCCAACCCTAATGTTGACAGGGATCATCTTGTACGGAAGGGCCGGCGCCAGGAGAGCCTCGTTTAAACCATCGACGCTAGAACCACTGCTTTGAAGCACGGAGAGCTTCATGTGCTCCTCCAGTCGGATTTTTCCTTTCAGGCAATCCCTAATGGCTTCCCTTCCTTGCTCAGGCGCCACCTCAGTTAGATATCCTCGCCTCCCCCTGTTTACCGCCAAAATCGGCGTGCCAGGCTCAGGAATGAGCATAGATGTTTTCAGAACCGTTCCATCTCCCCCGACAGTGACTATCAGGTCAGTTTTCATCTCAGAGAGAGGTTTCCCGCCGCTAAAGCGCTTCAGCCTTGCAAACTCCTCTTCAGGTATTCCAACAAGGCCCTTGCTAAGAACGAACTTGAAGAGATCGGTTGCAGTCTCCAAAGCGTCACTATCGTCAAGCCTCGAAACCACGCCGACTCTCTTAATCAATGATGCGGCACCAGCCCCTACTATCGATCCATTTTGTTATAAGCGTGCAGCGGCTCCAGTACTCACGAGGTGGCTGGCAAGCCTTTTAGATTTGATCAGATGGTTACTTGACTTGCTGGTGTCATGGTTGAGCAGGCCAGTGGACGTAGGCTCAATTAAGGTTGGCCAGTACATCGTGATAGATGATGAGCCTTGCAAGATAGTGGAGTATGAAAAGAGTAAGCCGGGAAAGCACGGTGCGGCAAAGGCAAGAATCGTTGCGATAGGAGTTTTCACAAGTAACAAGAAAACTGTCATCAGCCCTGTCGATGGAAAACTCGAGGTCCCACTTATAGAGAAGAAGACTGCACAAGTGATCTCACAGACGGGAGATACCATCCAGCTAATGGATGTGGAAAGCTACGAAATGTTTGACACACCTCTTCCTAGCGAGGAAGACCTGAGAGGAAAGGTTTCTCCTGGCCAAGAAGTCGAGTACTGGCGCATGCTCGGAAGAAACAAGATCGTTAGAATAAAGTCTTAGGACTACGGCCTGTCTTCTTAGTATGGCATGCAGGAAGTGAGGACTAGTGGACAATATGAAAGCTGTCGAGCAGATGAGAGTCATTCCACATATGACTGTGAACCATCTTGTTCAACAAATGGATGCCTGCGGAATCCTTGGAGCCGGGAGAATCGGGCAAGCCACCACGATACTGACCGAAATGTTCTCAGACGAAGAGTGCACAGTATTTCTGTCTCTCGCCGGACCGCTTGTTGCGGGAGGGCTACGTAGAATTATTGCAGAGCTTGTCGATCGGGGGTATGTTGACGCTATCGTAACCACGGGAGCCAACATCGTGCACGACATCATAGAGGCACTAGGATATCGGCACTTTGTTGGGTCACTTTACGCTAGCGACTCGCAGCTCCGCAAGGATGGAATTGGCAGGATAGGAGACGTTTATGTTCGGTTACAGGCTTTTGAAGCTCTGGAGAAACTCGTCTTTGAAGCCTTGGATGAGATACCGGAGGATAGAAGGCGACGTCTAGCTGTCCAAGATTTCTTGGATCAGGTTACATCCAAACTGAACGACCCCTCATCGATATTGGCTAAGTGCAAAACTCGGAACGTCCCTGTCATCTCTCCGGGATTTCTTGACTCGATGATCGGACTGAACCTTTGGACATATAACCAAACGAAAATCCTCGCTATAGATCCGCTCCAAGACCTAAGACGCCTGATGCAGTTGGGGTTAGAGGCAAAGAAGTCTGCAGCCATAATCCTGGGAGGAGGCAGCCCCAAGCATCACGTACTGATGGCGAACATACTCAGAGAGGGAGTTGACCTGGCGATCCAGATCACTATGGACCGGCCCGAAGCAGGCAGTCTCAGCGGCGCATATCTAGAGGAGGCCATAAGCTGGGGCAAGATACGCCGAGGAGCCAAGTATGTGACAGTCATAGGCGACGCTGTTGTATGCTTTCCACTCATAGTAGCCTCAACTCTTGAGAGACTGTCCAAGGATGAAAGGTAGCCGCCACTGCGCAGGTTCCTAACGCAATTTTGGCAAGCGTATCTCCAATATTCCACGTTTCACATTGTAGATGGCCTTAGCACCGTCGACAGGTTCGGGAAGATCCATTAAGGTATGATAGCATGTGAACTCCCCACTCCTATGTCTGATACCTAGGTCATTAAACCTGACAGTTCTTTTCGTCTTGGCGTAGACCTCAACAGTGTTTTCGTCGTGAACTCGAACTCTGACCTGTTCGTGGTCAACGAGAGGCAGATCTAATGTAATTGTGATCTCCTCCACGCCGACAGTGATGTTTGATAAAGGCTCAATGGAGCACGCCAACTCGTCCCACCCAGACCTGAAGGTCTCATGCCCAGGTTTCCTTGCATGTCTTACCGAATCATTTACTACGTCAGGAACTTGACGCCTTCTCGGCCTGGGCATTCTGGTCGTCACCTATCCATAGAGAGGAGGAACTTCGTACTCTTGTGACTTACTCATCTTGGACATTTCTTCTTGCGTACGCCGCATGATGTCCTTTGCCTTCAGGCGGATCTCCTCTCCCTTCTGCAGAAGCTCAGAAACATCCAATTTGATGCCCGTAATCTTCTCAAGGGATTCGAGTACAGCCGCTGCCGCCTCAGGATCCGGATAATTATAGAACGATTGGGCCAGCAGGGTAACTCCGTTTATCCTAGAATCGAGGCATTTCTTCAGGATCAGAGCGTAGGGCCCGACCATATACCCTTCTTGGAGAACCTCGGCAGAATGTCCGAGTATCTCAATTAGACCCTCGTCAGTCAGCGCAGCGAAAACCTTGGGCTTCTCAATGTTCTGACGATTCTGAACAGCCATCCCTCCGACCGAGATGACTAGCTTGGCCTTCTTTGAGCCTGCCCATTTTACAATAGCGTCAGCGAGATTGTACACCGCTTCCGATGGGATAGCCGTTTCAGAAACTATTGTGGCAAGCGACTCCTTGAGGAAGATCCGTATCGGAGACCTCGGCAGACCTCTATGGAGAACTACTAGGGGTGGAAGGATCTCTGACTCAATCGATCCGACCTCCTCCATCTTGAGGGAGGAAACCAAATGCGACACTGCCAAGACTCCGACCAAACCTACGTCTGGAAGGCCGTTGACAAGTGTGAAGGCCTGAGGTATCTCCTTACTCTCAACAACAGTAACGGATTCCAAATCTCCACCATCGAGACTAATCCACGCCTATTCAAAAAAAGACTTGTTGCATCCATGCAGCTAATGTTTAAGAGACGAAGAGAGCTAATGACGTTGAACACATCAAGGAAATTCAATCGGAACAAGGCGGAGATTGAAAGCTGAGCCTTGAGAATATCGGTAGGTCTCTGAACGAAGCCATAAGAAAGCTCTTGAGACTTCCGCTGGTCGATGAAGCTGCTGTAAAAGAACTGGTCAGAGATCTCCAAAGGGCACTGCTTCAAGCCGATGTAAATGTCGATTTGGTTCTCCAGCTCTCGTCCAAGATACAGGAGAGAGCCATAAGCGAAAACCTCCCTCCAGGAGTCTCGAGAAGAGAACATGTGATCAAAGTCCTATACGAAGAACTTACCAGGTTCTTGGGCGAAGAACCGTCAGGAACATTGGTCCAACCCGGAAAGACCTTTGTTATGATGCTTGTTGGAATTCAGGGATCAGGCAAAACCACCAGCGCTGTCAAGATCGCAAGGTTCTACCAAAAGAGAGGCCTCAAACCGGGACTGATATGCGCCGACACTTTCAGACCAGGAGCCTTTGAACAGATGAAACAACTCGCAGACAGGATAGGCGTGCCGGCGTACGGAGAGCCTTCTGAAAGAGTAGCATGGATGGTGGCTAAGAACGGAGTGACGTACCTTGCAAGAGAGAAATGTGATATCAAGATTATCGATACGGCTGGCCGACATAGAAACGAAAAGGATCTCATGAAAGAGATGAGGGAACTGGCAGAAGCAATACGCCCAGATGAGATTGTCCTGACAATTGACGGCACGATAGGACAGCAGGCAATGGCTCAAGCCAGTGCATTCGCAGAAGCCACAACTGTTGGCTCGATACTTGTTACAAAGCTGGATGGCTCAGCCCGAGGCGGCGGCGCGCTCTCAGCTGTAGCAGCTACTAAAGTGAGGATCAAGTTCATAGGAGCTGGGGAGAAGCTTGACGATCTAGAGGAATTTGTCCCATCCGCTTTCGTTGGTAGACTTCTCGGGATGGGAGATATCAAGGGTCTCGTGGAGAAAGTCAGAGAAGCTGAGATGGGTGTCTCTGAAGAAAAGGCAAGGGTCTTCCTGGAAGGCAGGTTTTCACTGAAAGACATGTTTGAACAGATGGAAGCTCTAAGAAAGATGGGTCCTCTTAAGAAGGTGTTCAGAATGCTTCCTGGGAGCTTCAACATACCGGATGACGCTATGGACATAGCTGAGCAAAAACTCGATTCGTGGAGAGTTATCATACAGTCAATGACACAGGAAGAGATTCAGGAACCTAAGGTGATTGATTCGTCAAGGGCCAGACGAATTGCAAGAGGCTCGGGAAGAAGCGAGAAGGAAGTGAAAGAGCTGGTCACTCAATATTCGAATATGAAGAAAATGTTGAAGCTGATGAAAAGGCGCCAGCCTATGATACTAAGGAAAGGAATGTTTCAGATGAAACCGTAGGGAAAGGTGTATATGAAAGGGGCGGAAGACGGTGCGCCTAAAGCCGAGACTTGGTGAGGCTCATGGTCAGAAGATCAAAAGGGTATCGCTCTAGGACCAGGGCTCTCTTCCGGAAGGACCGTAGGAAGAGAGGGAAGATAGGCATAGGCAAGTTACTGCAAGCGTATGCTGTGGGGGACAAGGTCTGCATAAAGACCGATCCTAGCGTGCACAAAGGGATGCCACACAGACGGTTCTACGGGAAGGTGGGAGTCATAGCCGGACGAAGAGGAAGAAGCTACGTGGTCAAAGTCTCCGCGGGGGGTAGACCCGCCACAATTCTAGTCAGACCTGAGCACCTTGAGGGCCGAGGGCGATAAGGCTATGCCAAGGAGGATACAAGGTCAGAAAGATGTCACGATAATAGAAGCGAAACGTACACTTGAGAGATTCAAAGAAGAGGAGCTCGGAGAATTCCAGCGAAGAACCCTGGCTTTTGCAACGAAGTTCAGCAAAACCAGCCCTGCTAGAGCTGACAGGCTCGTCAAGGAGCTCGTTGAGAAGGTGAAGCTGAGCCAAGCCGAAGCCATCCAAATAGTGAACTGCTTGCCAACAACCAGAGAGGAACTCCGGACGATACTTGCGACGAAAGGCAGGGTAATTGCAACTGAACAGCTCGAAGAGATACTAAGATTAGTGTCTCACGCCGCAGGAAAGGGGTAGACGCTTTAGGCCGCTAGGACGACTAGACTGGCTCTAGATTAACGATATTGCGTATCCTGAGTCATGGGAGATTCCTATCTAGATCCTAAAGATCATAGCGTGGAACTCAATTCCTAAGGAAGGTTTATAACATGAAATTCCGAGTCCTCTTAGAGACGGTTTTGGTGCAAATGAGGCTTTTCGCTTCACTGACGATATCTACGCAATCTTCCGTCCAGAGAGAATAGACAGCAGAGCCTAGGCAGGTATCCAATTCTTGACTCAAACAGTTAGACCACCCGAGAGAGAGGCGGGTATCGAGGCACCGAAGCGACTCTATGAGGAATATGCATATGTGCTGGATTTTCTGCCTACTGGCAGGTCATCACCTGACAGATCGCGACATATGGCAGCCCCCACCGTTCAAGTCTTGGGCGAAGACTACTTCACACTACTTGAGGCGGAGCTTAAGCCAGGATGCTCTGTGGAGACCCAGGAGAGGATCTACGTGGGAAAAGAGAGAAGAGAAAAAGTAGATCGCATAATAGGCAGAATCAGTTATGAGGAACTCACCGCTTCAGCGAAGGCAGAGCTACCTGTCGTTCTGGAAAAGCTGATTGAGAACCAGGAGAAGAGATTTGTTGATTTCTTCAACAAGACTCAGGCAGTCACCCCTAGGATGCACGCATTAGAGGTCCTTCCGGGAATAGGTAAGAAATCCATGTGGCAGATAGTCAACCAACGTGAGAAGAAGCCTTTTGAGAGTTTCGCAGACATTCAGAAGAGAACAAGCCTGGCGTACCCTGCAAAAACTATCGCAAAGAGGATAATTGAGGAGCTTAGTGAAGAATCGAAGTACCGGCTTTTTACGAGGGCCATCTAAGGCGCCATGCCGACACGAGACCCCGGTCGCAATCGTAGGTCCAAGCGGCTGGGTCAGCACTTCCTAGTAGATTCTGAAATACTTCGCAAGATCGCTGACTATGCCGTGCTCAGAAGAGACGAGATAGTCCTCGAGGTGGGAGCAGGAACCGGCAACCTCACAGCCATCCTTGAAGAACGTGTGGACAAGATTATCGCGGTGGAGAAGGATCCGCGGCTAGCGAATTTCCTGCGAGAGAAATTCCACGGCAAGAAACATGTGGAGATTGTTGAGGGAGATATCCTGAAGGTTCCTCTGCCAATCTTCAACAAGGTGGTTTCCAGTCCGCCGTACTACATCTCGTCAAGACTAATCTTTCTCCTCTTGAAGAAGAGGCTCGATTCTATGACCATGACATTTCAAAGAGAGTTCGCATCAAGACTCGTTGCAGAACCTGGCTCGCCTGACTATGGCAGACTTACAGTAGCTCTGCAACACAGAGCCTATGTGGAACTTCTCGACTTCATACCAAAGACCGCTTTCCGACCAATACCGAGAGTTGACTCACACATAGTCAAGATCGTTCCCAGAGCCCAAGTCGCATGTGCCGACGAAGCTTTCCTAGATCGAATGATTAGATACCTCTTCTCTCAGAGAAAGAGGACTCTGCGAGGAGTCCTAAATCGCGCCATTGACCCAAATGCGAAGGAGCCTTTGGAAAGTCTTGTTGAAGCGGCTGCTCTCCTTCAGAAGAGAATCTTCCAGTTGACACCATCAGAATTGGAGAACCTATCTGACACCCTTTGCCGGCATCAAGCGCTTTTCAAGTTCTAGATGGAAAACCATGCAGATTAGAGTTGTTCTCGTTGAGCCCGAGCACGAAGGGAACGTAGGTTCGATAGCAAGGGCCATGAAGAACTTCGGGTTCACCGATCTGTGGATTGTAAACCCTAAGACACAGATTGACTCGGAAGCAAGGGCACGCGCATCTCATGGATACGATGTTCTCCGAAGGTCCAAAATAGTCACAACCCTTGACAAGGCACTCAAAGATTGTGGACAAATTGCAGGAACGACAGCCATTCCCGGTCAGAGGCCATCAAACGTTCTCAGGGTCGTTCTCTCTCCCGAGGAATACGCGCAGAAGATCAAATTGAGAAAGGACAGAATCTGTCTGGTTTTTGGAAGAGAGAGCACAGGGTTGTCCAACGACGAATTGAATCAATGCGACGTAATCATAACAATCCCAGCAAGCAAGGATTACAGAACGCTTAACGTATCCGCTGCGTGTGCAATAGTACTCTACGAGTTACACAAGCATATGCATGGCGCTCAGAAAGCCGTTCAAGCTGTCGACTCAGATGTCAGAGCTCGGCTAGCCAGATATTTCGAAGAACTTGCTGAACAGGTAGAAACTCCAAGCCACAGACAAAGAAAGGCCATGAGGGCTTTCAGGAATGTAATCTCCCGAGGACTTCTCTCCAAGAGAGAGGCCCTTCTTCTGATGGGAGTCATCCGTCGGGCCTGCCATCGAATAAGAAGTAAGAGCGAAGTCGATCAAGATCGTTGAACCCTTAAATATGGCTTAAGGAACGGTATGCTGAGCCGACTCAGGATTCGATCTCATTGAAAGGCCGCAACTACAGACGTGCAAAAGGCCAGCCTTACACTAGGGAACAGTATATTCACGGATCGCCATCACTGAAGATTAGCAGGTTCACCATGGGTGACTCTAAGGGGAAATATGAACACAAAGTTTCGCTTCTGGCCGGAAACACTGTTCAGATTCGACACAACGCACTAGAAGCAGCCCGAGTCGCTGCGAACAAGGTGCTTGCTGAGAAGTTGGGGGAAACGGGCTACCTCCTGAACCTCTGCGTCTACCCACATGTAGTTCTTAGAGAGAACAGGATGATCGCCACTGCGGGGGCGGATAGGCTCCAAGAAGGGATGAGAAGATCTTTCGGAAAGCCTTCAGGGAGAGCAGCCAGATTGAAAGCTGATCAAGCCATTCTTTCAATCTGTGTGAATCGTGACGCGGTTGAATACGCAAAAAGAGCCCTAACGGTTAGCGCAGGAAAACTTCCGACCCATTGCAGAATAGTTGTTGAGGAACTCGCCTAAGCCAATGACGAGCCTCGACACTTGTTTCTTTTACACATCTCAAGACTTTGCGAGATGCTTTAATATGACCTGTTCTTCCTAGCTAGGCAGGCGACTCTGACTTGCCTTACAACAAAAATCCTGCACTCGCGCTCTGGTTTGATGAAGTAGGCCGTGAAGACGTACCGCTTGTAGGCGGAAAGAACGCTAGCCTAGGCGAAATGATTCAGAGGACCCATGTCCCTGTACCGCCTGGGTTCGCCATAACTGCATATGCTTATAAACTCACAATCGAGAAGGCGGGCCTCGGCGACTTCATACGTAAGCAACTTGCGGACTTGGACACACATGATGTGACTGAGCTGCAGAAGAGGGGGGCAGCCATTAGAGAGGCCATTGAAAAAACCACACTACCTACAGAACTCGAACAAGCAATCGCAGAGTACTACCAGAAACTGAGCGAGAAACTTGGCGAAAAGGATCCTGACTGCGCAATCCGAAGTAGCGCAACAGCAGAGGATCTCCCTGACGCAAGCTTCGCAGGTCAACAAGAAACCTATCTGAACGTTAGAGGCCTCGACAACGTAATCGAAGCAACGAAGAAGTGCATGGCAAGCCTCTTCACCAATAGAGCTATCAGTTATCGAGTTGACAAGGGATTTGACCATTCCACTGTACTCATCTCCGTCGCAGTTCAAAAAATGATTCGTTCCGACCTAGCAAGCAGTGGCGTAATCTTCAGCATAGACACCGAGTCAGGTTTCAGAAACGTCGTATACATCACCGGCAGCTGGGGACTCGGTGAATATGTCGTCCAAGGAAAAGTGAATCCTGACCAGTTCTACGTCTTCAAACCCACAGGAAAACTGATCAGCAAAAGGCCCGGAAGCAAGACCATTAAACTAATCTATGATGAAAAGGGCGGAACTGTACAAGATCAGGTTCCTCAGGAACTGCAGCTCAGATATGTCATCACTGACGAGGAGGCAGAGCAACTCGCTCGATACACTGTCGAGATCGAGAAGCACTACGGTTTGCCCATGGACATTGAATGGGCTCGCGACGGAAGATCAGGGAAACTCTACATCGTGCAAGCTCGCCCTGAAACCGTTCACTCCGTAAAAGATCGGACAAAACTGAGAACCTACATTCTAAAGGAGAAGGGCACAGTCCTCGTCGAGGGAGAGCCAGTCGGACGGATGATAGGTCAAGGGCCCGCCAACATCATACAAAGCGCCCATGACATAACAAAATTCAGGAAGGGCGAAGTCCTCGTAACAGAAATGACTGATCCCGATTGGGAACCGATAATGAAGATAGCATCGGCCATAGTAACAGACAAGGGAGGGCGCACATGCCACGCTGCGATTGTTAGCCGTGAGCTGGGGATACCTTGCGTCATAGGGACTGAGCGCGGCACAGAGGTACTAAAGTCAGGCTTGGACGTTACAGTGGACTGCAGTGAGGGAGCGGGCAGGATATATGAGGGACTCCTCAGGTTCGAAGTTGATGAAGCCGACCTGTCACATTTCCCAAGAACAAGAACCGCAATAATGATGAACGTAGGTATTCCAGAAAAGGCGTTCGACCAAGGACAGATGCCGAACGATGGGGTAGGCCTTGCTCGGCTCGAGTTCATCATAAACTCTCACATCCAAGTCCATCCTCTTGCTCTGCTTGACTTTGAAAAGTTGAAACAAATGCAACAGAACAAGAGCGAACTCGAACAAGTTGCTCTTAGGCACAAGACACCTCTTCAGCAGGTACAGCAAAAACTTGAAGAAGACATAAAGAAGATCGAGTTGATCACAGCAGGATACGCAGACAAACCTCAGTTCTTCGTGGACAAGCTCGCATATGGCGTTGCGACGATCGCTGCAGCATTCTACCCCACCAAATCTGGTGACAGAATGATTGGGGGGGATGTCATAGTTCGCCTCTCGGATTTCAAGAGCAATGAATACGCAAACCTCATCGGCGGTTGGCTATACGAGCCTACCGAGAGCAATCCTATGATCGGATATCGCGGCTGCAGTAGATACTACGGAGGAGACTACTCTCGAGCCTTCCGTCTCGAATGTAAAGCCATGAAAAAAGTCCGTGACGAAATGAAACTCACAAATGTAAAGATAATGTTCCCGTTCTGCAGAACTATCGAGGAAGCTGACGAAGTCATCAAAGTGCTTCGGGAGGAGGGACTCGAACGAGGCAAGAACGGCTTGGAGCTATACTGCATGGCAGAAATCCCCAGCAACGTTATCCTCGCAGATGAGTTCTCCAAACGATTCGACGGCTTCAGCATAGGCAGCAACGACCTTACACAACTAGTGCTAGGCATAGATAGAGATTCTGAACTATTGGCACATCTCTTTGACGAGAGAAATGAGGCGGTTAAGAGATCGATTGCGCAACTCATCGAGGTAGCACACTCAGCGAAGCCTCGTGTCAAGGTAGGAATATGCGGACAGTCACCTTCGGACTTTGAGGAGGTGCGAGTCTTCCTCGTAGAGAACGGAATAGACTCGATGAGCCTCAACCCTGACACAGTCATTCAAGCATACATAGATGTTGCCAAAGTAGAGGAACGACAAGGACCTTCAAGAAAACATGGCACTCAGCGAAGACAGAAACGACGAAGATAGAACCTTGAGATTCTGTACAACCTAGGATGCGTAGTTTCTAGAACTTCGGTAAGGATCCTAAAGCGAATTGTTGGATCTAGAGCCGGAAAGGATCATAAGCGAGATAACTAGGCGGAACTCAAAGCGAGTCCTGCTACAGGTGCCCGATGGGCTTAGGCCAGCTGCTTTCCACCTATCGCGATTGCTCGAGAAACAAACATCAGCAGAGGTGATAATCTCGGCTGATCCCTGCTACGGTTCCTGCGACCTAGCACTTACTGAAGCGTCTATCCTAAATGCTGACCTGATAGTCCATCTCGGCCACTCTGAAATGCCAGGGATCAAGAACAATAGGTGCCTGTTCATTGAGGCGAGAGACTCGCTTGATGTTACTGGAGTGGTCCGAAAGGCTCTGAGAGAACTCAAGGAGGAGCGAGTCATCGGGCTTGCCTCAGTGATTCAACATATCGACAAGTTGGACACTGCGAAGCGCATCCTTGAGGAGGCGGGAAAAACTGTCGTAATAGGAAAAGCAGAGGGAAAGCTAAGGTACGATGGTCAGGTC
>CAZZFQ010000002.1:0-28835 GCA_964653695.1 uncultured Candidatus Bathyarchaeia archaeon | reverse complement strand
AAAAACTGTCGTAATAGGAAAAGCAGAGGGAAAGCTAAGGTACGATGGTCAGGTCTTGGGATGCCAGCTTGGCACGGTCAAGTCCATCTCCCCTAAAGTAGACGCGTTCCTAATCCTGTCTGGGGGAGATATTCACGGGCTGGGCGTCAGAATTGCTACAGGAAAAAGGACAGCCGTGGCAGATCCATTTCAACACCAAGTACGGGACATGGAGAAGCTGGCTAAGAGGTTCTATAGAAAGAGATACGCGGCCATAGACTCCTTCAGAAAAGCCAGAAAACTAGGAATAATCATAGGACTCAAAACAGGGCAATTCGAGCCAACCGCAGCTGCGAAGATGAGAGATCTTCTGGAAAGTAGAGGCTATGAATGCGTGCTCCTCGCCTTGAGAGAGATAGATCCAATTGCGTTGGAGAACTTCTCCGATATTGAAGGTTTCGTGAGCACAGGCTGCCCAAGAGTCGCATTGGATGACCGAGACCGATTCAGAAAACCTGTTCTCAATCCGGAGGAGGCGATGATAGCAGTAGACGTGAAGCGTTGGAATGACTACGCACAAGAGGATAGCTCTTCGAATGGAACGCCCTTGTAGACGTATGAGATGAAAAGAGATCTCGAGTTCCGATTGTGTCATCAGTCTCCCATATGCGCACGTTTAGTGTGGGCATAGGGATGCCCCCTGTGGCTGATCCTTCGGCTATTGAAGAAATCAGGGACGTTTTTCGGCTAGAGGATGTAGCTCCCACGTTATCGGTGAAATCATAGAGGAGAATTAGGCCTTGAGATTCAAGGGAAACCAAAATTGGGCAAGCTGGAGACTTGCTTGAGAAATCGTTGGGTTCCTAGCCAAGGAGAGAGCTACTGCTTGTGCTCAAGCCGTTGCCCTAGCCGACTCAACAGGAAAATGAGAGAGACACTACCCTGAGGAGGTCCTACAGAATCAGAGCGCCCAAATTCGGCCTTCTGTATCCCTCAGTCTGTGCACCAGTTGACGCGTCTAGTCCCTTTTTTCTTTGTGAGCCTTGATCTTGCATAGCGGCGTCACGAGAAGCCTTTTTGCCAAACGGTCTATGGCGACCTTCACAGGAAGGGATGAGTCTATATCGAAAGGAAACGCGCTGTCTTCTACAACATGCTTCGGAAGATACAAGAAGTACTTTCCGTCTTTTCTTCTCCAGATCCTTCCTCTTCCTTGCAGGACCACTTCTTACCAGCCTCCTTAAACGTCGAATGAAGATGAGGCTTTGGCATGGCCATATTTAAACTGTGAAGAGTCGTAACTAAGAGTGGAGACCACATTGCCCTTTCCAATGTGGCCACAGCTAAACATCAGTTTGGAATTCAACCGGAACTGTAGTGAATTGACAGCGCTAAACTTACGATAAGGAAAGAGAGCCCGCCTCCGAACGAAACGTTAGAATGGAAATTGCCCATACGAACTCTCCAGAGAAGGCGAAAGTTAAACGGTAGGAACTGCGAACAAAAAGTTGGAGCTTCCAACTTCAAATCGAACCTACCAAAGGAGGAGATCGTCGGATGGAGCATCAGCCTATAGTCAGAAAAAGAGAACTGGAATTGTTCCTCCAATCACTCAAGCCGCACCCTGACCCGAAACCTAGCCTTGAACAGTACACGATTTCACCTGAGGGTGCCTCAGAGATGCTGTTCATTGCAGAGTACCGGCATCACGACATAGGATCGAGAGTCGTCGCAGATCTTGGTTGTGGAACCGGAAGGCTTGCGCTTGGAAGTGCCTACTTAGGAGCTGAGCTGGCCGTGGGTGTGGATTTGGACAAAAGGGCAATAGAGACAGCCAAGCGGAACGCAGCAATGTCAAGCCAACAAGACAAGGTTCAATGGATACTTTGCGATGTCAGAGCAATCACTGGCAAGGTTGACACAGTGGTTCAGAATCCTCCCTTCGGAGCTCAACGTAAAGGTGCAGACAGAATATTCGTGATCAAGGCGTTGGAGATTGGAAATGTCGTGTATTCTCTTCACAAGAGCAGTGCCGGGAACAGAGCCTTTATAAAAAGGCTGATTGAAAAGCATGGAGGCACGGTTACCGAAATACATCAACTCAAACTTGAAATCCCACACATGTTCACGTTCCATCGCAGAAGGAAGCATTCGGTAGAAGTTGATCTCTTCAGGATGGTAAAGAATGCATAGCAAGGTTGGACAGAGCGTACAATTTGTTGTTCCTGGCGAGAGGCTGGGCGTCATAGAGGAATTCGTCCCTGGCCCTGGCACCTATGAAGAGGAGGGAACCATATACTCAGAGGCTATAGGCCTCGCGAAGCTTGACATGATAAACAAGACTGTTGAGATCCAGAGAAAGACGAAGAAGCCGTTGATCCCTGAAGAGAACTCTACTGTAATCAGTGTCGTCACAAGCACACAGGACAAACTCGCCCAGGTTAGCATCCTTGAAATAGATCAAGTGCATGTTGGAACGCCTTTCTCAGGCATCCTTCACATATCCTCGTCAAGCCCTCGGTACGAGAGAACAATGAAAGAAGTATGCAAGACGGGAGACATCGTTCGCGCAAAGATAGTAAGCACGAAAAATAGAGTTCCTCAACTGACGACCATAGGGAGAGGATTGGGCGTGGTGAAGGCTTACTGCTCACAATGTGGCCAACCTCTTGTGCAGCGAAATCACCTCCTGCAGTGTCCCTCCTGTGGAAAGGTTGAGCGCAGAAAGATGTCCGATGACTATGGCAGATATGTCGCTTAGAGGAACCCACGATGAAAATAAACATCTTAAAGAAATCGAAAAACGAGATGAAAATCGAGATTGAGGATGAGGGGCATACCTTCTGTAACCTGCTGCAACACGCACTTCTAGAGGACAAGTCCGTGGAGGTAGCGGGATACGATATTCCCCATCCTCTAGTAGCAAAACCGATCCTGCATTTGAAAACCCGATCGGACCGATCGCCCGAGAGGGCCCTGTTAAGAGCATTAGACAGAATTGATCAAATGACGAACGAATTCCTGAAGGAATTCGAGAAGGCTACGAAGCCCCAGTAGACTTGAATTCCACAGGATTCGGTTGACATCGTCCAGCGAACCTTCAAAGTTCAGATCTCAACGGCGGCTCCTCATCATGAAAACGCAAGAGCTTATCCAGATACTCCTAGACAGAAAGCTTGCTCAGCTCGGAGATTCTTTCGTCAACCTTGCCTATTCTCTTGCCCTCACACGAAGCCTCAAGCAGCCCGTTGGGACCAAGGTTAGCGACAAAGTTCTGGCGGATGCGGCACGCAAGGCAGGAATCCGCAGGCTCCTTCCAAAGAGGATGAGCAGAGGTGATGTGTCTAACGCAGTTGAATCGCTTGTCGCCTACGCATGGCTCTATCACCACTTTACTATAGATGAAGTCTCAGCTATTCTTGAAAGAGAAATAGGCTCTCCCTCGGATGCGTTTGCGACTCTTTCTGAAAGGATCCTCGAGAAACTGACGAACAAATAGGGAGACACCCTTGAAAGAAGAAACCAGAGTCATAGGGATAGATGACGGAACTGCACGGCTTAGGAGGAGAGTCGTCGTTGGGGCTGTCTTCAGAGGTAGCTTATGGCTTGACGGCGTCATCACCGCCATCATCGACGTTACCAAGGCCTCTGTGGGAAGAAGACTAGCCACAATGGTCACTGAGTCGAAGTTCTGCAATGAGTTGAGATTTGCCATGTTGCATGGAGCCCTGTTGAGCTACATGAAAGCTACTGGTTTGATGGAGTTCAGCGCCACCACGAGACTCCCAACGATTGCGATTCTTCAAGGAAGCCAGATTCAAGTTGCGGGCCGAATACTAAGGAAAGCAAAGAACACTGTTCACTTCAGGCTGCAAAAGGACCTTTCGGCGCTCGGCATAGCTCTAGGTGCAGAGAAGGCTGTTGAAATCCTAAGGCTCACCAGTCGGGAAGGCATCATGCCTGAGCCAGTTAGGGTTGCTGGCCTTATCGCATCAGCCGCGAATACCCCAAAAAGATTAAATCGGACACTCCGGCATTTTGGGGGGCTGGCAGCTGAGCCCGAATGCAATTCTGCCCCAAGTGCGGAACAACGCTTACACCCCAGATGAAGGAGAAGAAAGTCGTACTCAACTGTCCTAAGTGCGGATACGAAACCAGAAAAGCCCAAAAGAGCCTAAGCAAGATCCAGCATGATGCAGAGAAGATAGTGGTCATAGGAGAAGAAGAGCAGAAGATCCGAACCCTTCCTAAGACGAGGGCAGAGTGCCCGAAATGCGGGAACAACGAAGCATTCTACTGGTTGGTCCAGACAAGAGGTGCAGACGAATCCTCCACACAGTTCTTCCGATGCACTCGTTGCGGGACAACTTGGCGAGAAAGCGCCTAGCCTTACCGGTTCCAACGCACTAGTCTTTTAAGGCGAGAATGCTTCTCAGAGAATGCAGTCAAAGGCCGTTGGCTGAAGTCAAGGCAACGGTATGAGTTGGGAAAGCATATGTTCAAAGCAGCTTTCGCAGACGCTAGGGTCTGGAAGAACTTACTGACAGCCATCTCCACATTAATAGAAGAGGCTGATTTTGAGATATCGTCGGACACAATTAAGCTTCGGTCGATGGATCCTTCTCATGTGGCAATGGTTGACTTTGAGCTTCCAAGTTCCGCTTTCGAGAATTATTCGTGTAGTGCTCCGCTGAAGATTAGGATGAATATGAACTCGATGCTTAAGCTACTTAGAAGAGTCGGATCAGACGAACACCTCGACATCGCATATGATGAAGGAACGAAGAAGATCGAAATGGTGTTGAAAGGAAAGATGACAAGAAAGTTTACCATGCCAACCCTTGAACCCAGCGAGGAGGAGGTCCCCACTCCCAAACTCAACTTCAATGCACGGGTCAAGATGATAGCGAGCAGCCTTAGAGACATGATTGAGGACTCCCAGGCAATAAGCGACAACGTGAGGCTTGAGTCTACTGCGGAGAAGTTCGTAGTTAACTCGTCCGGGGAGTTGAGTAGCGCCACAATCGAATTGGAGAAAGGAAGCGAGGCCCTACTTGATCTTGAGGTGAAGGAACCTTCGAAAGCAACCTTTAACCTCAACTACCTGGCCGAGATCATAAAGGCCGGAGCTACGACCTCTGAGGTTGTCACTGTCGAATACTCTTCCAATATGCCAGTTCGGATTCAGTTTGAGATGGCTCAGCAGGGGCGATTGCAGTATTATCTTGCGCCGAGGATAGAAGCGGAATAAGCAATCCAATATGCTTAGCAAAGCGGACCAAGCGAAATATCCGGTAGTGCCTGAGGCAGTGGAATACGTAAGGCAACGAGGATTAACAATAGAAGAGTTATCTGACCAGAGTTACATCCCAATTCTCGATAGAGCTCAGGAGAGGCTCAGACAGGCAATAGTGCAAGGCGCAGTGTCATCAGAGTGGCAAAATGATGACGTAGAAATCTTATCATTTCCTGTGGCAGTGTACCTCTCCACGATTCTTCAGGATGATTGGGTGAGAAGACGCTTCGCGTTGGCTGAGTCCAAGAGAGCGTCACAATTCCTGCTCAACGACGATATGAGTAGGATCGCCCAAGTAGCCTCGAAGACTTTTGGCTGGAAGATCGACATTCCGGAAACGGATATGAACGAACGAGCGACAACTCTCAAAGTGAGTTTCAAGAACTACATTAAGAATGCGCTCAGGATCAGGGAGACAAGATGGAAGTTAACCAATCGGCTCCTTGATCATGGGTTCGTCGAGGTAAACAAAGATGAAGCTGCAAGGCTCCTCCAAGAAGAGATCCAAAGTAGAATACTCAGCAGGATGAGGGATGTGCCTCCAGAAGAGCCAGATTTCCTCAGAGGCAGAATTGAAGAGCTAAGGAGGTTGGTTTCGGAGAATAGGGCCACCGCCGCTTTCTCGGAGTTGCCCAAGACGGCTGATCTTGCAGCAATGCCTCCATGTATACGTAACTTGTACGATTCAATGCACTCTGGCAAGCATATACCTCACATCGGGCGCTTCGCCGTAACTTCCTTCTTGGTCAACGCCGGCGTAAGCAAAGAGGACATTCTGCTACTGTTCAAGACAGCAGCCGACTTTGATGAGAAGAAGACGCGATACCAAGTTGAGCATATCGCCGGAGCAAGGGGAGGTAAGACGAAGTACAAGCCGCCAAAGTGTGCGACTCTGAGAACGCATGGGCTGTGCATCGCTCCGGACGAGCTGTGTAGACAGACCAGTCATCCACTCTCTTACTATAGAAGGAAACTCTACAAAGCTTTCCCAAAGGGTCGAAGATATGCAGGAAAATAACGAGTATGTAAGGGAAAGGTTTGGAGAGTACTATCGAGACAATGCCGAGAAGGTAAAGCCCCCTCCTGAAATGGAAAAGAGAGAATACGGGTTCCTGTTGTTCGAAGCAGGGGTAATGGTAAGACACAAGGCTTTCAAAACGGCGAACGACCTTCACGCCTTCATCAGGACGACTGTGCCTGCTCACGCATACAGCTCGACCGCATACTATCTCGAGCCAGAAGAGGAGATGGATAGGAAGGGATGGCAGGGCGCAGACCTCACCTTCGATGTGGATGCCGACCACATAGTAACCCCGTGCAAGTATGTTCATGATCTTTGGACCTGTAAGAACTGCAACACACAAGGAAAAGGGCCTGTTCCTGCAAAATGTCCAAAATGCCAAGGAGAAAGGATAGACGAAGAAGCTTGGCTTTGCGAGATATGCTTGGAAAGAGCCAAGGAAGAGGTTATCAAACTCCTAGATTTTCTAGCGAAAGACTTCGGCTTCCTCAGGCGTGACATGACCGTGTGCTTCTCAGGACATAGAGGATACCATGTACATCTAAGGGCGGACGAGGCTAAGAATCTTGATAGTGATGAGAGAAAGGAGATTGTTGACTACGTGCTAGGTCTTGGGTTCGACACTGACCTTCATCTAGATCTCTTGGATAGAAGAGCAGCCCCAGATGCCAAGGTCGGAGCTTCAGGATGGCCCGGCAGAGTTGCTAGAGGAATATATGAAATCCTCACTGAAACCTCAGAAGACGAGTTGGTGAGCTGGGACATCAACCGGAGAACTGCCAAGACTATTGCCGGTAGTAGAGAGGAGTTTGCCTCAATGTGGATCGGAGAAAAGGCCACGAAGTTCCCTGAAGGAGTTGGCCCAGCGACCTTGAGAACACTAATCCGAAAAGCCGTGGAGAGAGAATCCGCGAAGGTGGACACCGTGGTCACAACAGACATCCATAGACTAATTCGCATACCGGAGACATTGAATGGGAGGACAGGGTTCAGAGCGGCAGAAGCCAGCAATATTGAAAGCTTCGACCCATTTATCGACGCCATTGCGTTCAAGGGGGAGGAAACGGTGCATGTGAAAGAAGCTCCGCAATTCAGAATTGGAAATCAGACCTTTGGGCCATATGTTGATAAAGTTGTTACGCTGCCAAGCGCAGCTGCAGTGCTTCTCGTATCTAAGGGAAAAGCCTCATTCAATGGTGAATGACATGTACCAAGAACTGTACGATGCCTGGAGACGAGAGAAGCTAACGACTGATTTGCACGCTCTTCCAAAGAACTTCTTCGAACGAGCAGCAGACTATGTAAGGAAGTTGAGAGAGGCCCAGAGGATGATAGATAACAAAACGATGAGGGCTAGGCTACTCAAGCAGGAGTTAGACAGCGCCAGGAGACTATTATCTAAGATCACAACGACCAGATTCGAAAAAATGTTTGACTCTTTGCTTTCAAACGGGAAGCCGATCCCCACAGGATTCCTAACACGACAAGAAGAGGACATCTACCAAGAACTGCGACAAGCATCGACTCAGCACTCAAGATTGCAGAAAGGCCTCTCAGAAGGAAAGCAAATCGACACTGCTCCATCGAGATCAAGAGAGATGCCACAAGAAATATTAGTGCGATTTGCTTGTGAGATTCCGGCCATAATCGGCGTTGACCTGAAGACCTATGGCCCCTTTAAACCTGAAGACGTAGCTACCCTGCCAGCGGAGAACGCCCAAGCCTTGATCCATCAAGGGGCAGCCGTGAAAGTAGAGGTTGAAAAAGATTGAAGATTCCGAAGACAATGACGGTTTACTGTCCGAAGTGCAAGAAGCATGTAGAGCATTCTGTATCGCTCTACAAAGCGGGAAAGCAACGATCGCTTGCGTGGGGCGCAAGAAGACACGAGCGAAGGCGACAAGGTTACGGCGGACAGAAGTATCCTGAGTTGAAGAGAACTGCAAAGACAACTAAGAAGCAATCCGCCAAGCTTGAATGCAAGACCTGTGGCTATTCCGTCTTTAGGTATGGGATTAGACTGAGAAAGATGGAGATAGGAGGGTAAATAGCCAGATGCCCCGGAGAGAGTTGATTCCTCAGCCTCGCAGCACATTTCTCAAGATTAAATGTCAAAAATGTGGGAATGAGCAGGTGGTTTTCGAAAGAAGTTCAACGACATTGAAGTGCGATGTCTGCGAGGAAGTTCTTCTTGAGCCTCGAGGAGGAAAAGCGAAGATCAAAGGAGAGATAGTGCAGCTCTTAGGCATGTGAGAAGATGGCTACCCCTGAGGAAGCGTATCCCGAGACGGGAGATTTAGTTGTTGCGACTGTCAAGAACATAACTCCTTACGGCGCTTACGTGGTCTTGGACGAATACGAGGAGAGGGAGGGGCTCATACACATATCCGAGGTTTCAACAACTTGGGTGAAGAACATCAGAGATCACGTGAGGGAAGGACAGAAACTCGTTCTGAAGGTTTTGAGAATTAACAGGCAGAGAGGTGAAGTCGACCTCTCGTTAAGAAGAGTAACAGGACGTGAGAAAGCCGAGAAGATGCTTCAATGGAAGAGGGATAAGAAAGCAGAAGCCATACTGAGGAGTGGGGCAGAAAAACTTTCCGCTGATGAAAATACGCTCAACAACATCAGAGACACAATAGTCCAACAGTATGACTCAGTCTACGACGCATTGGAGCAGTCGATCAGTCAAGGAGAGGAAACCTTCACGAAGTTAGGGTTTTCACCTGACTGGTCGAAAGTATTGACGGAGAACGCGAAGCTTAAGATCAAGATAAAGAGGACCACGTTAACTGGAATAATCGAGCTTACGTCGCCTAAGCCAGACGGGATCGTTGGCATAAGGGCTGCATTGCTAAACGCGGAGAAAGTGAAGCCTGAGGGAATTGACATCAGGATCTATTCGATAGGGGCGCCCAAGTACCGCCTTGAAGTTGTGGCCTCAGACTATTCCGATGCTGAAACGATCCTGAAGGAGGCCGTAGACGAGGCGATTTCCCACATCAAAGACGCGGGCGGCGAGGGGCGCCGGATCGATTGAAATGGCAAATGAGAAAATGTCGGAAGTGCGGAAGGTACACGCTTAGGTCCGCTTGCCCCATTTGCGGAAGCGAAACGGTAGTCCCTCATCCGGCGAAGTTCTCGCCTGAGGACAAGTACGCCAAGTACAGGAGTGAACGTTCTAGTGGAAACAATGATTAGAGAGCGGGGACTCAAGCCTCATAATCCCACAGTTATTGAGGGTCTGCCGGGACTGGGATCTGTTGGAGGACTGGCAGTATCCTTCCTCATTGATGAATTGAAAGCGCGGAAGATTGGGGAACTCTACTCACCATACTTTCCTTACCAAGCCATTGTGGATTCACGAGGAATAGCAAGGTTACCACGAAGCGAATTCTACTACTCGACCAAAAATGGGAAGAAATTGGTGATGATAACTGGTGATTGCCAACCACAGACCAACTACGGGCAATACGAGGTCGCCACCAAGATACTTCAATACGCCGTGAAACTCTCGGCTTCGCAGATCATCAGTATTGGAGGATTTGTATCTCCCCAAAAGGACAAGGACTTGGTCGTAGGTGTTTCTACAAGAGACACCTTAGTCTCCAAGCTAACGTCTGCCGGAGCCAATGTGGAGAAGGCGGGGATCCCGATCGTTGGAATCGCCGGACTCTTGGTAGCCCTCGCTAGAACCATGAACCTTGACGCCATCTGCCTCTTGGGCCAGACCTCAGGCCTCGGGCCGGACCCAGTTGCCGCCCAGAGGGTTCTCCAAGTTCTTGGGAGCATCTTGAAACTGAAACTCAATCTCTCTAACCTAGAGAGACAGGTAGCCAAAGTGCGGAGTATCGAAAGAAAGGTTGGCGAAATCGAAAAGAAACTCGCGAGCACATTCAGGAAGGATCAAACGATCTACATAGGTTGAAGTGTCTTCTACTCTTTTAGCCTACTTCACCGTTACGAGGAAGTTCTGCACCGGAAGTTCAAAGTAGTTTTGGTCTCCGACCCACACAACTCGGACGTGGTAAGTGCCCGGTTTCGTGGGCGCCCATCTAAGCGTGAAAGCCCCGTTCTTGACTTCTCCATAGCCCGCAGTAGTCCAAGTCTTGTTGTCCAATGAGTAGTCTATTGTGATCGTGCCCACTGATATTGCCTTAGATAGTTTGCAAGCGAACGTCATGTTCTGATTCGCTGACACTTCCCGCGGGAAAAGATCGACCGACATTGCGACCCTCGCCTTGTCGACAATTACATACTGGTCTGAGCTCTTAGCACCGATGAATATTCGTTTGATCCCATCCCAGCGGGATCTGACTAGATAGGAGCCTGCGTTGGGTGTCCACTGATACTTATACGTGCCATTAGTTCCGGATTGAACTCTGGTTATCTCACGCCATGTCTGGCCATTGTCCATAGAGTACTCTAGGGCTACTGTCTTGTTGAACAAGCCTTTGCCTTTAGTTGAAAGTCGCCCGGAGAGCTGGACAACGGACTCATTGTACACAATGTTCTTTGTGCTTATGGAACAATCCAGAACTGTCGGTTCTGGGTAGATTACAGAGTATACGGCTACCCACTTTTTGTTTGAAATGAATTGGGAAGTGAAGTACTCAGACTCAGTGTATTCTAGCCCAGCAGCCTTCAATATGAGAGCGCCTACCACTGTATTTGGTTTGATTCCTTGCTTGTCTGCAATCAGATCCGTGGATGTCACCTTACCGTCCTGAATGACCTTCCTGTAATATGTTGTATCTGATTCAGTTCTGTTCTCTGTAACGAGTATTTTTTGGCCTCGATACGTCGTGCCGTTGCATATCTTGGCCATCCAAAACCATTTGCTGTCTTCTCCGACACCGTAGAATTGGACTTGCTGCTGCTGTGACATCTCCCACGCAGCGTAAACAGCCACATGAGAGACATTGTACTCCTTCAGGATCGGCACAGCCATGGTCTCGTTCAGTATAAAAGCTCGTGCAATCACTGCGATCTGCGTCGAATTGATTGTTCCGTTGTCGGCAAGGGTTCGCTTCTCCGCCAGAGTAGTTATCCAGTAGCCATAGTCCCACCATGAGAATACGACTGCCTCTTTAGGCAGATTGTCCTTCATCCAGGATAGTGCTTGCAGCCAGTCTTGATAGTTCTGCTCTTCACCTGCCTTTGGAGTCGTTGGAAAGCTTGATGTCGCAATCGTAGCTGGTGAGTAGGCTTCTGTTGTGACCCTCGCAAAAGTCGGCAAGATAATCAAAATGAGTACTAGGAGTATTGCTACCCCAAACTCTCTTCCTACTCTTGTTGCGAACCTAATCTTTCTTCGCGGAAATATGACTGCCTCTCGGGCGATATCTGCTGACGGCTTGGACAGTTCAGCCACTGTGACCCCGGCTAGAATTGAGATCGCTGGCGCGAGAATCAGGGTGAGTCGGACCAATGATCCAGCAAAATAGATTGATGACAGGCCGAAGAGTGTCAGAAAGATGTCGCTGTCTCTCCTTCTCTGAGCTGCGAAGACAAATCCGAAGATACTTAGGAAGAGGAGTATTCCGGACTCATGGAAGAATGACGCCCAAGTAGCTGGGCGATGTTCAGCGACCGACTCGACCAACGGCATGTCAAGCCTTCTGGTTGGATCCATCACAGCCAGAAACTTTGCAACTAGAGGTATGGCAACGCCCTGATACCAAAGGATGAGAAATGCTGCGCCAAGTATTCCTCCTATGCCCGCAAATACAATCAGCCTCATCCGTGTAGTAGTTACACGCTTAGCGACCTCGGCCGAAACAAGAAGAGCTAACACACCGAATACTGCAAGCGTGGACCATTCTCTCAGGAAGCGTATGCCGAGATAGGGCAGTTGAGTGACTGTTGCAAGCTGGATTCCATACATGGTAACATATGCAATGAGCATATTGCTGTTGTAGCGTTTTAGAAGAATCATGAGTGTAGTGAAGAGATATATTAGCACCATGGGGTACCTGAACGCGCCCCATCCCCAGCTAAGATATGCCAAAATCAGCCCTGAAATAATTCCATAACCCAATGCAGACTTTGTTGTACGTTGGGGAGATATCGCCCTCATATACAGCAGAAAGATCAGAATCATTGAGAAGACGCCGATAGTTTCATCGTCGAAGAAGCCCAGTGAAGTTCGGCTTATGTGAGATCCATTGATTGCTAGGAACAGCGCTGAAAGAAGGCCTACACTTTTGCCCCAAAGATCCTTCCCAAGCAAGTAGATCGCGACAACAGTCAAAACTCCCATAACGACAGGGAAAATTATGCATACGTCAATCATTGCGACATCGAGACCCATGATCCTAAGAAATGTAAAGAGAGCGGCTGCGGTAAACCCGAGGGCCGGGAAGGCCGAAGTGTACACATCCCGACCGTAGGGATACCAGCTCATGTTGTCATGCCAGCGGAACCACGCCGCATACCCGTTCTTAGCTACGTAGTCAGCGATCCTGTACTGAAAATATGGATCGAACTCAGACAGAAAAAAGCCCCACCTCAGGGGCATAATCCTCAACGACGCCGCCACGAGAAGTATGCATACAAAAGCGCTGAAAAAAGCCACCTGAGCTCTTGATAGTTGGGAAACGTATCCTACGGCTGCTCGGATCCTTGACGAGAAGATTTCTCTGCGAAATCTCTCTCTGAGAGAGTCTTTGATCTTTCCGCCGAGGCCCGAGATTGGTGACATGACTGATTCCTCGATTGAACCCGACAATATTCAAACAAGGTCATTATAAATGATGCGCACTCAGAAATGGCTGGCTGCCAAGATCAGGTCCGGTGAAGACCAAGATTTCCTGCCGAGGAATCTTGCCTCACTGGCTTTTTGCGGGTCAAGGCGAACAAACCTAATATATTCGAGCAGCAACAGTGAGCGCGTTGCGTGGAAGGACATGAGGGATCGGAAAATTCTCCTCCCTGGGATTGACTCCTTCTACAGGACTTTTTGACGGCCTGATCAGAGGCAGTTGCGTTCTGGTGTCTGCAGCGCGAAGAATGGGTGAGGATCAACGTTCAGAGAAGTAGCTAGTACCCTCGATCTCGCGAAGATGGAGCATCGGATTCTGCAGTTCTGGAAAGAAACGAAAGCCTTCAAGAAACGTGTTGCCCTCGGCGAAGGAAAGGAGAGGTGGTCATTCATCGACGGCCCGATAACCGTAAACAACCCTATGGGTGTTCATCATGCTTGGGGACGAACCTACAAGGACCTCTTCCAGCGCTACCATGCCATGAAAGGTTTTGACCTTCGGTATCAGAACGGATTTGATTGTCAGGGCTTGTGGATTGAAGTAGAGGTAGAGAAGGAACTGGGGTTCAAGTCAAAAAGAGAGATCGAGGAGCTCGGCGTAGCGGAGTTTGTGAAGCGTTGCAAGCAGCGGGCACTGAGGTTTGCTGCAGTCCAAGTGGAACAGTCGATACGGCTAGGATACTGGATGGATTGGGATGATCCAGATCTACTGCGAAAGCTTGCCAACCTTCTGGACGAGCCGGAAAGAACAATTTCGATCAACGGCAAGGCGGGTTCGGTTACAGGAACAGCTGAGCAACTGGTTGGACAGCTAGGGATGCCTGAAATCGGCGGATCATACTTCACGCTGTCGGATGAGAACAACTACATGATATGGAGCGCCCTGAAGAAATGCCATGAAAAGGGATGGATACGCAAGGGCACTGACGTTATGCCCTGGTGTCCTAGATGTTCCACCGCGATCTCTGAGCATGAGATAGCCACAGAAGGATATCGACTACTCACCCATTATGCACTCACAATCAAGTTTCAACTCAGAGGGAAAACTAAAGAGTTCTTGCTTGTGTGGACTACTACGCCGTGGACGCTTTCCTGTAATGTTGCCGCCGCTGTTCATCCCGATCTGGTCTATGTGAAGATTCGCCAAGGCGACGAGATCTTCTATCTCGCAAAGGCTACTGTTGACAGAACCGTCTCCGGGAAACATGAAGTCATAGGTGAAATTCTGGGACGGGAGCTTGAGGGTTTGGCCTATGAAGGCCCGTTTGACGAGCTCGAAGCGGAAAGGCGTTCTGGGGCGATCGAAGCCCACAGGGTGATACTGTGGGATGGAGTTAGTGAAATCGAGGGGACCGGGATAGTTCACATCGCTCCGGGTTGTGGTAAGGAAGACCTTGAGTTAGGACGCAAGTACAGCCTCCCGAGTCCAGCCCCCCTTGATGAGTACGGAGTCTTCGTAGAAGGGTTTGGATGGTTGACGAGGATGCATGTTTACGAAACGGCTGAACCAATCATCGAGGACCTGAAGAAAAAGAACCTGCTCTCCGGAGTGGAGAAGTACAGTCACCGTTACCCCGTTTGTTGGCGGTGTGAAAGCGAACTAGTATTTAGGCTAGTTGATGAATGGTTCATCTTGATGGGGAAGAAGCTCGACAAGCCCTTAACTGATCTGACGGAGGAAGACAAGCAGGAGAACCTCCGATATCAGATAGTTGATGTCGCCAAGCAGGTTCGCTGGATACCTGAGTACGGCTTACAGCAGGAGCTGGACTGGCTAAGCAACATGGACGACTGGATGATCTCTAAGAAGAGATATTGGGGGTTGGCTCTTCCGATATGGGAGTGCACGCGATGCGGAACATTCGATGTCATAGGCAGCGAAGAGGAACTGCGAGAACGAGCTGTTGAAGGATGGAGAGAGTTTGAGGGGCATTCCCCGCATAGACCTTGGATCGATCGCGTCAAGGTCACGTGTCCTAAATGCAACGCCCCGATGCCCAGAATATCCGATGTAGGAAACCCATGGCTCGACGCAGGGATAGTTGCTTACTCAACCCTCAACTATCGCCATGACCGGAACTATTGGATGGAATGGTTCCCGGCACACCTTATCTGCGAGTCACTACCCGGACAGTTCCGAAACTGGTTCTACTCCATGCTTGCTATGAGCACAGTCATGGAGAGACAGACTCCATTCCTGACCTGCTTCGGCCACGGTCTCGTACTGGCTGAAGATGGAAGGGAGATGCACAAGTCGTGGGGAACTGCCATCTGGTTTGACGATGCAGTCGAGAGGCTTGGCGCAGATGTAATGCGTTGGATATACTGTGCAACCCGCCCAGAAGGAAATCTGCTATTCGGGTACGGAAAGGGAGAGGAGGTAAAGAAGAGGTTTCTCATCCCTCTGTGGAATGTCTACAGCTTCTTTGCGACTTATGCAAGACTGGATGGGTGGACTCCTAGGAAACGAGAAATTCAGCTCACATTCATTGACAATTGGGTTCTCTCAAGACTACAGACACTCATCTCGAACGTCACCAGCTACTTGGACAACTGTAATCCTGCCAGCGCTTCCTCCGAGCTCAGTACCTTCGTCGATGAGTTGTCAACATGGTATGTTAGACGATCCCGAAGAAGATTCTGGAAGAGTACTTCCGACACCGACAAAGAGGCGGGATACCAGACCCTGTATACGTGCCTCATAACCCTTGCGAAGCTCTTGGCACCGTTCATACCGTTCGTGACCGAAGAGATTTACCAAAATCTTGTCCGCAGCGTAGACCCCGGAGCTCCAGAAAGCGTACATCATTGTGAATGGCCAGTCGCAGATAGCTCTCTCATGAACGAGAAACTTGTGAGAAGCATGGACTTGGCGATCAAGATCTGCGGCCTAGGCCGATCCGCAAGAAGCAAGTGTGGACTGAAGCTGAGGCAGCCCCTTCCAGCTGCGAAAGTTGTCGCGAGCCCAGAGGTTACCGAGAATGTACGGAATCTCTCTGAGCTGATCAGAGAAGAATTGAATGTTAAGGAACTCGATCTGAGGAATGATAGAGAGGAACTCGTCGAATATGTCGTAGAGCTGATTCCTGAAGTTTCTGGAGCGAGGCATGGTAAGATGTTGCCGAAACTCCGTGAGGCGATCTCAAGAACGGACTCGAAGACGTTTCTTTCGGCTCATGAGAGGAATGTCAAGGTCGAGGTGATGGTGGATGGACGCCCGTTCACTATATTCCCTGAAGAAGTCAGAATATTAACCAAGCCGAGAGAGGGATGGTTGGTTGTGGAAGAAGATGGAATTCTCGTTGGCGTCGAGAAGACAATTCCTGCGGAGTTGATAGTAGAAGGACTTGCAAGAGACATTGTTCGTCGTATACAGGACCAAAGAAAGAAAGCTGGCTTCAACATAGATGATCGAATCCTCATCTACTACGACGGAGGATCTAACAGTCTTCAGGCATTCTCGACGTTCGAGAAGTATATCACAGCTGAGACTCTGGCGGATGTCATGAAGCGCGAGACCCCACCCGCAGGAGCTCACATAGCCGAATACAAACTCGCTGGGGAGAAGTTGAAGATAGGCTTAGTTAGAGTCACAAGATCTTCGCATAGCTAGGCCTCAAATCCTTAAGCAGTCTATGGAGCAAGGAACAGGTGTCACCAAAGAAGCTTGGCCTCATTGTCAACCCGATCGCCGGACTAGAGGCACCTCACTAGCCTGTCAAGCGGCAGGGTCGGGTTGAAGGGGACCGATGGCAGCGATACCTTAGAGGAGGCACTGAGACGAGGAGCAACTCCAATTGCCCCAAGAAGAACAGTTGAGGCACTGATTGAGCTTCGGGCGCGTTGCGGCCTCGTTGACATCCTTACGTCTTCAGGAGAAATGGGTGAGGAAGAGGCTCGAGACTCCAGTTTTACTCCAGTAATAGTTAGCGATACGCCTCAAGGGAGAACAACTGCAGAGGACACTAAAAGAACGGCGAAGATTCTTGCAGAGAAGATTGTTGACTTACTGCTCTTTACTGGAGGGGATGGAACCGCAAGAGACATCTCGGATGCGATCAACAGCAAGGTTCCCGTGCTTGGAATACCGGCTGGAGTGAAGATGCATAGCTCCGTTTTCGCTGTGAACCCGTCTCAAGCAGCCGAGATCACAGCCCGGTATCTCTTAGGCGAGCTTCCAATTGTACAAGCTGAAGTCATGGACGTTGACGAGGAGCAATTCAGAGCAGGGCGTCTGTCAGCCAAGTTGTATGGATACATGAACGTTCCGCAGGAGCCTCTTCTTATGCAAGGGATCAAGACGGCCACTGCCCAGACAGAGGACGAAGTCGAACAGCAAAGAGCGATCGCCAAACATGTCGTAGAGGAGATGCATGATGAATTCTACGTTCTTGGCCCAGGGACGACTGTAAGAGCCATCGCGGATAGGATCGGAGTGGAAAAGACATTGCTAGGAGTCGATGTCGTTTACATGAGACAGCTAGTTGCGAAAGATATTGACGAACGAAGACTACTTGAGCTGATTCAGGATCACCCTGTGAAGATAGTGGTCACACCAATAGGTGGACAGGCCTATATCTTCGGCAGGGGAAACCAACAGATCAGCCCCGATGTCATAAAGAAGGCGGGGCGAGAGAACATAATTGTCGTCGCTACAAAGAACAAGTTGCTGAGTTTGCCGCATCGACGGTTGCTGGTAGATACAGGCGATAGGGATTTAGACAAGGAGTTGCAGGGCTACATTAGGGTGGTCACAGATTATAGAGAAGAGACTGTTATGAAGGTGGAATAGGCTATTTCATCTGTGTTCTTAGAAAATCTGCGTAACTCTTTGCATTGAGCAGGTTCTTTAGCTCCGCCTCAAGGTTCGACGCTTTGATAACGGCTATCCAGCCGTCGCCGTAGGGTTGTTGGTTCACAAGTTCCGGGCTGTCTGCTAGCTTCACATTTACCTCTGTGACATCGCCAGATATCGGAGCGAACACGTCGGAAACAGCTTTGACCGACTCAACCGAGCCTAACGATTGAGAACGGACAATCCTGGCACTAACTTTGGGAAGATCCACAAATACTACTTCGTGAAGAGACTTCTGAGCGTAGTCGGTGATCCCGACCCGGCAGTTACTGCCCTCCAGCTTAACCCATTCATGTTCCTTCGTGTAGTAGAGGCCTTCGGGAACTTCGTAGTCGCTCACCTTCAAAGTTCGTCCATCCAGCGCTCGATATGAAACTAAAACGTAGTATATTACTGATTCGAGGCACGCCCCTCCACGTTTTCTTTGATTATTACTGTGTTCTTTGCCAACCGTACTTCAAGGCGTCATAGAAAGGAAATCTCGTAATTACTGCTTGCAAGTTCTTAGCGCGAATCCTAATCTCCACCTTTTCGCCGATCTTTGAGAACTCTGTCGGAACGTACCCCATAGCGATCCCTTGATTTACCGTAGGCGAGAAGGTTCCGCTCGTCACCTTCCCCAGAACTTGGGAATCTCTTAGGATGTCGCATTCGGCCCTAGGTATTCCAGCCTCAAGCACTTTTAGTCCTACCCTGACTTTCTTTATGCCTTCGGCTTTTTCCCGGGCTAGGGCCTCGCGCCCTATGAACTCGCCCTTGGTAAGTTTCACCAAGAAGCCCAATCTGGCTTGGAGCGGGGTTATCGATTCGGTTATGTCGTTGCCGTAGAGACACATTCCTGCTTCCAATCGAAGGAGGTCACGTGCTCCCAATCCACAGGCTTGTATGTGATAACTCTTGCCGTGGTCGAGTATTGCGTTCCACATTGTGACTGCCTTCGAGGGTTCTTCTACAGGGGAGTCCCATGTGAATATCTCGAATCCATCCTCTCCAGTATACCCAGTCCTAGTAACAGTTGCCTTGATAGCGTCAAGACTTACTTTTCTTCCGCCGAACCGAGGAATGAGAGAGAGGTCTTCGTCACACATCTCTTGGAGGACTTTCTGGGCATTTGGGCCTTGGACAGCGAACATGGAAACCTCATCGGAGATGTGCCGTATCTCAACATTGAACCCCTCGGCCTTCTTTCTCAGCCAAGAGAGATCTTTATCACGGTTTCCTGCGTTGGGAACCACAAGGTACTCCTTCTCCGCCAGTTTGTTGACGATGAAGTCATCGATAATGCCGCCATTCTGATTGCACATCACGGAGTAGTGTGCTCGACCCACCTCCAAAGCTGCAACATCATTCGTTGTGACGTAGTTCAGAAAGGCCGTTGAGTCTTCTCCCAATATTAGGGCTCTACCCATGTGAGAGGTGTCGAAGATTCCAACACTGTTTCTAACCGCCTTACATTCCGGAACGATGCCTTGGTACCAAAGAGGCATCTCGAATCCTGAGAATTCGACCATGTGGCCCTTCTTGGTGTGGAAGCCGTATAGGTGAGTTCTACTAAGCATTTACAACTACTTCCAACAGGTTGACGTGAAAATTCCATTTACTGATTATCGGAAGCGTGAGGCGCGCAGCCCCTATCGCCTTTGGCCTCTGATTTCGTTGATCGGAATGATCCTTATGGCGTCCGGGTCGAAGCCAAGCCTCCGTCCGCATTTGGGACATATCCCGTTGTTTCTCTGAATAATCTCAAGAGGTGATTCGAGTTCAAAGCCATCGTAGAGGATTGTGTTGCATCCTGTGCATAGAATTTTCTGAGGCATACGCCGTTCACTGCTCCCGGGCGCTATACGGAAAGCGGCAACGTATTTTAACCTTGTTTTGATTGTCTATGAATTTGAGAACGCTCAGGTATTCCGAAAGCCGTGACCATCTATCCTTGGGCAAGATTGTGAGATATGCTTAAGTTTGTGCTGTCCTTAGTCTCTGCGCAATTTGGCTGCGGATGGCATGTGTTGAAGGCTAGGATTGGTAAGATTTCATGGAGAGTCAAGAGGCTCTTCGTCAATCTTGGCTATAGGTTTCGAGGGGCAGGAATCCCTCGGGCTAGGGCGATGAAGCCATCCACGACTCTGCTACTAGCTGCGACGATTATTTTTGCCGTCTTCGTCTTGGCCGGTGGAGTCTTCGATGTTTTGGAGAAGCCTCTTGCACTGTTGCCAAAGGGTTCGGGGTGGACCTTCGTCTACAGAGGCAGCATTCACCTTCAGACTCTGAACGAGAGCATATTGGCTGGCCTGCTGTATTTTCTTGGAGTGCTAGGCCTTTACTTGCTGCTCAGAAGCACACGTCTGGTCTATAATCCGAGACAGGCGTATCTAATGCTCATCCTCGGCCTTATGGTCACACTCCTAGCAGTCTACTACTGCACTTCGTTCCTGTCATCAAAGATAGGTTACTAGTTGGGGCATCTACCAGAAAGTCTTCTTGATTCTTAGAAGATAGGCTATCATGTTCGCAAGTAAGTGAACTGCGGGAGTAACAAGAAGAATGAGGAAGACGGCTCCTCGACTCAGTTTGTAGAATGGATATAGAACCAGGATTCCACCGAACACAAAGTCAAGTTGATCTAGCAACGGCAATGGATAACCCGGAGGGAGCCTCATACGCCTCTTGACGAATGCCCCAGCTAGGTCACCTACCAACGCGCCGGTGGAGACAAGAACACCAAAAAACAGGAGTTCAATGGAGTATATCGTTGCCATCGCAGCAGAAACTAAGAGTCCCGCGAGGAGGCCGCTTAGGAATCCCCTGACTGTCTTGTGAGAACCGAAAATCCTTTCACCGTCTATGAAGCACCGCCCATGATCTATCGGTGTTCCTTTGCCAAAGATTGCCGGAATGGAGTTGGCTGCATAAGTAGGAAGGATGAAAACTAGTGCTGAGATCGCGTCGCCAAGGGTTATGACTAGTTCCAAAGGTCATGGCTCCGTGGCGGATGTCTCAGCGTGGCAGTGTGCATTAAGCTTCGACTCCTTCCAAGCCTCTCTCCGTAATCCTTAGAAGACATGATGCGAGTGCAACGTTAGGCGATGAGTGTCGCTCAAGCAGAGCTGACTTGACTCTGGGGTTCGCTGTCGAGGCGAGCTTCAGTATGACTCTGGACCAGTAGGTGAGTATGCGTCTGGCGACAGGTTCGGTTTGATTTGCTGGACGGAAAGGCAAGGCATGTACTTGGCTTGTAAGTAGAACCGCGACATGTCTCAAGGCAGCCAACTCTGCGAGGTATGCCAGCTGCCTATTGAGCTCTCTGTTCTGGGCGAATACTCTTTCACTCGATCCTAGAGATGAGCGATAGAGTGATGTTATGGTATCCAGTACTATCATGCCCGTGCTTCCACTGACGTAACTTTCTATCCCCTCAACGAGAGAGGTCTGCTCCGAGAAGGTTTCCGGAACGAACACGACAATATTGGAAGAGATTCTCTCCAGTTGGTCGCTGGCGACTTGGGCAAGTCGGTTCTGGGAAAACGATCTATCTGCATCAACGTATAGTACCTTGAGATCTCTCTTCGCGCATTCAACCGCACATTGAATTGTCAGAGTTGTCTTTCCAGTCGAAGCCTCTCCATATACGAGGCTAAGTTGGGAGAATGGAAAACCTCCATGAAGCACAGCGTCAAGCGACGAGCACCCGGTTGGCACTGTGTCCGGTCGAGATCTCAAGTGGGTTCCAGCTTTGCTTTGGCCATATGTTGCTTCTGAGATTAGCTTAAATGTGTAAGGAGCGTTCATGGACGAGGCGTACCATGCGAAATACGGCTTTGTCTGCCGGAAGAACCTTGCTGGTTTCCGGCCCAGCGTCTTTCAGATTGATTGAGGGCGAGGCAACGGTTCTAGGTGCGCCCTTTGAGAAGGACGAGAAGTTACTGGTGAGAGAAGAGAAGCAAATACCGGTTGAAGCAGTTACCGATAGTGTCATCGAGACTTCTTTAGGGAATAGTGCCAGTTTAGCTGAAATCGATGGTACCACGATACCAAGCTCGTGGAAGAGCTTTGCCGAAGCGGCCCTGGAGATTCCTTGTCCGAAGGTCCTTGCTATTGGAGATGTGGACTCGGGGAAGAGTACCCTGTGTACCTACCTCGCAAATATCCTACTGAACGACTATCCAAACGTCTCGGTGATCGATGCCGATGTGGGGCAGTCTGACATTGGTCCCCCGACAACCATTGGACTTGGAGCGACTGACGGATATCTTCTCTCTTTAGGGGATCTCGATCCGGTTTCGATGTTTTTCGTGGGGCACACTAGTCCTGCTCCTGCTACGGATAAAGTCATTCTGGGAATAAAGAGGCTCATGGATCTGTGCTCGATGCACCACGGTCCCGTCATTATAAACACAGATGGCTGGATCGCAGACGATGAGGCCTGCGCCTTCAAGGCCAGAATGATCAACGAGATCTCCCCAGACCTTGTTGTGGTAATCCAATCTGACTATGAGGCGGACCATATACTGGAGGCGATAAGAACCACTGCGATCAAGGTTCAATCTCCGACAGTCATAAGGAAAAGAACCAGAGATGAAAGACGAAGAGTGAGAGAACTCTCTTACAGGAAACATCTGACAGGTGCTGTCACTCGGCACATCAATTTTGATAGAGTAAAGTTGAAGGGAGTCGATGTGAGAAACGGCCGGCTCTTAGCTGCCGCTCAGAAGCTTCACTCAATCGTGGGTTTCTTGAATGACGAAGATCTTCTTCTCGGCATAGGCATATTGAAGGAAGTGGAACAGAGAGAAGGGGTCCTTAGGATCTATACTCCTGTCAAAAAGCTGGCGAATAGTATCGAGTTTGGTGCAGTAAAACTGAACGAGGATGGAAAGGAGATCCCGTCTCTGGTGGAGCTAAGCCAAGAGAGAATGGCGTCGTGCCGGACGCCGGGTTTATCCCCCGTGTTCATATACTGATTGAGAGCAAACTCTGTTAGAGTTGCGATGTCGTTCAAGGAAGCAAGCATAGAGAAGGATGGCAAGGTCTTCCGCCTAAGCATACTTGATCTTGGCAACGCCTTTCTGGCGTTCTTCTACGAAGGAGCCATGAAGCTTGGAACTCTCGCGATCGCGTTACCAGGACCCGGAGAGAGCCAAGTCACTACCTCCTCTGTGTTGCTCGGGGGAAAGTACCTCCTATCAGCCAGGGCGTTGGCCGAGAGGGTGGCAGGTTCCTTCAAGAAGATGAGCCTTGCCTCTGTGAACGTGGAGATACCTGAGCCTGAAGGAATCAGAATAGCTGCTGCTCTCTTGGATGATCTTGCTCGAAAGCAGCAGAGTCAGTAGGATACTTGTGAGGATATAGAAGGCTTTCCCAAGATATCCTCTGAAGCTTTCATTACTGCTTCTCGATGCTTCTGGACGGTGTAGACTCGGATTATGTTCATGAAGACACGCATGACGCCTATTATTTGAGAAAGCTCAGTTAAACTGACTCTAACCTTCTTCCCTTCCTTAGTCTCATGGAAGACGGGAATATCCATCGGCTCTATCTCCATAGCGTAATGGTACGGCACTGAGGGCAGGGACGGAACGTCGATGCATACCTGTTCAGGATCCACCTTCGCTTTGAGTGCTATTTCCTGCTCCATCTGCTGCCTTACAGCGTCATTGGTGAAGACACTTGAAAGAAGCTCATCCTTCGCGAAGAAAGTCTTCTCATAGGAACACTTGATCAGCCTCCGACTCTCAATGTCTTCAATAAGTGACCTTGATTTCTGACAGGCCTTAAGTTGGGACCATACGGAGTAGTCATCCAGGGCAATGTACTCGTCGGGAGTTCGAAAGGACAGGAGTTTCAGTTCCGGCTCGGCCCGCTCCAGAGCCTTCTGTATCATTATCTGTGCTGCCCTGGAGGCCCGGTGAAAGTATATTGCTCTGAAGGATTCGAGTCTGCCGAGTAGAAAAGTCTCCAGAGTCGGAATCGCTGTTGAGTTCACCGCCAAATCTCCATCTAATACGTCCATCGTGTAGATGAGGCGAAATATGTCGACCATCCCATACCCTGCACCCGTGTGGTACGAGTCTCTGACAACGAAGTCCATCTTGTCTACATCAACAGAACTTCGTATGATTTGGTTCATGAACCGCCTCTCATTATCAGCAAGCTTGCCAATTGCAAGCTTCCCCATCTCGTTAGGGTCCATTCCCTCTTTCCGCAAGGTGTCGGAAAGACTTGATCTCATGACTATCCAAGTGCCTAGGTCTTCATGCGTCTTTCCCAGAACCTGCCTCATTGTAGGTTCAAGCAAGTGAGAGAAGGGCGCATGTCCAACATCGTGTAACAGGGCAGCTATCTTCAGCTTCGTCACGTCTTCGGGCTTCAGTTTCACAGGGAGACTGGATGCCAAAGTGCCCGCAAGATGAAAGGCCCCTAAAGAATGCTCGAACCGAGTATGGTTGGCAGCGGGATAGACATATTCTGCTCCACTGAGCTGCTTTATTCTGCGAAGCCTCTGAACGGCCTTCGTATCAACTATGTTCTTCTCGGACTCTTTCAGTCGTATGTAGCCGTAGAGAGGGTCTTTTATGAACCCCCAGAACGTGGGTTGATTGCTGTACTCAGCCATTCTTACTCTTCCTCAAGCCGTGCATTGTGCGAGGGAATCAAACGCATTCTGGAAGGCTTCTAGAAACTAGCCTTGCTTGATGGGCATAATATTGCTTCTGGTTTAGAGTTGGATAGGTAACGAATCGCTTGCCATCTCCTCCTAGCTTAGCAGTTCACCCCATTATGACGCCCCAGTGAAGAGACGTTTGTCTTTTTTATACGGCTGGATTGTACACATACGTTCGGCCCGTAATTGTTGGATATGGGAGACTTGTCGACCAACGGAAAGGGCTTCTTCATAGTCATCGAAGGAATCGACGGATGCGGAAAGACCGTTCATTCTAAGGTACTATGTCAAGAGCTGCAGAACCTCGGCTACAACATGGCTTACACGGCTGAGCCTAGCAGATTCCAGATAGGGCAATTCATAGAGCAGAAGTTTCTCCGTGAAGCTAAGGTCTCTCCGCAAGTCGAGGCGTTGCTATTCGCTGCTGACAGGTTTGATCATCTAACGTTTGAGTTGCTTCCCATGCTCAAAGCGGGCAAGATCGTTGTCTCAGACAGATACGTCTATTCCTCACTGGCCTATCAGGGGGCGCAGGGTTTGGAGCTAGATTGGATACGCAAAGTCAACTATTTCGCGATCAAGCCGAACCTAGCATTGTACCTAGATGTCCCGGCTGAGATAGGGCTCGCGAGGAAGAGGTGGAGAAGTGTGCTCGAAAGAGTGGAGCTGGAGAAGAAAGTTCGCCAGACTTACCTTAATCTTGTGGAGTCAGGTGAGCTTATCAAAGTCGATTCAAATAGGAAATTCGACATTGTGAGAGAAGAGATTCTAGCGTTGACTCTTCAGGCCCTGAGGAAGGCAGACCTACTGCAAGTAAGATGACTCAAAGCCGGAAAACGTTCGGACTACCTTCTCCGGATGTTTGAGATGCCATGAGCGATTATGCCATATTGGTTGAGTAGTGTCGAGTGGAAAAAGCACTTTGGGCGGGACGACGTCAATCATTACCTGAATCTATGGGCGAAGTTTGATGGCGCAGAGGTTTGTGGAGCATCCCTTGGTACAGAAGAGCACTGTTGAAAGCAGAAGCTACCAGGAGCGAATCGCGAAGGAATGTCTGAAGGCAAACACGCTTGTCTGTCTTCCAACAGGTTTGGGAAAGACTGTAGTGGCGGCCTTGGTGATTGCGGAAAGACTGACGCGATTCCGAGAAGGAAGAGTTGTGGTCATGGCTCCTACTCGGCCACTTACTCTTCAGCATCATAGGAGTTTCACGAAGATTCTGATGGTCAACTCGGACTCGATGGTTGCGATAACTGGTGTGACGCCGCCCGATCAGAGGGTCGAGCTGTGGAAGAAGAGGATTGTTTTCTCGACGCCCCAAGTCTTCATGAATGATCTGATCACTGGCCGCCTGCATTTGTCCGGCGTTGTCCTACTTGTCTTTGATGAGGCACATAGAGCCGTTGGGGATTATGCATACACGTTCATAGGTCCTCGGTACGCCCAAGAAGAGAACTCGCTGATCTTGGGGCTCACGGCTTCGCCCGGGTCCACGAGAGAAGCCATAGAGGAGGTATGTCGGAACCTTCACATCAGACAGGTGCAGGCAAGAACCATATCCAGCCCTGACGTGAAACCGTATATTGGTGGCCTTCAGGTCGAGTGGAAGAGCATAGTTCTTCCTCAAATATTCCATGATACTCGCCGTGGCTTTCAAGAATTCCTAAGGGATCAGATCAAAGCTGCTCAGAAGATAGGAATACTCACACAAACGATCCCTGATAGAGTCCGGCTTAGGGAGATCCTGGAGGCTAGGCAGAGTATTCGCGAGCTACGAAGATCCACCACCGTGTCAAAAGATGAGTTGCGTGCGGTTTCGTCAGGGCTCTACTCTTGCATTCATGCAGTCAAGGCGATTGAACTGCTAGAAACGCAGGGATTCTCGTCTCTCAAACAGCAGATTGACTCGCTAAAGATGAAGTTGAAAACCAGACCGTCCTCTGCGTTGAGCAAAATGATGGAGCATGAACAGGTTCAGAGATCACTTCTACTCATAGATGCAGCGGCGAAGGAGGGAATCGATCATCCGAAGATTGGAGAGCTGATCAAGGAGGTCGAGGAGGCATTTGGGAGAGGAGCAAGAAGAATCATGGTTTTCACAAACTATCGTGCTACTGCCGTCAAACTTCTTGAAACGCTCAACTCTCGTCAAGGCATTTCGGCGGTACGCCTCGTTGGTCAAGTCACGAAAGGCGAAGACAAGGGCCTTTCGCAGAAGGAGCAGGCGACAGCCCTTGAGCAGTTCAAGCAGGGCGTCCATAATGTGCTTGTAGCGACGCAGATCGGTGAAGAGGGTTTGGACATAGCGGAATGCGACCAAGTCATCTTCTATGACAATGTTCCCAGCGCCATCAGGTTCATTCAGCGAAGAGGAAGAACGGGAAGGAAAGGGCCTGGCAAGGCAACCATCTTGATGGCTGTTGGGACAAGAGATGAAGCCTACTACTGGATCGCTAGGAGAAAAGAGCGTGTGATGGCTGAGGCTCTACGTGATATTCAGATCTCTACAAAGGCGGCAAAGGAGCAACCAAGGTTAGAGGAGTTTGAGGAGAGGATTACAGAGCTCAAGGAGCCGGCCGTCACAATCGTTGTCGACTCAAGAGAGAGCGCCTCCCCAGTCATGAGAGAACTTGCCAGACTCAATCCTTCGATAAAGATCGAAAGCTTGGCGACCTCGGACTTCATTCTCTCAGACAGGGTCGCTGTAGAGCGGAAAACTGTTGACGATTTGGCGAGCTCAATAATGGATGGGCGCCTGTTCGATCAACTGATAACGATGAGAAATTCGTATCAGGTTCCCATCCTTGTGGTGGAGGGGGAGAGGGCTGCGACCGCAAGGGAGATCAGTTCGGAGGCACTTATGGGTGCGGTCGCCAGCGTCCTGATCGATTATCGAATACCCCTCATCTGGACGAGAACTCCTGAGGAGACCGCGTTGCTTCTGTTCTCGATTGCTAGGCGCGAGCAGATCAAGGAGAGGCGTGAACCTAGGATCAGAGCTGAACGCAAGCCGTTTAGCGTTGAGGAACTGCAGGAATTCATAGTCGCCAGCCTTCCAAGTATTGATGCAGTTCGATCCCGAAGCCTTCTAAGAAGATTCGAAACCGTGGAGAAAGTGTTCACGGCCAGCAAGGAGGAGCTCAGCGAAGTCGAAGGCGTAGGCGAAAAGATCTCAGAAAGGATCCGTGAGATCCTGACCACAAAGTATACGAGGGAAGAAGGCTAGCGCATAGTCCTACTAAGACGTGCCCTCAATCTTCCTCAGCTTCTCCAGCACGTTCAGCAAGTTCGATAGGCTCTCCGTGAGTTGCGTGATCTTCGCAGGATCCTGCTCCTTCTCGATCGCTGACTGCACCTCCCCTATTTTTCCGAGCAAAGTCTGCTCCGTGCCCGCGAGAGTTCTCTCGCGAAGGATCTTGGTCTCGTCTTCCGCCGCCTTCAGAATGATCACTGGCTTGTTACACTTAGCGCAGACGACCTGTTCACCAACCTTGAAAAGTGGAGTGCTACAGGCCGGGCAGGGTTGGGCTAGCATGGTTGCTCCAGATCTGAGTAGCTCTGCCGCCCTTGCCAGGTACTGCGCATCGTCCTTCAACCTGAGCAACTCCAAGGAAAGAATTTAGGTCAGTTCGTTAGATTGATGCGTAATCCCCTTATTAATGGTGGAGATCAAGCTTGCCAGTGCAGAAGGTTTCAAAGAGAAAGGAAGAGTATCAGTCGCGCATCAATCAGGCGTTGGTTGTGCTTAATGAGGTTGCCCAAGATAATACGACTCCCAGGAATATTAGGCGGGCAGCGAAGGAGGCTGCAGACGCCCTACAGGTGGCAGAGCACAGTCTGGGTGTGAGAGCATCGAACGCCATCTCGATTCTGGATGAGATATCTCAGGACCCGAACATGCCTGCTTATACACGCGTGAAGTTGTGGAACGTCGTCAGCATTATTGAAGCCATAAAAGACTGATTTTGAGGTCTTTGGTCCAGTTCCTAGTCCACTTGGAATTGTGACCCTGATTACAAGGCCAAATCGGCGCAATAGAAAGAGGGGTTGCACTAGAAAATTGGGAAGAGTCACGTCTAGACTTTCATTTCCTTGACCTTGTCCTTCAATGCGTCTACAAGTCCAGCGATTTTGAGGATCAAGTAGAAGGCCGCGACCGTTACGAGAAGGCCTCCGATGGTGACGACCAAGCCTAGGACAAGTGATCCTCCAAAGGCTCTCTGTGGCAATGCCATGCGTTCACCTCCTCTGAATCTG
>CAZZFQ010000001.1:11351-60141 GCA_964653695.1 uncultured Candidatus Bathyarchaeia archaeon | reverse complement strand
CAGGGACAAACTCTATTTTTGAACTTAGTGCCATTTTGGGCAAATCCTTATTGCGAGTTCCTCATCCTACCATTTCTGAGAGGCTTAGCTCGGCCTGACCTTCCCGCCCTTCCTGTAGTATGCGAGAGGCTTACGGCGACGGGTCATTCCTTTTTCCTCCTAACCCCCGAAGAGTGACTTGGTCCCCGCCAGTAGTTAGGTTTTTTCGCTTGAATAGAACCACAGCAAGATGACTTGCTTCCCTTCAACACCTGCGGCGTCTGGCGAAAAATCTCCTCAGGCATCTAGGAAAAACTAATGAGAATGTTTGGAAATGCCTCAGAGGCCCGGTATTTGCACCTATCTAGGTTCAAATAACCTCGGGCCCGCCATATCGAGGCTCAATATCCGAATGGACCTGGCTTCATTCTTGCAGAGAATCTTGTATCTCTGTTTCGTCGTTGGAATCGATGTGAGTTGGCGGATCAGTTATTCTTCGTGTGTGAACGCGTAGGCTATGTTGGCTCCTGTCTGGACGGCTTGTAGTCCGCCCGATGTACCGAGCGACTGTCCACATGGATATGCCCAGACGTAGCCTTCTACAGGCATCTTCACCTGCTCGATGATGTCTCCATACAGGTCGTAGATCTCAGCGAGAGTTTCGCCCTTTCTGATGTGTTCACCTGGCTTCTTATGTAGGTGTATTAAGCCGCCTCTATTGGCGCGTATGATACCGTAGTGCCTGTTCACGCCGGGAACGATGGGGATTTCCTTCTGAGGTTCGATCTCACCACCTATCATGTCAAACGCTTTCATTATGTTGAGCACGCCTCGAACGCCCACGCTCGTGGAAGGCTCAGAGATCCACCTTCCATCTATCAGCTCCTCTAGGATCACTGGTATTCCAGCTGTTATTGCAAGGTTTTCCAGCGTCGGAACAGCGTCTTTCTGAATCGGCTCGTCGGATACTATGGTTGTGACTCCAAAGGCCTTCGCCATCCTCTCCAGCTTCTCCCTTGTAGCCTCGTTGCCGACATTGATCCACTGATAGATCAGGGAGTCTGGCCTCGTGTTGCAGTGAATGTTAACGATGAGGCTAGCCTTGCTCCATGCTTCCTTCCATAAGGCATATGCAAGTCTCTCAGTAGTGTTTCCCTCCGGCCTGTCAGCCCTAACACCGCCAACATCGAGATTGTCGATCCACGAAAGGTACTGGCTATGCATAAAGGCGAGGGGGTTCCCCACAGGAATGGCGATGACGGCGCCCCTAAGATTCATGGGCTTAACCTGCTCTCGCATAACTCTGCGAATGACCTCGATCCCCTGAATCTCAGTACCGTGCTGAGTTGACATCAGAAGAAGCGTCGGCCCTTCCTTGGCACCGTTTAACACTATGACCGGAACGTCTACGCTGACATTATTGAACAGCTCCACGCCCTTGATGACTCCCTTCCTGATCTCTCCTCTCGTAACTGTGACATTTCCCACTACAATCCTTTCAGGCATCTCACAAACCTCAAACGAGACCTAGCCTGAGCTGGCGATAAGAGCCTTTCGAGACCTGAACGAAAAAGAACGAGACGCTTCAGAACCAATTCAAGTGTACGATTCTGAATTTCTTCCTGCGCCTACAAGAGGGCTACAGCTTCCCGTGAATCTATTATCGGATAGAACTTGAATGTGCAGATATCGGCCCACGAACCAACGTTCTTTTGCATGACTTCCGTATTCGCCACATCGATGATGGTGAACGCCTTGTTCGCTCCTACTATGGTGTGAATCGGGAAGAGGAACTTGACGTCTCCGACAGGCTGCCATTTCTTGAATCGTTCAGTGGCCTCTATTGCATTCTTCGGAGCCCACGACCACATCAACAAGAACTTCACAGATCTCACCTCCTCTCCTACCTATTGGTACTTGTATGGCTCCCCTCCTTGGAGCTGAGGTTCAACTATAGTTATAACCCCGGAAGGGTAATCTGGCCCCTGCCAGTAGTTATTGCTTTGCATGGCGTAGAGGAGTAGTCAGGATTGGTTGCTGAGGGAAAAGGGAGAATCTGGAGAAGAAAGGACGGAAAATACTTCATGTATCTTCCAAAGCACCTAGCGGAAGACACCGCCTTCCCATTCAAGATAAAAACATCCATCCCAGTCAAAGTCATCATAGACCGCAAAGAAAAGAAGCTTCTCATCACAGCCATAACGCAGACACAACAAACTCGATCCCGCTGAGAGTCAAGCCAAACCGAACAGTGTCGTTGCCCTTTCCGAGCCTTCGAAGAATTCTCAGCAGAAGGTATTTGGCAGTCTAGATACGCTCGTGCAGTTCGAGACGATTCCCGTCAGGATCCTCAAACTGTGCTACCTTGACCTTTTCAAAGGTCAAGATACCTGTAGTGAAGTGGATTCCCTTAGTTTCGAGATCAGCCTTTGCCTTCTCTATGCTGTCTACTTGAAAGCTTGCCACTGCACCGCCCCATGGGGGCCGATACGAGCCACCTCTTTTGCGAACTTCCTCCAAACCGAGGGTAACGCCTCCGGCCTGGAATTCTGCCCAGCGGTTGGGCGCATTGAGCCAAAGGTCTGTGCATTCAAGTCCTAACTTATCCCTGTAGAATTCAAGGGCGCGGTCCAAATCGCTGACGTAATAGTATACCACTCCGATGTGCATTTCTTCCTCACTTAATCAGTCCATCGAGAAGAATTGTTGTCACGCTATTGTGGGCTCTCTAAAGATATCCTTTACCTCTGCTGAACAGATCTGTTGTGCGAGCCAGATATTTCACAGGAACGAACACATCATGCAAAGGCAAGCATTGTCAAGTGAGACAATCCAGTGGATTAGGGGACCGACAGAGCTCATATGACTCGAATAATGTATGGACCATGTATCAATGAGAAAGCGTAGCGCGCAAGGTCGTTGCATTAATCACTTGCTGATGTGGATTGGGCGTGTTTGGCTCAAAGGAGTTCGCAGCCGCTCCCTGACAAAATCGTGTCAAGGAGAGTCATTTTTGCGGCAGCGTAGCAGGGCTCGTCACAACAGAATTATGTATACGCACCAAAGGATACACGCATCTGTCTAGGCAGATGCTGTTAGCAGGCCATTACTAACGGTAATTGTTTGTTGATTTCTCAAATAAAAGCCACAGCGATTTCAATGCATGTGGAAAGTTTAGATGGCAAAGAGAAACGCACTCACTGAGCAGAGCATCGTCGTTGACGATGTGCTTTCTATGTTGACAGGACGACCTAGGGGGTCGATGCTGAGCTTTACCGATGTCACTCGAGGCGTCCATGAGTACATCAAGAACAAAGGGCTCCGACAAAGATTCTGTCCACACTGCAACGCACCCCTGAACTACACAGAATCGCCACGAACAGAACAGGCCACACTGCCTCCTAAGTAGACTCAGTGTCTATCTGTTCTGAGCTAGAACAAATCGCTCTAGCCTAGCGAAACCCAAGCCTACCAAGATGACGTAAGACGAGCTACCCATTGCTATTTTGGCTTCTATTACTGTTCTCATCAGATAAGGAAAACATGATGGTCTCTAGACAGACTCACGATTCTTCTTTGAGTCGTGTTGCCTGCACAGATAGCAGTTGGCTTCGTCTGTCTTGCTATCTGTAGGCTTCTGCTTCCACTCTGGTCATCGGCCAGATGCCATCTACCGGGACTGGAACCTTCTTGAGAATCGCATCGAAGACCTTGCGTATCGATGCGACATCCTTTGCATCCCATTCGCAGAAGATCCTAGTTACCTTTCCCTTCTCATCAAGCTGACTCCAAGCACCGACCCAGTATGCGTCCAGAGTAGAGTATGCCTTCGCAGCTTTACCAACTGGAGCGAGTTCCTCTATTGTTGCAGGTGCCGGCAATGTATGGACCACCAGAAACTTTCCCATCAGTTGCTCACCTCCTTTCTCCGTATTGGCTGTTTCTCTTATTGCTCCTCTCCTCGGTACCCCGCCGTTCTCAATAATCAACGAGGATCACGTAGGGAGACAGTGAAACTTCGAAGAGCAAAAAATGCTGCTTGCCAAGGCATTTAACACTTTGCACACTTGTCTGACCGAGGCGCGTGGTTACAGCCATGTTGCTTGAATTTCAGGAATCCTGAAGATTTACCGATAGCGGTTCTAGTGCCCACAAGGCCAAGTAGGCTTATCTGACTAGGAGTCGAACACTGTCTAGGGTCCGTATGTCTTCGCAGACTCGATGAGCGTTGGAGGGATGAGAGGTGGATAGGGTTGATGGAAAGATCACCATCGTAACGGGTGGTTCAAGTGGGATAGGAAAGGCAGCGGCATTAGCCTTTCACAGGGAGGGAGCGAGAGTGGTCGTGGCAGACGCAAACGTTGAGGGGGGCGAAGCGACAGTAGAGATGATAAAGAAGGCTGGCGGTGAAGCCATCTTCATCAAAACCGACGTGTCAAATCCAATGGATGTCGAGAGCATGGTTCACAAGACTATCGAGGCATATGGTAGGATAGATTGTGCATTCAACAACGCTGGGGTTGCAGGAGAACGCGCACCCATTGCAGACTGCTCGGAGGAGAACTGGGACAGAGTAACCAGCATCAACCTCAAGGGAGTATGGCTGTGCATGAAGTATGAGATTCCACATATGATCAAACAGAGGTCAGGGGTCATCGTGAACACTTCCTCTGTTGCTGGACTAAGCGCTGGCCCTCCAGCAGCACCTGCGTACACTGCCAGCAAGCACGGCATAGTCGGGTTGACCAAGTCAGCTGTAAAGGCTTACAGAAAATATGGAATCCGCGTCAATGCCGTTTGCCCAGGGTTGATACGAACACAAATGGTAGAAGAGGCTCAAGCGAAGTTAGGTCCGAGATTCGAGAGATACCTCGCAGAGGTTCAAAAATCTGGCCTGATCGGAGAGCCGGAAGACGTAGCTGAAGCAGTAGTATGGCTTTGCTCAGATGCCGCGCGGTTTGTCAACGGGCATTGCCTAGTTATCGACGGCGGCCTCACTTGCGTATAGCTATTTGATCAGCCAACTCGAAAGAATCGACCAGAATCCTAATTGGAGCTCATCCAGAAGTCTGTGAGCATGGCCAAAAGAGATGACCCGTGGCCTGCACACGGAAAAATCAAAGATAGCGGGCAAAGGGGCCTACTGCGAATCGTACTGATATACTGGCAAAGAGGAAAGGGCCTAGAATAAATCATAGAAGAGAACCAAGAACCACATGGTCGCTGCTGGGATAGTATGTTCAGACAACGTGACGAGATAAGGAAGTGGCTCTTCGAGGTCATTGAGAAGTTTCGCCAAAAGGAAGCTGTCAGTCCTGAAAGAGCGATGACTGCTCAGGAGCTGGATCTTCCGCTAGGTTTCCAAGAGGCTATGAGGAGGAGGCTTGGCCGTTCAGGCATTTTTGTCGAAGTGAATGGGAAGTACTATCTTTCAGAGGAACGATTGAAGCAGATAAGAGGACCGGGCCATGCAGAAGGGGCGGATTGGAGTTCACGGAAAAGAATACTGACGTTGAGAATGGTTCAAATGATCACGGTCGCTCTGCTCGTAACCCTCATGCTGGCAAACATGTTTGTTCAGAGCTGGGAAATGAGAGTGATCTCATCTCTTTTCTTGGTCGTGTGGTTAGTGGTATGCATTCTGCAGATCTACTATCTGTCAAAGGTACGGAAGAGGATTTCTCGGTTCTGGTAGCATCGCGCATGTGCTTCGTGTTGACGAAGAACGCATTCCGTAATCCGTGTATCTCTCTGACGCATTTTTCGTCTCGGTAAAATTGTGCTCATCGATAGTAACATTAGTTTCCTGATATGAGTACTAGTTGCGTGGGGAACTCCATGTCAAAGAGTAGTGTATATGACTATATCGATCAGCATTTTGATGAGCATGTCGGTAATGTTCAGGAATTGATTAGGCAGCCGTCTATCTCATCTGAGAATAGGGGCGTAAGGGAATGTGCTCAGCTTATTCGGGGATACTTCGAGAAGCTGGGTTGTGTCGATGCAAAACTCGTGGAGACCTCTGGAAACCCTGTCGTCTATGGAGAGTACAATGCTGGAGCAAAGAAGACAGTTCTTGTCTACATGATGTATGACACGATGCCGGTTGATGAGCCAGATTGGATCGTTCCCCCACTTGAGGGAAAAGTCATCGATATGCCTCCCTTCGGAAAGACTTTGGTCGCTAGAGGCGCCGTCAACACAAAGGGTGAACTTCGAGCTTTTCTTAACGCATGTGAATCAATCAAATCAGCTGGACAGGAATTGCCTGTCAACCTCATCTTTGTAGCTGAGGGAGAAGAGGAGATGGGCAGTCGAAACCTTCCAGAGTTCATTGCCAAATATCATGAGAAGCTGAAAGATGCAGATGTCGTCTTCTTCCCGATAACTGCTCAGAACCAGAAAGGAAAAGTCATAGTTGAATTGGGCGTGAAGGGCATAGTCTACTTCGAACTTGAAATCGATGGAAAGGATTGGGGGAAAGGACCGACAGAGTTTGGCATACATGGAAGCAACAAGTCCTGGATAGATAGCCCTGTCTGGCGGTTGGCACAAGCATTAGCCACGATGACCTCGAAAGACGGAAACAAAGTCCTCATCGAAGGATTCTACGACGATGTGATTCCGCCTCCTACTGAGGACGAGGACTTACTCAGGAAGCTACAGCAAACCTTTGACGAAGAAGCAATCAAGGAAGAACTCAAAGTGAAGAGATTCATCGATGACCTTCACGGGATCGAGGCGTTGAAGCGCTATCTGTACTCACCTCAGCTCAACATAGATGGTATTTGGGCGGGTTACACAGGGCCCGGAACCAAGACCCTTCTACCCCACAAAATCACTGCAAAGATGGATGTGCGACTGGTCCCGAACATGAGAAAGGAGAAACCTCTCCCTCTCATAAGAAAGCACCTAGACAAAAACGGATTCAACGAAGTGAAGATCCGGATCTTGGAGAAGGGATACGACTGGGCGAAGACAAGTGTAAAGACACCTGCGGCTCAAGCAGTACTCAAGACCTACAGAGAATTCGGGTTCGAGCCCGAAGTGTGGCCCAACATTGCTGGAAGCGCTCCATTCGCGATGTTCAACAGACCTCCTTTGAATCTTCCATTCATTATGGGAGGACTAGGACACGGAGCCAGAGCGCATTCACCGAACGAGTACCTAGTTATCGGAGAAGGCGGACCGACAGCTGGGTTGGCCTCGATGGAGAAATCGTTCGTCTCGATACTATACAACCTCGCCGGAATCTAGGCCTATTCGTTGACAGATTCGGATCAAGTGCCGGATGATATACTGATTTTCCGTGTTTCCACATCTCTCGGCTAGCCGTACATGATCCTGCATGCACCAGGCGAGGATCGTCTATCGCCACAATCATTCAAGCAAAAGCTCTCTCAATCAAGTTGAGAGCAAGTGGACGGCAAACGAGGCAAGCCAATGCTCGCCCACATAGTGGCCGGATGAGATGTGAATCAAGCCTTCCTTCATGTGCCGGCCTGCAGATTCAATGAGAATGAGGCGGGCAGGGTCCTGCTGCGGTAGCACGGATGCAACTCTGCGCATGCACCAGGCGCGGCTCAGGTGTAGGCCATCAAGGTGGACGATCATTGGATCGCTGCGATCACTGACCTTGACTGGATAGAGCAAAATTTCGGGTTTGCCGTCTGCGATGCGCGGCAGAAATCGATCAAACCATGACTTGAACTCGGATGGTTCCATGATTCGACACATGAGATCTGCCTCCGTGAGGCTGGGTGAAAGGAAGTCGTTGCCGCCAAGTTCCCACTCGGCCGGGTAGCTCGCGTCTTTCAGATAGTAGCCTCGCGCGCTCTTTACGATCAGCGTCTCCAGCTCTTGATGGCTACAGGCACGTGCATAATCTAAGGCAAAAGCCAATCCGAACGCAGTGTTGGTATGTGTGCCAATCCGGATCGGGTAGGTCAGCCTGGGCAGATAATTCAGATACCTGTCCACAATAACCTCCGCGAGGGGCTGAAGACTCCGCGACCACGCGGTGGCGTTCAGGTCCTGCCAGTCATGCAGTTCCTCGGCCAGCTTGAGTAGCCAAGCCCAACCATACGTTCGCTCAAATGACTGCCTGTTTGGTTGTCTAAAATAGGCCGCTTCAGCCAACAGATTGGCTGAAGTCAAGTTTCTATCTAACGCAGCACGGATCGTAGGCGCTTCTGGCAATTCCGGAAAGAGGCGTAAGAGGCGCACGAGCATCCAGTGACCGTGAACCGACGAGTGCCAATCAAAACATCCGTAGAATGCAGGGTGGAGCGAGCGAGGGCTCTTGATCTCACTGCTGTCATTGATGACGTGGCCAGGTTGATTTGGGTACTCTTGAGTGATGCATCGCAAGGCGAGACGCGAGAATTCTGAAGCCAATTCCCTGTTCAGCAATGCATCGCATCGGAAGCCAGAGCCTCGGAGGGGCAAGACAGGATTCTCTCCTCTGAATGCTACTACTAAGGTTACCCAAATAACCTGTTAGTCAGTTCTCTACGGATTAGATCAGTTCTTTTGGCGCTTTGCCTGGTTTGTAAGAGATCCTTGGCTGGATTCCAGCTTCACTCAGCCTCTTGGCCACATGTGGATAGAGGAACACGTATTCCTCCTCAACATTCTCTGCTAAGCCACGATCCATCTCTCTCAAGCGGTCCAGAAGCCCTTTGAAGCTCTCCTTCGAGCTGAAAGAGAGCATAACTGCAGCATAGGAGGACACAGCTGCGTCAAGCAGGTTGTCCAATGCTTTGAGTTGCAGCATGAAAGCTTCAGGAATTGCGCCCGTCAGCCTAGAGAATTCCTGTTGGTTCGTTCCCTTTAATGAGACTCTGACCTGGACACATCTGAATCGTGAAAGCTTCCTCGCATAGTCCGAGTCATGTCCAACCAATATTCCGTTGGTTTCAAGAATGAACTTGTAACCTGTCTCATCCACGAGTTCGAGTAGCCTCAAGAGGTGGTCTTTCGCGATTGTTGGTTCGTTGCCGCTGACCCTTAGCTGTCTGTAGCCATATTTCTTCGCGCACGCCGTTAGGCTGGCGAATATCTGCTCAGGTGAATAGAATTCGCCTAAGCGTTCAGGATAGTCTCGAGGTGCTCCACTCCAGCAGAACACGCATCTCAAGTTGCATCCGCAACAATCGGCGCTGGCTATTCCCCCATACCATCGTCCAGGTCTGCTCCTGCGATAGTATTTTCTAAGCATACCTTTTGCTACAATCTTCTTGGTCTCTTCCGCCAGCTCCAATGGATCATAGGTCATTGGATTTGCCCCTCACATGATGCCATTTATCACGTCCTCGATCTACAAGGCACTCACTCTACGTTCTCGCAACCTCTAGACCTCCATGATTTGTCTGCACGTATCGAGATATACCTGTTCGGGCGGGCGACCCTTCTCGAGGCGTCTGGCTATGACTTCGGTCATAAGTAGTTTGAAATCCAAGTGGATATGACGATCGAGGTCGAAAAATCCAGCTTGTCAGAGCAGCCGAGTCGTGCTTAGTACTTCCGTGCCTTTGCGTGTTGATGCTTCAGCATAAGCCATCTACCGGCCAAATAGCCGGGCAGGTAATATGCAACCACTATGAGCGCGAAGTTGAGGATTGTTCCTTTCACACCCAAAACCGTCCAGCCGTAGCCCCACTGCCCATCGGGATTCAAAGGATTATGCGTGTACCACGGGTAATCCTCCTTAAAATCCCCGAATAGGTCTACCCAGACAAAGAACATGTGCTCCGTTAGAAACTTCCCCACAGCAAAGACGGGCAGAAGCGAGATCGCCTCCATAGTCTTCCTCGTCGCCAGAAAGTATGTCAGCGACGCAAGGTATCCCGAGATCGAGAGCAGAAACTGGTAAACTAGAGTGTAGGGCCCCATATCAAAGGGATAGAACATTACGATAACGTAGTCTACAAGACTGGCACAGCAGATGAAAAGGGCAAGTAGCACGAGTGCCCGACGTTTCAACATGGGCCTGTCTTGGCGTGCACTCGCCGCATATGATTTTCGGCTGCTACGGTTTGAGATCGCCCCGTTGCAGATAGTCAATCCAACCAAATAGGCCTATGGCTTAGAGTTCGCTTTACATCTGTATAGAGGCATGGGAAATCAAAGCGTACAGGAAGGGCTGCTTCTTATCCTCGCCCTTGTATCGTTGAGGCTAAACCTCATAGGCAGGAGAGTGCTGCATCACGACACTGAGGCGTATCCCGTCATAGGCAATGATGGAGACAAGGGTTGGCTTGTTTGCTGTTTCCAAGACCAAGGTAGCGATCGTGAAGGGGACAACTCCCCCCGACATGACTGTCAAAGCCCTAGAAATGGTAGATGCCGATGAAGCTCTCTCCAAAGAAAAACCCATTCTGATAAAGCCCAACTACATAAACGCTAGACATCCATCAACAGGAATCACGACTGACAGCAGAGTCGTTGAAGGTGTAGTCAAATTCTTGAGGCAGAATCAAGCAAAGGAGATCATTATTGGTGAGGGAGCAGGGTTTGCAGATACCTTCGAAGCCTTCAGAGTCGCTGGCATTGACGCTCTCGCAGAGAGATGGAAGGTAAGAATAGTTGACCTCAACAAGGATCAATTCATTGAGGTTAGACCCAAAAACCCCATCGCCCTGAAGAAGGCGAAAGTAGCCAAGACCGCCCTAGAAAGCGCCATTATCAGCGTACCGAAGCTGAAGCCCCACAGGATGGCTGGCGTAACATTGAGTCTCAAAAACATGATGGGAGCAGTAACCCCGAAAGGATCAATACATAACCATTTGAGCCAGAAGATCGTTGATTTAGCTTCAATCATAAAACCAAGCGTAGCAGTCATAGACGGAATAATCGCTGGCGAGGGGCACGAGACAAGTGGAAACCCAGTAGAAATGAATCTAGTCATCGCAGGAATAGACCCTGTTGCTGTAGACGCTGTTGGCGCAGCCGTGATGGGCATCCCTCCAGAGAACGTGAAACATCTACGCCTGGCAGAGGAGGCTGGGCTTGGAACATGCCATCTAGAGAGGATAGAGATGCTGGGCGAACCCATAGAGAAAGTGAAAAGGAAGTTCAGAACATCCTTTCTGTCCAGATTCATCTCCAACTGAGAGAGCGAATCCACGGAGATATTCCTGACTTCAATCTATGAACTCAATTGTAGAGCCGCACGAAGCCCATCAAATCAGTTCATCGGGCCCTTTACAGGCTCGTAAGCGATCTTTCGCTTGATTCCTGTACTTGCCTTCTCCACCACGTCCCAAGAATAGTAAGCGCTTTCTACTACAACGTGGAACCTCATTGAAGATTGAAAATGGGAAGAAACAAGAAGTATTCCGGCTACCGGGCGTATCAATATCTTGAACCGAAGACTGACTACGTCGAAATCAAACTTAGAGACGAAATCGTGGGAGAGTGGTCATACATTCTGCCACTGTCAAAGACTGAGGAAGAAAGATTCGAAAACATCATGGATAAGAATATCGTCATAGACCTTCACGAGCATCCCACCGTTTCTCCAGATGACGTCTATGCTGAAAGAAGAAATGAAGGAAGGCAGTTCATGGCTTACGAGGCCTTGAGCAAGTCTGGACTCGACTGTGTCTTTGACAATCTGATGGATGGCAGCAGTGACATCACCTCAAAGCAGGGGTGGAAGTGGACAGATGTCATACACGACTTGGGCATGAGGCTCTGCGACATCGCCCACCAAGACTTCGTAATCCACTGCAAAACCGTTGATGACATCACATCAGCCCATAACACGGGCAGACTAGCATGGGTTGCAGTCTTGGAAAGCCTCAGCTGCATCGAAAACGAGGTCGATCGAATAGACATTCTCCACGGTTTAGGAACAAGATCAGCAGGAGTTACATACAGCGAGTCGAATATGCTTAGCTCCGGCTTGAGAGAGAAGAACGATGGAGGGCTGACAGACCTTGGCTACGACGCCATCGTACGAATGAACAAAGTCCATATGCTCATCGACGTGTCCCATTCCAGCGACAAGACAGCGATGGACGTTATTGAGGGCAGCAAAAGGCCTATAGTCATCTCTCACTGCGGATCGAGGACCCTAACACCAACGCGAAGAATGAAGCCTGACGAAGTATTACAGGCGTTGGCTGAGAAGGGAGGCGTCCTAGGAGTTGAGATGGCTGGAGCGGTTGTTAAGACTGAAAAGAATCCAATCAGTAACCTAGAGGCATACATGGAACAAGTCGAGTACTGCATCAACCTAATGGGCATCGACCATGTCGGATGTGGCCCAGACACCATGTACGGGGACCACATCGGACTCTATCGCGCAATGGCTGTCAGAAACAAGACGGGGGGGTTCGGACACTATAGCCGAGACGGGACCGGCGTGGATAAGGTCCTGGGAATGGATATGGATGTCGCCAAACTTCCGGACTACGTCAAAGGGATGGAAAACCCAACAGAATGCCTGCAGAACGCGGCCAGATGGATGATAAAGCATGGATATTCAGATCAGGAAATAGCGAAGGTAATAGGCGAAAACGCGCTCCAGCTTCTTCGTAAAGTATGGTGACACGAAAAGGCCTTTGGGTAGTTGAACTAAGCTAACTCGAGTCATCTTCTGGCCCAAGTAGGAGAAGATGAAAACGCCCAACCCTGAAATCTGATCACTCGGACAGGAGGTGATTGGATGTCTGAACATCCCTTGAAGATTTTCGAGAAAGTCGATCCAGAACTTCTTGAGCTCGTTGAAAACGGTAGGAAACTGGCCCTTGGTGATGGTGCCCTGCCCAGGAAGTTCAAGCTCCTCATCGCGATGGCGTTAGATGCATCTGCTGGAGCCGTTCAAGGCGTAAAGTCATTGGCTCAGGCTGCGATGCAAGCTGGCGCTACAAAACAAGAGATCGCAGAAGCAATGAGAGTCACGCAATACATTAGCGGAGTAGGAAGCATCTACGCAGCCGCTCAAGCCCTAAAGGAACTGTTCTAGGCTGAAAGCTTACAGCCTGATCTTGATCGGGTTGACTCTACACCTTAAGCTGCATGGCATCCTCGCGGCATCTCAAGAATGCAAAACGGCCCGTTTGGGGCATTCTCACAGCGCTATAGCCAAAGCTCATAACGTTCGTCAGGTGTCGGCTTATAGTTCGACAACGTAAAGCGAAGACTCTTCGCCTCATGAACTCGACGCAGAATACAGGTATTGAGTTTTGGCACATCCTTCCGGTCTTCCATCTCAGCCAGCGTGAAATACCTTGCTTCAGCGATCTCCTTGCCGTCAGGCTTCAAATCTCCGCCAACAACCTTCATAAAGAATGCCACGTACAGGTCGTTTCTGCCACCAGTAATCCTGCTGCGCACAGATACTAGTTCCAACGGTTCTGCTAGGAGCCCCGTTTCCTCTAGTACCTCCCGCTTGACGGCGTCTCCGATAGTTTCTGTCGGTCTGACGTATCCCCCGGGCAGAATCCATCCCTGATGACCATAGGTCACCTTGACGAGGAGAACTCTCTCTTCGTGGATCACTATGCCGCCGACCCCGATTGAAAATGGACCTGTTGGATAGTCAGGTTCAGCTTTGTCCAAGTTGATCTGCTCCCTGCCAAGATCAAGATCTTGATACAACTTATAACGTATCTCAAATTGAGCCGGACACCAAGACGCGTAGCAGATTCCTCAGAGAACAAGAATCTCTTCCGATTGTCTCTAGCTATGACGGATCTTTCTTTCCGGAATTGAATTCGATTCGACCGAAAAATCCCGTCTGCACGTCTCAGAGAAAGGTTAATCTAACCCAAAAAAAGGACTGTCGGGTGAGGTGAGTTGCATGCCGGAGACGAAGTGCCCGAAGTGCGGAAAGAGCATTACATATGACTTGAACCCTCCCTATCGATGCCCATATTGCAGAGAGCTATTATAGACATCCCGAGCGTTGTCTGGCATCGGCCGGCCGCTCATCCTGGAAAGGAACGAGGATCAAGTTGAAGGGGCGGGCCGGCCTTCAAACCTCTTCTGGACGAGAATACTTGTAGGCATGGACGCGACTATCCTCGGAGTATCATGAGAGTATCAGATCTTGTGGCATGACACAGGCCGCTTACGTCTTTCTGAGAGAATTGTTGCACGCTGACCATCACAGGGCAACATTCGGAGGAATGTTATGAAACTAGGAGCGATGAATTCCCCTTCGGCAAACCTCCTCGCCGAGCTGAGAGCCATCTCCGCGATGGGGTTTGACTATGTCGAGTTGACGGTTGAGAAGCCTACAGCGTCCCCTGAGACCTTGAGAAGGATTGAAGATGAGATCCTCGACATCACTCACTCACTTCGGCTGAAGCTGTTAGGACATGTTCCATGGAGCTTCGAGCTGGGACATCCTTACCAACAGACAATCTTTCCTTACCATCAATCAATAGGCGTCGCTCAAATCCATGGGAAACGCATCGAGGAGGCAATCAAGACATGTCACGAGTTAGGAATAAGGAAGGTCACTGTGCATCCACCGATACTTACAGCTGAAACTCGCAGGTCAGAGGGGAGGCGAATCATAAGGCAATTTGAAGAAGCCGCGAGCATTTTTGTGTCAACCGCGAAGAGCCTAGGCTGCGCTATCTTGATAGAGAATCTGGATGAAGACTCGTTCACTATGAATGACTTCGAGGAGCTTTTCGCTGAGGTTCCGGAACTCGGGTTCACACTGGACATAGGTCACGCTAACATAGGAAAACTCGAAAACAATTCTATGGAGTACGTTCGACGATTCCGCAAGAGACTGCACCATGTCCACATCTCGGACAACCTTGGCGGCTATGGAGATCTCCATCTTCCGCTAGGAGCCGGAACAATAGACTTCGCAAAAATCCTAAAGGAAATAAGGGCTATCGGCTACGATGAAACTGTCACGCTTGAGGTGTTTTCACCAGACAAGATCTACCTGCAGATAAGCAGAGAAAGGCTTGCGCAGGCATTAAGAATGAAGACAAGGCGAATTCCAAGCTGCGGTCGACGATCTCACCGGAATGTGCGATCCCGACGCTAGCAAGGTGACTGTATTGGGTTCCTCCAAGGATCGATATGAGGAGGCTGCTAAACTCTTGGTCGAGCTATGCAAAGACAGATACGGAGCACGATTGTCAAGCATAATTCTTTACGGAAGCTCGGCAGTGCACGATTCAGTATCTGGGTTCAGCGATCTAGACGTAATGCTTGTAATGGAAAACTATGCAGTGCGCCCGCAAGACCATGACATGTTGGGATCCATAAAGGAAATAGTAAAACGAAGAACTGGAGTAGGAATACATGAGGCGTGGGTTTTTGGTAGGTCCCTACTGCTGAGCGTGCCAACGATTTGGGAAGCCCTATCAGCAAGAACAATATACGGCGAGCCCGTCATCGAGAAGGCGCCTCTACTTGAGCTTCACAAGAAGACAAGCATCAAGATGATGCATGATCTTAGGGAACTTTGGGAGAGGAAGAGGAATAATCTAGACCCCACCGAAAAAGCCAAGACGGCTTTAGGTCAAACTTTGAAGTTTGCCCAAAACGCACTATTATACAACGGAGTAGTCAGGTTAAGGAAGGAGGAAATCGTCACAGCCTTCGAGGAGAATTTCAGGGAATTCCGTATGCGCCACTTCCCCAGGCGAGCCTACGAGAATATCCTTGCATGGGAAGAAGTCAAAAACAACAAAGAGAAGCTTCGTCAACTCATCGATGAATTTGAAGGCTTCCACGATAATTTGTACTGGCTTATAGCCTTGAAGACACTTCTGGAATAGATGTGCTCCAAACGAAGATTTAGATTCTCACTAAGCGCCTATCTAGCCTAGCTTGGCATATGTCGCTAAGGCGGACAGCTGGAGGAGCCCGTTTGCCGAAAGTCAAAGAAATCATGGTCAGCCCTGTTGTTACAGTCGACGCTGAAACCACAATCTATGATGCCTCGATAATCATGGGAGAGAGAAAGATAGGGAGCGTGGTTGTTACGAGAGACTCGAAGCCTATTGGCATATTCACGGAACGCGACCTCCTGACGAAGGTAATCGCCAACGGCTTGGACATGAAGAACATTAAGGTTGCAATTCCTATGAGTAGTCCTCTCATTACTATTGATGAAGAGACATCCGTGAAAGATGCAATCATTCTGATGGCGGGTAGAAGAATAATGCGTCTGCCGGTAGTGAGAGAAGAGAAGTTGGTGGGAATGGTTACGGGAACTGAGATTTTCAACTTCCTCTCGTTTTTTATCGAGTCACTTCTCTGACCAAGAAGCAAGACTATGACTTACCAACCTGATGATACGAATCGGGCCGAGACGGGGACAGGCGATAAATCTCAAACCTAGAGTTTAGCTTGATTTCGTCTGGCTGTAGACCGGCGTAAGCCACTTCATACGTTTAGGCTGCTTTCCCTCGACAACTTCGAAAAACCACTTCTGTATCTTTTTGGTTGTGGGTCCTACCGAGCCCTTACCTACTGGAATGCCGTCCACTGAGACGATTGGTGTGATCTCCTGACCTGTCCCGCAGAAGAACGCCTCATCGGCGACATAAAGCTCGGTCCTATCGACATCTCTCTCACAGACATCTATGCCCAGCTCTTCTGCTCCCGCAGACAGTAGTGTTTCTCTCGTGATTCCTTCAAGTATGTCAGACGTAACTCCCGGCGTGATCAAGGCTCCGTCTCTCACAAGGAAGATGTTGGCTCCAGAGCCCTCAGAAAGCTTTCCATCAATCGTGAGAAATATCGCGCCATCATATCCTGCCTCCTCGGCTTCCATGGAGGCAAGTCTACTGTTGACATAATTCCCACAGGTTTTCACTCTTGCCGGCATGGCTACGTCAGGGATTCTTCTCCAACTGCTGACGCAACATCTCACTCCCCTTCTCATCCGCCTCATCCTCATGGGACGAGGCGTGGGAACCACAAAAACTGCGGCATCGATCGGAGTCTCAGCCATTCGCCACATTCCTCCTCGGAACACAAGTGGCCTGATGTATAGGTCCTCTCTGAAGCCGTTTCGCGCAGCAGTCTGGACTATGGCGTCTTCAACCTGCCTCTTTGAGAACCCGATCTTCATCCTGTGAACCTTTGAAGAATCAAAGAGCCTCTGAACATGATCCTTCAGACGAAAGATGTGCACCTGGGATCTCTCTTTGCTCCAGTATGCTCTTATCCCCTCGAAGACCCCCATTCCTGAGTTGACGATGGGGGAAGACACATGGACAGTAGCGGTTCTCCATCGGAGCATCTTGCCGTTCATCCACACGTACTTCAATTTCTCACAACCTCGTTCCTTGAGACGTCTCGAACTACCGCGCGTGTTTGCTAAGCTTCTACTCTTCAGATAGGTCTTTGGGTTCTCAATGTCGACCCGTCAGACAAGGGTCAATCAGACCATGAGCTGACCGAAGTCTCAATCAACTTCTGAGAAGACACTATAGAATCGAATCAAGGATCCATTGAAATCGTCATACCATATCAACGAGTCGTTGTGACATACCAGGCGGCTAAGGCTGAAGCTAAGACGGGGTCTACCACTACTATGCCGAGACGCCTTCTCAGCTCTTGAGCGATTCCAATTGTAGCGTAGCCGGTGCAACCTAGGAGAATGACATCTGCGCCTTTTTGCTTCAATTGATCCGCCGCTGAGAATAGGTGGACTCTTTCTTCTTCCCGAAGAAGATCGAGAGTAGTGGAGACTCCTTCAGGCTTCTGTTCGGCGAGAAGAGATTTGCCAAGTATCTTCTTTACGACATCAGGCGTCCTATCAGATATGATCAGGACCCCTATCCTATCTCCGAAGCTCAAAGCGAGGGATGCTGCTGCTGACCCTGCTCCTATGACAGGGATCTTCACAATCCTTCGCAACTGATCCACGCCAGGGTCATCAACGCAGCTGACTATCAGGGCGCTCATGCCGTCTGCCTCCAGCTCGCGTCCGAGCTTGACGACTTTGGGCACTGCGATCTCTCTTGTATGGTCATCATGAATTCCGGTCGGTTGATCTTCAATGCACCTGCTAGTTGTCTCAAGTTGAGCAAAGTGACTCTCGATCAACCTTCCATGCGCGTTGAGCAATCGCTCATCTCGAGTAGTCAACACTCTTACAATCCCAATCTTGACCAAAAACCTTCCACCGCATACAGCCTGAGCAGAGAATGGTTTCGGAGCTATAAAAGCTAGAATTCCCCTTCGCTCCTCGTCCATTCGAAAAATCTGTTCTCGAAGTTTCGGTCTAGCTGGTCGATGCAGCCCATTACGGGCGGTGACGCTTCAAGTACGTCGCAATCATTGCGAGAGGCCCCAGATAGATTAGACCGATCGTGAAGCTAGCGGCGATGCCCGATACGGCGACGGCTACTTCAGGACAATAGGCGAGAATCGCATGAATCGCTGAAGATACATGTAGTGTTCCTATCAAGGGGCAGAGCAATATCTTGGCGCTCTCTCGAAGTAATATGGAATCAACAAGACTTCTTGCGATCGTTGGGCTGAACGAGTAGTAGAAGCTGTTGAAGGCCTTCATGAACTGGTTGCCCGCGAAAGTTGGCGACACTCGTCCATCTCTGAAGTCCCGCAGAAGTTGCACTGGAGCTGCCAACTCTGATTCATGTGCTGCAGACGCTATCATGCAGGCACGCGCCGGAGTCATCGTGACCGTGAGAGTTGTAGTGGTGGTCGGAGGAGTTACCGTGGTGGTTGACGTGGTTGAAGTGGTTGCAGTTGTCGTTGACATCACTGTAGCCGCAACTGTCGTCGCAACTGTCGTCAGGGAAGATGAAGTGAACGTAGCGCCAGTAAGCCTACTCATAGTTGTTGCAGTTGTGAAAGTTGTGACTGAGGCGGTCTCTATACCTGATGCTTTAGAAGCTGTTGAGACTGTGGCGGCTATCGAGGGAAGGATTCTCGCGATTTTGATGCTGCGACTTTCCGAGATCCAGACCTCCCCTTGGTAGCCCAACGCTAATTCGTCTGGGCCGCAATCTGGATTTGGTAAAACAAGCTCTATGAAAGCGGCTTGGTTCGGCAGGTACTTCACAATCTTTCCGGCGTCGTATTCTGTGTACCAAACAGACCCCCACGAGTCGATCTTGATGTGCCTTGGCTTACTTCGGGCGGTCGGGACCTCATAGCTTTGGCATAGTCCTGATCTTGGGTCTAGCTTCGCAATTCTTCTAGCTTCTGACATTGTAAACCAGATGAGGCCTTTCGAGTCTACTACTATGCCCCATGGCCTGCTTCCCTCAGACACGAGATACTCAGCGAATCTACCATCCCAAGGGTTGAGTTTTCCGATTCTGTCTGCTCCGAATTCCGTAAACCAAACATAACCTTCATTGTCCACAGCAATGTCGAGAGGTCTAGAGTTCGGAGTCGGTATAAGGAACTCTTTGAACGTCCATTGATCCCCGATTAACCGGAGCGCCCCTATTTTGTTTCCGTCGTACTCTGTGAAGAACAGCGTGTTGTTGAAGATCGAACTATTCTGATATCTATGAATTGCAATTTCCAAAGGGGTAGATCCAGAAGTCGGGACCAACCACGCTGAACTCTCTCCGGTCCTAGGATTCAGCCTTCCTATCTTGTTTCCAGTCTTTTGAACAAACCAGATGAATGAAGAGTTTGAGCCGTCCTCTACCCTCAGATTCTGTGGGCCGCATACTAGATCCCATAGATCGCTCTGATTCGACAGGTAGTACTTTGTTATCATCCCACCTGTTATCATTCCAGTCGGCGGAACGATGCTTCCAATGACAGACCTGCTCTCTCCGCCCGCCGTGAACCAGATCGTGCCATTAGCTACTATGCCGCATGGCCGTGATCCTCCGCCAAGATCGTACTCGATCAACCAGTCAGCCCTAGTGTTGGTCAGGCCATAGAGTAATAGTGATAGAAGGGTAAGAATACTCAGTGCCCTTTTGGAGCAGAGGGATTTCCTTAAGGCTCTAGGCGGCAAGAAGGAAATCCTGATGGCTTTCACTTGTGACCGTTAGTTTATCGTCTGTGAATGGCTAATACTGTTTGTTTACTGGAAAATGCTAATTGGCTCCTTGCGGATCAGGGCCCACAGCCTTGACAAGCTCAGTTTTCCTTCTCATGATGTTTGAGAGAACCATTTTATGATTTCTCTGCAAAAGGCAGGAAGATCAGCTGGAAACCTTGAAGTGATTACGTTCCTGTCGACGACCACTTCCTGATCAGAGTACTCGGCACCAGCATTGACAACATCATCCTTGATCGCGGCAACGCACGTGACCCTTTTGCCCTTCAATATCTTCGCAGATATTAGGACTTGGGGACCGTGGCAGATCGCCGCTACAAGTTTTCCTGCGTCGTGTAGAGATCTTACGAAGAGAACTGCCTTTTCGTTTCTTCGAACTCGGTCTGGAGCCCACCCCCCTGGGACTACGACGGCATCAAAGTCCTCAAGTTTCGCGTCATCAAATGTGAGATCTGGGATCACTGGCAGTCCATGTCTTCCTTTCACTGAATCTTTCGTCGCAGCGAGGACCTTGATGTCGGCGTCTGCCTCAATCAGCCGCAGTAGCGGATAGTGAAGCTCCAAGTCTTCATAGTCGGGGCCTGCAAGGATGGCGATTCTTTTTCCTCGGAGGCTCAAGCTGATCTGTCCGCCTATTTTCTGTCAGAGAGTAGAACCCCGGCCTTGGCAAAGTTGCTCCTAGGACCATCTCTGTAAACAATACTCACCTGTTCAGGTGTCGTCTTTAACACCTCAACGACAGCGTCAGTAATTCTCCTAGCGAGTTCACGCTTCTGCTCAATGGTTCGGCCTTCTACTAGGTCTATCGTGACTAATGGCATACACTCATGCACCTCTGCATTGAATCTGTTCGATGTTCGGTTAAAGGTAACGCCTCACGGCTTCCGATGGCTCAGATTCAGCCAAGTCGTCAACCATTCGGATACTAGAATACAGATCGCGTTTCAGACGAATCTGGCACCCAGCGTTCTGAAGAGCTCCGTATACTCCTTAGCCTTCTCTCCTGGAGTCGCCGAGTAGATCACATCTCTGCTAACATTGATCAGAACGTTGCCTCCGCTCTCGATGACCTTCTGCGGATCTCCTTTCTGGGCCCCAACTCCCGGAACCAAGAATATCTTGTCGTCTCCCGCTGCTTCCCTAATGGCTCTGATCTCGTCGGCCGTCACATGACCCGTAGCTCCGACCACGCAGCCGTCGGCACCATGTTTACGCACATCTTCAGCTACCGCCAAGTACAGTGGCTTTCCGTTCAACTTCGTCTCCTTTTGGTACCTCACCGCCTCTGGGTTCGAGGTCAAAGTCAACACGATTACTCCCAGCTTCCGTTCTCCAGAGTGGGCCAGCTTCACCGTGCTCTCCAAGTTGCCAAGGAAGGGGTTGAACGTGATCGCGTCGTATCCCCACCTCTTGATGTGAAATATGGCTGACTCAACAGTGTCTCCTATGTCGTTTAGCTTGTAGTCTAGGATCGAGAAACAGCCTGAAGCCTCAATGGTGTCTGTTAGGCTTCGATGATCGTTGTATGTGAATCCGGCAACATATTGCTGGTTAGGCTTGAAGGCAATGCAGTGGGCGGATGTCTCCTCAACAAGGGAGAGGCAGAAATTAAGTCTTGATTTGTTCTCATTTCGCTCGTCAACGTATCTAGGAGGAACCACATTGCTACTTCTCTGCGAAGGTAGGGCAGGATCGAGTCCCACGCACAGGACGCTGTTCTTTTCACGGTAACAACCTAGCACCTTTTCTCTAAGACCCAGCACCATCCCCGCCACCATCAGCACACATAGAGCTTTCTTGGCTCAAATAGACTTTCTATCAGACTCAGGGCAAAGAAGGGCTCGAGAATCTGCAGAAAATGCTTATCTCACCTTGCTCAACGATGCGATTGCTCGAACGCGAATCAGAGAATCTTCCGGATGAAGAGGAATCAGCTGGCGAAGATTCGTGAGATGAGAACGTGGGAAGCGTCTTGATTCAATGAAGATGGAGGGTGGGCATCTGTTCCTTAGGGTGCCGCCTCCGTGGGAGATATGCAAAATCTCGATCCAAAAAAGCAAGTGGCGTCATATGCTCCAGAGCAGATTGTTGGCCGGTCCTTGAAGTGAATAACTCGCGTTGCGAGTACTGTGGCGGGCCGATTCACGGAAACAGAAATCTCCGAATCTGCGAGGCTTGCAGAAGATCCTCACTCACAGCATTCCGGAAGAAAGCCAGAAGGGTGGCGAAGACAATAAGCGTGAAAACGGAGAACCCCGAAGACGCAGACCGCTAGAGACATAGGGCGAGCAAAGCAGATGTCTGTGAACCGACCCCTCGGGGATACAAGAACCGGATCAAAACGCAGAGGCCCAGCTTGGAATCCTTCATTGTTGCTTCAGCGATTCCTTTTCAGGGAGTCGTTCTAGATCCCTTGGCCTACAACTTCTTTTGCCAAGAGCTTGACGCCTCCCGTCGCAGGCAAGTCTATCGGTCTAACCATGAAATATGTGACACCCATATCTGCGTAGGCGTGCAGCTCCTCTAGGCATTGCTCTGGTGTCCCCGAGATCATTCTGTTGGACACCTGCTTCAACCACTCTTCGTACGGCTTGTCCGATCCTTCAGCTCCATAGAACTCCTTCAGGTTCTTAGTCAGTTGATCTTGACGCTCAGCTATGTTGACGAGCGCAGTTGCAGATTTCTCTATTTTTGGACGCTCCCTAAGCCTAGCGCAGTATTCGTCCAAGATCCGGGTCCTTCTCAGGAAAAGTTCTTTGGGGCAGACCCACCAGTTCGATCGATCTGCATATCTAGCCACGATTTTGAGCATTAGTTTCTCGCCTGTTCCTCCTACGGTTATTGGGATTCTTGGCTTCTGAATCGGCTTAGGCTCGCAGAATGCATCACGTATCTTGAAGTGCTTACCTTCGAAGCTTGCTGGGCTATCTTTCCACAACTTGTCCATTATGATGAGGGCTTCTTCCAGCTGTCGGACGCGCTCAGAGGGGCTTGGGAATTCGTATCCGTATCCAACATATTCCTCTTCTTTCCATCCTGCGCCAATGCCAAGTTCAACTCTTCCTCCGGAAGCGTTGTCTAGGGTTGCTGCCATCTTTGCAAGTATGGCTGGGTTACGATAGGAGTTGCATAGGACCATTGTTCCAAGCCTGATCGTTCTAGTGAGGCTTGAGAGAGCGGAGAGCGTGGTCCAACATTCAAGGATTGGCTTCTGACCCATCAAGTGGTCTGCTAACCATATTGAATCATAGCCTTGACGCTCAGACTCTTGGACGGCAAGCTTTGTCGCTTCCCATCCAAATCTCATGTTTGGAAATACACCATACTTGATGTCAACCATTTTCTCTGCCTCTATTGCGCGCAGTTGCTTGCTTATCTAGTGGAATTGTGACTTAATCTAGTCTTTGGGGAGAGTCATGCCGAAAAGAAAGAGCTGGTCCGAGAAACTACTTGACAGTAAGGGCCTGCCAAAAGTAGAGAAGATTACTCGTAAGATGAGCAAGAGGTGGGGGAGGGGCACAGTTGTGATTCCGGCACCAGTGGAAGTGGATGAGATTATGAAGAGCGTGCCTGAGGGAAAGCTCACTACGATTAACGAAGTCCGTGCTGCTTTGGCAAGAAGGCACGGAGCTACGATCGGGTGTCCGATTACTACTGGCATCTTTGCCTGGATTGCAGCCAACGCGGCTGAAGAGCGAAAACAGAGACGTGAAGGCAACCCTACACCTTACTGGCGGACGTTGAAGGTCGGGGGAGTGATAAACGAGAAGTATCCGGGCGGCATTGAGGGACAGAAGAAACTGCTCCAAGGAGAGGGACACCGAATAGTCCAAAAAGGCAGCAAGTATATTGTCGCAGATTACGAGAAATTCCTAGCAAGATTGTGAGAAGGCACACGCGTAAACAGGTTGTCTGCTGTAACGACCTAAACTCTATTTTCCTGGCATGTTCTGACGTATCAGCTGCACGATTCTTCTTCCGAGGCCAGCGGCGCCAGTCATTGCCCGTTCATCTTTTTCGATGTCTCCCTTCTCAGAGCCTCTTCCATCTACGCCGAGCCCTGCGGGAATCATGCCCTGACCTAGGAAGAAGTTGTTCATCACCGTCAAAGCCTCCACCTGCCCTCGTCTGCCAGCGACGGCTATAGCGCCTCCCACCTTGCCCTCTAGCCTGTTGGTTGGACGCCTCAGCGCGTAGGTGCGGTCTATCACAGTCTTTGCCTGGGCGGTAATTGACCAGAAGTAAACCGGGCTACCGAGGACTATTCCGTCAGCCTCTATCATCTTTGGGTAGAGGGCTTGCATATCATCCTTGATGTGACATTGCCCGGTCTTGATGCAACTTAGGCAATGGTCGCATGGCTTCAGATCCTTCCCTGCAACGCTCCACGCCTCGACTTCTGCCCCTTCCTTCTCCGCGCTCTCTAACGCTTTGTGTACGAGTATCTCGGTGTTTCCTCCACTCCGAGGACTGCAGACGATCCCCAAGATCTTCAAGATGAGATCCCTTCCACTTCAGTCTCAGGCAAAATGCAGTTCAAGTGACATAGTGCTCTTTTGGAGCCTCTCCTAAGTACCTGTCCCTTCTATCTACGATAGGTGCGACAATGTTCTGATCGGGTCTCATCGTCTTGGCCAACTTCAAAGCCATGTAGACGTTTGCGCCAGATGACATGCCGCAGAAGATTCCCTCTTCTTGAGCCAATCTATAGGCTACTGCTCTTGCGTCGTCATCTTTCACAGTCCACACTTCGTCAGGGATACCCATTCGAAGTGCCCTTTCGACGTTTCCATCTCTATCTACCCAACTTTCCGTTTTCATCCCGACCAGCTTCGTGAACTTGTGCACTATTCCATCCTTGTATAGATCCACTATTGGCAGGTCTTCAGGTTGGCCTCCAATAATCACTGCATTTATTCCTTCTTGCCTTAGTGCCATCGTAACACCGGCAATGCACCCAGCTGAACCTATTGAAGCTACAAAAGCATCGACTTTTCCGTCCAACTGTTCTACTATCTCCTTTCCCATACTCATTTGGCCCTTTGGGTTGTCTGGGTTATTCATTTGATCAACCCAACAGGTGTTTGGCCGGCTCCTTTCAAGATCCTCCATGTGTTTGCTATCCAGCACCCAGCGAGCCACAGTTCTCTCTGTCTCATTTGTGCATTCCCTCAGAATCTCCGCAGGGATGTCTGAGGTTCCTGCAGTAACTTCAGGACCGAATGCCCTTACAATTCTTAATCTTGTGTCATCTCGGAGCCAGAACTGACCAAACCGCAGTACGACTCTGTATCCTTTGACGGCACCAACCATTGCCAAAGCAGGGCCTGTGTTGGTGCTAGTAACCTCAAGAATAGTTCCCCCAGGCCTCAGTCTTCCTCTTTGCTCGGCTCCCTCAACCATGGAAAGCGCCATTCTGTCTTTGTAACTCCCACTGGGGTTTAGATACTCCAACTTTGCGTAGACGTTTGCTCCGGCGTCTCTGGCCACCTTATTCAGCTTCATCAAAGGAGTATTCCCAATGTTTGCCAACATGCTATCTGTATACTTCATTCAACCCACTTCCTATCTTCCTACCGCGTTCCAGCGATCGACATGTCTGGTTTTGCTTGATACATAGGGGATTTGAGATTCCGGAGTTGTTTGTAGACGTGTACACATATCTGACGAGTGCGATCACGGTTTCTCGATTACATAGAACTCAATCACATTGTTGTCAGGATCGCAGAAAGACACAGAATAGTAGCCGGCGACGAATTCAGGGTGCTCCTCAGGAGCAAACAACGTTTCGATTCCCGCTTTCTTCATGACCAGAGCGACTTCATTCACAGTCTTTCTGCTTGGAACTCGTAATGCAACGTGATCTGCAATCACTAGCTCGTCAACATCCGGTGCTTTTCGTTCAACGCGCCGTGAAGCCGGTTGTCCTAGAAATATCGAGAGGGATCCGTTGCTGAAACCGATTGAGTCCTTTTCTTCCATAATCATCTGAAAGCCCATGTTCTTGAGCATGGGCTCATAGAACCTTCTGGACTTCGTGATGTTCGAAACCTCGATGCAGAGATGCCCCACGCTCACCTGGGGTTTTGTATCTGCGTTCAAGCTATCCTCCTCGACGAGCTATCTCGATCCAGTATTCTTAAGAGTTCTCCACAGCGCGCGGCCATGAGCACAGGTTCACTTCACCAGTCAGACTTTCTGTTCAGCCATTCTTCTGTCTCTGGATGAATCTCTTTCCAGGTCTTCACGTATTCCTTGACCTTGTCAACGAGTTGAACGGTCTGGTCGTATCCCTGTTCCTTAATGAATTCCTGAATCTCGTTCTGGGATTTTCTGCGTGGCTTCCAATCCTCAGTGTTGGCAATCCTGAACAAGAGGCGCGTGTAGTTTGCCGCGGCGAGGCGCAGATATTCCAATTCCACCTTGTCTACTGTGTCGAATTTGCTGTGTCCAAAGCCACGTCCGGTGCTGGTCCTTATCATTTCTGGGTCACCGCCGCTGCCACATGGAACACTCTTCAGGAAGAAAGGCCAGTGATCGCTGTAGGGGCTTACTCTCTGGAAGGTGGGCAGTTCGGCTCTCATTTCTAGGGCTGCTTTGGTAAAGAAGGATTCAAGCTCCGGAAAGTCGTGGAGGATCACTCCTTTCTTGCCTTTGCTTCCGCCTGAGTCCAAGTTCAACATGAACCTGATGTTATCTACCTCGTCTTTGTGCATGGCCACGTAGTTGTAGCTTCCATAGAGGCCTATCTCTTCTGCGCCGAAGCATATGCATCTGACACGCCTCTTCATCTTGTCTTTCACCATCTGGAGGTTCCTCGCTATCTCCATCACCACGACGGCGCCAGAAGCAGGGTCCTCGGCACCCTGGCTGATGTCGTGGCCGTCGTAGTGGCTCCCGACCACCACGTACTCCTTACTGTCGGTCATGCCTGGAATGTCGGCGATGACATTGTAAGTAGTCACATCCATGTTCCTATCCGTCGCTTCGATCCTTAGCCTGACATTGCCTTCTCTCTCCAAGGTACGCACAAGGAACATTCCATCCTCGTAGGAAACGCTTATCGAAGGTATGACTGGGCTGATTGCCCCTGTCTGCGGGCCATATGCCGGGTACTGGCTCATGAATATCCAGCCCTTCGCTCCTGCAAGGACGCTGCGCAAGAACTTCTCGCTCCTGTGAAGCGGTCTATTCATGCCGATCGGGCTAGCGCTTGACACCATCACAATGTTGCCATCAATTTCATTGCTTTTCTTCTCGTATGACTCGATGGCGCCATCTCCAAGCCACACCAGCTTTCCCTCGACCTGGCCTGCAATGCTATGGGGAAGGCTGATGCAGTCGATCTCCCTCCTCGTGGGGCTGACGACACTCAACTTGGCAAGGCCGCGCTTCCAACCGGGAATGGTATAGGATTCATAGTGGGCATTCTCAACCCCGTAGCTTTTGAGCTTCTCGACCATCCACTTTACAGAGCTTAGATCACCGATTGTTCCGGCAAATCTGCTGCCGTAGACGTCGCAGAGAACCTTCAAGTTGTCCAGCGGTTCAGACGAGATGTAGATCTCAGATACAACTTTCTTATCAACGTCAGCGTATGGGTTTTCCAAATCAGACACCGGGTCAGATAACACCTGCGCAGTGGATATAAGAGATTGCGCGCTCGTGTTTCGCAAGTCATCTCTTGGGTCGCGTTAGCATGAACAGTGCTATTCTGATGATGGTGAGCCAGACTAATATGTCGAGGATCAAGTTTACCCAATCTATTCTCCATGGGAAGTATTCAGGAGCCAACACAAGCCTCAACAGCCAAGCCAACGGGTAACCAAAGAGGGCTGCACCTGCCCAGGCTGCTGGCGTGTTGGACACTAGCCCCGTCAACAACGTTATCAGCACTCCTCCGAGAATCGACCAGAACAGGATTCTTACCATGGTCGTCGCCTTCGCCCAACACGACTCTGAGCTAGCAAAAGTGTGTGTCAACTGGTGCGCGCACATAACATCGTGCCTTAGAATGACTTCAACGTTTTCTTGATCAGGGCTATCTCACCTTCTGAGGAAGTATGGATTATCCTAACCTGGTACTTGTCTCGGGGGATCCTGTCAACCATCCTACGGACGCCTGGGAACCCATAATTATGGACGAAAACCGCGGTCCCATTATGCATCAGAGCTTCTGAGTTTTCCCAATCACTCTCTGCTTCTGCATAAGACTTGCCTCCATCGATGAAGATCAAATCCATTTTGGGCAAGGTCTTAACAGCATTGGGAAGAGTGTCGACAGTATCGCCTTCAAAGAGCTTGAACTTGCACCCTGCCTTCTCTAACTTTCGCTCCACTTGGCGAGAACTATAATCAGCAAAAAGGTCGAATCCATAATACTCCACATTATCTGGTGGAACATTCTGGATAGCGGTTTCAACCATACTTTTCGCATTATCGCCATTAAAAACCCCAATCTCCATAATCCTCCTGCACTTATTTCGGCTAATATATTCATTAAGAAATGAATGCGATCCGTACCAAGGCATACAGATCTCGCTCTTTCTTTAAGGACGGTCAGCTATGCGGCAATGTAGTAATCTTATCTAGCTTTCCGAACCTACTCGTAATTCTAGGCAGAGTCAGCTCTTCGCAAGAGCGTTGCTATCTCTTGTTCAGCGTTGTCCGCTTTGATGAATATGGGGACGTTCTCCATCCCTGTTGCTATGTAGCTTGATAGTAGCCATTCTCCAGGTGCGAACTCCAACGTCTTCTCCAGTATGCCTTGATCAATTGTGAACGTATTGCTGACTAGGCTTCGGTCATACGGTCTCGGCAGGGGACCTACGAAGTATGTGTGCAGTTGCTGTAGCGCGTTAGTGTTGAGGTAGGCTATTCGTTGCGTTGCGATGCAAGTCCCCAGCCCGTACTTTCTTCCCTGCCTCATCAATCTCTCAATATGCTCAGTGCATTCCCTCTCTATTCCACGCGCCTGATCGTATGCTGGAACGAACTCTTGCGCCTCATCAAACACGAATAGAACTAGTGGGTCGACCATGAACTCTCTTTTCCTCTGACTGAGCACTTCGTTCGATAGAGTCAGTGCCAACTCCTTCATCATCTCTGGATCGACCATCGACACGCATAGAAGACGCGTTTCACCTCCAAGGAGGCTGACAAGGTCCTCAACCGTTTGGCCTTCTCTTCCTCTCCTTGCTTTGGCCCCGGGCCTTGGGACGTGATCCATCAAGGTTAGACGTGTCGTAGCCCATGCAGCTAGGTTGCTTCTATCCCAAACCCTGAACTTCTCAACTGCGGTTCGACACCTTCTATCAAGGTAAGTCACGAATGGCTGATCTATCGGTTCATCTTCCGCAACGTTCTTTTCCCCCATATAGTCCTGGACCGCGAGTCTGATTTCTCTTATTGCGTCTAAATAGTGCGGCTTATCCGCCAAGTCTCTAGCGGTTGAGATTGACTCCACATCCCTTAGGACAGCTCCATAGGATTGAGGCGATGCCGTAGGTTCGACATAGCAGTCTACTTTGCTCTGATCCATGATACGCCCGAAAACGGATTTCGATCGCTCGTCCTCTTCGAATCCTTTGGGCTTCACAATGATCTTGAAGAGCTGATCTTCATCTTGAACAGGCGCTTCAAGAATAAGCTTTGAGGTGACGCCCTTATCCGCAAAGACATCTTGGAGCAGAAACGGGTACTCCATCGAGATGTCGAATATCACCACCCTAGTGTTCTCTGTGTGATAGATCAGGCGTCGTAGAATGTTTGCGAGGAGGTTGCTCTTGCCGCACCCCGTAAACCCAAAGATTCCAAAATGGTATCGGACCAATCTATCGAAGTCTACATAGATCGGTATGCGCTCTTTCTCCGACTCGAACATCTTGATTGTTCCGAGGCGCGAATCCTCTCGGGCTGACGGAGTTGTCTTGATCTCTTGCCACGGCTTTCCGATCTTCTCTAGGATCGTCTTGTTGTACATCTGGTGGATTGTGTTTCTGTTGAGTATGTGCACACGTTCAGCTATCACTGGATATGTGAATCCCTTGACGTACTGCGTTCCGCCTTTTTCGTCTATGACTAGGTCGTAGTTCAGTGGGATCGCCCAGATCTGAATCATCATTGTCGACTTGTCATCTGTATCCCAATCCTGAACCGACTGCTGAATGATCTCAAACTGGTAGGGGTAGTAGCTCTGGTCGGTCAGCCCTTTCAGCCCGTAATGCTCAGGTCCCAACCGTGAGATCTCAAGCAACGTGAACCTCTTCGCGCCTTGGCTTGATGACTTAAAGTTCCGGACCGCGAGGAGCATGCCTTCCTCGAGCAGCCCCATCAAATCCTTCTGGTACTCCGCCTTCACTTGGCACAGATACTTGGCAGAGATACCCGTGGTCTCAGACGGAGCCTCGGTCCTACGTATGGCAAATACGTCACTGAGCCTCGCCAAGAATCGCTTCTTTAGGTCCGTAAACAGCTCAGGCAGTTCTTCTTGCGTACTCAACCTCAGCCCTTCTTTCGCGGAAAGTGTTCATGTAGAACGAGAACCTCCGAAGCTTCGGGTTGTTCGCCAACCATAACCCCGTAGCCTCAACCACACCCTTAACCCTCAACCGCTGCTCTTTAGCTATCTTATCCGCTATGAATATCGGCTTGTTATGCCCAAAAACCTCAGGTATGCTCCTAGCACTCATCGCCTTCAAGAGAACCATCACCAGATTCTGCAGCTCGTTACGCACAGACTTGTCCCTGTAGAAGATTGGTTCCACGGGCTCCACTCCTGCATAGTCATGCTTGAAACTCAAGGTATGCTTTCGATCGAACTCAGGGTAGACAAGTCTATCAATGAACAACACGTTGCTCCTCAGCATTGGGTCCCGGTCCGCCACATCCAGTTGGAGATACGTCTTCACGAAAAGCCTCTCAGGAATTATCCTATTCTTCACGGCTCCACTCACGTAGCCCACTCTATTCTGAAAATCCGGTACAATCGTCTGGAACGCAATGTCGTACTCGATGAGACTCCACGGAACCATCATCTTGTCATGATTCAGCATGCTCACCGCTTGCAGGAGCATTCGATCCGTTGTTGGAATCTCCTCTGACATCTCCCACTCTGCCTTCCATATGCCTGAGGCAACGCAAACAGGAATCACGTGGCCCCTGAAGTCTCGAGCCGTGGTATCCTTCGTCACACCGATCAGCAGACATCGCCTTGCCCAACATTCCTCCATAAGCATGTGAATGGTGAAGAGCGTAAGTAAGGCGAGATCATGCGTCGTCAACCAAACCTCTTCTCCACGCTTCTTGATCCGCATCGGATTGGCAGAGGATCCCTCGAAGAGGTGATGTGTAAGTGTCAGAACCAGTTTCTTCGCTCGATCCCAGCTGCCAACATACTTGGGATTGATTGAGTAGAGGCCTCCGGACTCAGAGAGAAAGCCCTCCTGAACGGACCTAGCCAGATACCTCTCAACTCTCTTCACCCTCTCGCCTTCCTGAATCCCCAGCCCCTCACATATCTCGTTCAGAGTCCTCGGCATCCTTGCGCGTTCTAGCAAGTAGATCATGGCGTAGCGAAGATAGTCCCCTCTAGCAGGAGGAGTTCCAAGCGCGTCGTTGATAATGTGATGCCTAGCAAGCTCGATCTCATTAACATCGAAAGGTTTCCCGTCTAGATCCAAATCACATATGGCACATTCGGTCTTCCATCGCTGCTTTCGGGACGTGTCGTACATCAGGCTGGTCCTCGTGTTTGCAAGACTCCTGTCAAGGAATAGAATGCGAACATTTTCAGCTACGACCGTTTGATACGCCAGATAGAGCTCAGAGAGAGTCATGATCCAACTGGCGATCGTGGAATTGTCAACAAGAGCCTGTTCAGTCAGCGGCTTCGTAATTGTGCTCTGAGCTCTCTGCCTAGTCTCCAGAACGGTCTGATCCACATCTTGAACACGATCCACATAGATCGGAACACAACTAGAGAGGCCTCGTCCCCTCTCAACAAAACCCGTCTCGTAGCTTACCTTCGGCCATGAATCCTTCCTGAACTCAATCTCTCCAGTCACAGCGTAGGCTCCACCCCAGAAAACTGCCAAGCCCCCCGTCAGAACCTGTTCCATAGACCCGTCGATAGCCGCGTACTTCACCCTGCTCCCACCGAAGAGCTTCAACGACGTCTCATACGCTTCGTCAAGATCGACATCTGATACGATCAGGTTTTGGAGAAGCCTGTCGTACAAGACTTTAGCAGCTTCAAACCTACCTCTAGAATCGTCAACCTGACTCTCAGCTCCAACCCTCAGAAGCTCACCTGTCCGCTTCACGTGCGAACTCAACAACGACGAGATAGAAGACCACACTCCACACTTGTCTGTTCGAATCAGTGAACTAAGCGTTCCAATCTGTAGGTTTTATGGTCGCCCTATCGATTAAGGTGCCGATGAAAGATGTCAAAAAGAAAGTTGGCGATTGCAGGTGTCCTTGTCCTATTTGTGATAGTAGCAGCGTTCTACGTCGGTACGCTTTACCCTCAACCGGGTGGATTAGAAGCGTACGAAGCCCGTGTCAAGGGCGCATTGCCCACAACTCCTCAAGGCCTCGTAAGTTCAGCCACTGAGAAGCAGCCTGAGTCCACGCAAGAGCGAATGGTTGTCTATAACGCATACATCTCTCTCGAGACAAAAGAAATCCAAGATGCCCTTGCAAAGGTTAGGGCTCTAGCCGAAGGATACGGTGGCTATGTCGCAGGCTCGTCTCAGAAGGAAGGTAAAGCTCAGATCACGATTCGAGTTCCCAAAGACAGGTTCCAAGTCGCGGTTCGGCAGATAGAAAGCTACGGCAAGGTTCTTGATGAGCGCACCACAAGCGATGACGTTACCGAACGATACATCGACCTCAAGGCAAGATTGGAGAACTTGCAGAAGCAGGAGCAGCGGCTTCGCGATATTCTCGGAATGGCGCGGACCGTCGAGGATGTCTTGAAGGTTGAGAAGGAGCTTGAACGCGTCAGAGGGCAGATCGAGAGCCTTCAAGGACAAATAAACTACCTTGAGCGAAACGTTGCCATGTCCGTCATTGTAGTCAACCTAACAGAGCCTCTGCCACCATTCACGCCTCCAGACATGAACTGGAGCGAAGTCTTCCAAGCTGCTCTTAAAGGACTCTTCTGGGTGCTTCGCGGATTGATCGTACTCGTAGTCTCGCTGCTTCCATTAGCCCTGATCGGCGTTCCAGCATACTTCGTCTATAAGAGGAAAAGGGGAAGACGCGTAACATCAAAGCCATCCTGACATGACACGCACTGATAATCTCTAAAGCCTCCACTATCAGATGAAGCAAGAGGAGTCAAGCGCTGACATTCACCACGTTCGGTGGTGTCTCTCCCCTGAACACCTTCAAGACACCTTCAGCGCATTGCACGGACATTCTTCTCATAGCCTCTCGGGTGCTTGCGCCTATGTGCGGCGTCAGAATAACATTCTCAAACCTCAGTAGAGGATTGTCCACCCTCGGAGGCTCCTCCTCAAGAACGTCTAGCGCAGCTCCAGCCACCTTGCCAGAGCGAAGAGCCCTTTCGAGAGCCTTCTCATCTATGACCTTCCCCCTCGCCATGTTAACTAGATAGATCCCTTTCTTCATCAGGCTGAACTCGGCATCCGAGATCATGTTCAAAGTCTTAGGAGTGAAGGGAGTATGGAGGGTCACGATATCGCTAGTGGAGAGAAGTTCGTGGAACGCCACTCGCTTTATGCCAAGCTCATCATGAAGTTGTCTCTTTTCGAGCACGTCAGAGTAGATGATGTTCACGTTGAAGCAACTCATACGACGCGCGACTGCTTCCCCTATTCGCCCTAGCCCCACTATACCGACAGTCTTGCCCATCAACTCCAGCCCTATGAGATCTGAGAATTTCCTATTCCATTGGCCTGCCCTGACGGCCCTATCTGCGGCCACTATCCTTCTGAGAAGGGAGAGTATCAAGGCCACGGTTAACTCTGCAACAGCATCGGTTAAGGCATTTGGAGTGTTGAAGACGACAATGTCTAGTTCACTTGCTGCCTTCAAGTCGACATGATCGACACCCGCACCGTGCACAGCAATGACTTTCAGTTTATGAGCTGCCCGCATGAAATCTCGCGTTATCCTGATGAATCCTCGACTGACAACAGCATCTGTCCTATCTGCTTGAGACAGGAGGACCCCTTCGTTTGATCCAGGAGGAAGAGAGACGACGTGACACTTCCTCTTGAGAATCTCAATACCGTCTTCGTGAATTGGTTCAGCTACGATGACCTTCTCTCTGTTCATCCATCATCTTCCCATGTAGTATTCTCGAAGGATTTCCGGAACCCTGGTTGCTAATGTTAGTTGTCTCTTCTGATATTGTTTGTCTATCAGAAGGTATCGCGGATCTCGGTGATACGCACCGTATCTTGCTTTCCTCTACCTGTTCGCTGATGCTGCGAGAAAAGTCAGGCTTATTCTATGCCAAACCGGTCAAGACGGCCGCATCTTACAGCGAAAGCGTCAACGATATAGGCCGTGGGCCGACGAGTCAGGAGTCTTGGTAGGGCAACAAGAAGAAGTGAAAACTCGACGAGGGAGACCATCACGAATTGGTTGATTCTCTTTTTCTAAGGCTTCTCGTGATTGCTCCGGCGATCATCAGTATTCCTATGAATATGACAATGAAAGGCCAGGTTTCGAGGGCTATCCCATACACCTGCCGTAGGAGCAAAGCCAACCCAAAGAGGATTACGATGACCCCGATGACGATTCCTCCCCAGTATGAGGGCAGGCCGAAGCACATCTCTTCCTCGCGTCTCGTCCTTTCGTGTCGGCGACCGTATAGGCGTTCCCCGCATTGTATGCACACTCGCGCCTGATCATCGTTCTTGGTACCGCAGTTCGAGCAATAGACCATGATTTTCTCTCCGTTCCTGAACGTTGAGACATGTGCCGTTTTAAAAGCTTTGGCCGGTGTCTTTCGTTGTAGGTTCCAGTCAGTGATAGGATGAGAGTTCTGTTCATAGAGCCTCCGAAGCGCTTCTGGTTCCTTATGGGTGAATATCTTCCCCCTCCTCTCGGAATCCTTGAGCTCGCAGCATACCTTGAACGGGAAGTTGCCGATCTGGAGATAGCTGTTCTTGATTGCCAAGCTGAGTCCATGGATTGGGCCGACCTAGAGAATCGCATTAGAAGTTTCGATCCTGACATCGTGGCGTCAAGCGGATTGGCCACGTGCAACGCTTACGTCGTGGCTCGAACCTTGGCCTTAGCGAAGCAAGTCAAGCCTGAGGCGGTAACAGTTGCCGGAGGTCAACACTTTACCTCAACGGCCCAAGAGAGTCTAGAGCAGTATCCAGAGATCGATGTGGTGGTTCGAGGTGAAGGTGAACGGAGCCTCGCAAGTCTCGTCTCGGCTTTGTCCAAGCGAGCTCATCTTTCGAACGTTGAAGGAATCTCCTTTAGAAGCGAGGGGGAGGTCGTCCATACGCCTACGCAGCCTCTGATCCGTGATCTGGACACATTGCCCTTTCCCGGGTATCATTATGTCCGGCATGTCATGAACCGGTATCACTTTTCAATGATGGCCGGACGCAACGCTGTATACTCGATAGTCGAAGGCGCGAGGGGGTGCCCTCACCGCTGCACGTTCTGCACGCAGTGGAGGCATTGGGGTGGCGTCTGGAGACGGAAGTCCCCTGCGAAGATAGCTGACGATATGGAACTTCTCTTCCGGGAGTACAATAGCAGGTTCATATGGCTGGCAGATGACAACTTCATCCTTGGAGAACAAGCCAGCATTCTATGTGACGAGATCTCAAGGCGAGGCCTGGCAGATGAGATCATGTGGTTCGTGCAGGCCAGGTGCGATGATGTGGTCGACAACAGGGAGCTGTTACCCAAGATAAGAAGGGCGGGGCTGCGTTGGATGCTCTTGGGGGCGGAAAGCCACAGCAGGAACGTCCTCCAGTCCTTCAACAAGCACATTGAGCCCACCCAGACTCGAAGCGCTGTGAGATTGCTGAAGGAGAACGACATATTCTCTCAGCTAACGTTCATCATAGGCAACCGTGAAGACTCGATCGAATCAATAGAGAGCCTGCGGCGGTTCGCTGACAGCGTCGACCCAGATCTAGCAATCTTCATGGTTTTGACACCCTTTCCCGGAACTGACATCTACAAGGTAGCTAAGGAGAACGGTTGGATTGAAGATCTGAACTGGGCCAACTACGACATGATTCACCCAGTTATGGCAACGGAGAAGCTTTCTAGAGCTGAACTGTATGAAGAGTTGTACAAGTGTTATCGTGGTTTCTACGGGTCTTGGAAGAGGCGTCTGACAGGAATCGCCTCATCAAATCAGCTCAAGAGGAGAACCTACAGATACATGGCGAATCGAGCACTGCTTAGTCAGTTGAGAAGACTGTTCTAGGTCGGTTGACTGTGGGCCGACTCTTCTTCCCAGACCTCACGGGCCTCTGCCTCTTGACTCTGTCCTCTACTGGAACATGCATAGTCTGGGCATTCTCGGCTTGTAGTCCAGTCGTTCAAGACATTGCTTGGAGAAAAGAGGTTATCTTTTCGTTTTATGTGACCATCTGCATAATAGGATCAATTGCAGCTCTCATTCCGACCGCATGCACAAAGGCAAGCGGCCCCAAGGACTCAACATGGATGCCGCACGTGACACTCACACATCACCCTGAATGCGAGGGATTCTCTGGACACGAACTTCGCCTTAGAGGAATAGGCTTTTGCGCCGGATGTACAGGCCTGCTGACGGGAGCCCTAATCTCTATTTCCTTGACAGCTGCATACTCCGCTGGAGCGGATCCGGCGCAAAGGGCGTGGATCCTAACTGAGTTAGGAGTTGCAGCCACATTGCTAGGTCTCCTCATGCCTCTCTCCAATAGTCGAAGTAGGCTGCTCAGGCTCGTGATTAGCGCATCTTTCGTGGTTGGAATGACCTTCATCCTCATTGGCCTTGACAGTCAACTGCGAAGCATTGAAGTGGATTCATTCATAGTCTTGATGGCTCTCTTCTGGACTTTCACGAGGATATCGCTGTCGCAGTTTGTCCACAAGAGGATATGCACAAGGTGCGTGCTCAGATGCGTTCAGCGGGAGACGGAGGCAGCAGTTGTGGCGTCTGCCTCTAGGTCTGCTGCTTCACAAGGCCCTCCGGGACATGGAATCGTGAAAGAGAGAAAGAAATAAGATGCAAAGGCTAACGCCCCGATTCCATCAAAGCTATTAGATGAGTTGTTATTAGCAACAACCTATCTGGACATCTCAGGTGTCTCCTACGAGAATGCTAGTGGAGATCTACCGCGCGTTACGAAAGGTCGATGAGGTAATGGAAAGATTGGCAAGATCGGCATATCCCCCTACTGCATCAACCATAGTGTCACATATGACAGATAGCAGAGACCTACCTGACCAACTTGGCCAACCGAGAAGTCTTCAAGTAAGGAACATACCTTCGATTCTGCGGAGCCAAGAGGAAAGAGAAAAGATTGAGAGAGAATGGCTTAGGAAGTACAATCCTCTAGAACGAAAGAATGGGAAAAACTAAAACCTCGGGACACAACGTGAAAGGAATGTAGACGCGTAAGGCCATTTGCGGTCAATCACTCCTCAGAGGCTATTGGAGCCCTTAGGACCATCAAAACGTATGATAAGCTACCCTCCCTCTGGACCTTTTTATCATAAGGAATGATGATGCTAGTGCCACGAAGGTGCTATCGCAACCATGAGGAGGCTTCGCTTTGATAGGAAGATTCGGGGCATCGCCGAGAAAGCCAAGAGGCTCCGTCAAGAGAATAGAAAACCAGCCCATATAGGAAAAAGAAGCCTCCCTTTCCAGCCACACGTGCCAGATAAGCAAGAGGAGAACATCTTGGTATGACTATGCGGTTTTCGAACTCACGATCTATCTTGGCAAATATGTCTCTCGAACAGAAGATCGGCCAAATGATTATGGCAGGATTTCACGGTAGTACGCCCTCGTCAGCAATAAGAAAACTTGTAGAGAAGCACCACATTGGAGGAGTGATTCTGTTCTCCCGCAACCTCAATGATCCTCGTCAAGCAGTAATGCTCACTCGAAAGCTACAGAACATAGCTCTCAACTCCGGGCATCATCTTCCATTGCTTGTAGCCACGGATCAGGAAGGAGGCTTGGTTGCACGAATAAGACGAGGAACGGCTGTTCATCCAGGCAATATGGCGCTTGGAGCAACCAGATCCAGCTGCTTGGCTCATGCTGCCGGAAACATTACGGGCGTAGAACTCAGAGCGATGGGAATTAGCATGAATCTAGCTCCTGTCCTGGATGTGAACAATAATCCTGTAAGCTCAGTAATAGGTGTCCGATCTTTTGGTGAAAACTACAACCTTGTCTCTAAGCTCGGTGTAGCCATGATCAGAGGACTACAGAAGAACATGGTCATAGCGACTGCGAAGCATTTCCCAGGACATGGCTATACGTCTCAAGACTCACATGAGGTCCTGCCTGTGCTTCCCCATTCACTAGAGAGGCTTAGACAGGTCGAACTCAGACCGTTCCGAGCCGCGATCTCAGCTGGCGTCGAAGCGGTTATGGTTGGCCACCTTTCGATTCCAGCCATAGACAAGACACGAAACATACCGGCAACCACGTCTCGTCGAGTCATCACCAATCTACTGAGGCAGAGCCTTAGACACCAAGGTCTCGTAACTACTGACTGCATGGAAATGAAGGCGATCACAGACAACTTTGAAGCTGGAGAGGCAGCTGTCAAAGCAGTGAAAGCCGGCGCGGATCTTGTACTAATCTCTCACACTTTGAAGAGGCAACTTGAATCCATCAGAGCAATCCATGACGCAGCACGAGACCGAGAGATCGATCAAGAGCATATCAACAGATCGGTAACTAGAATACTGAACGCCAAGGCCTTCGCCCAACAAGTAAGACACGCAGCTTACCGCGGTATCAGGGTCGTTGGGAGGAGAAAGCATCTTCTAGCGGTCGCCAAGATGGCAGAGGAATCCATCACTCTGACGCACAATATAGGCATTCTTCCCCTTAGGCTGGAAAGAGGGAAGAGAATCCTTTCGGTGTCCTTTGTTCCCTCCTCCATCAAGCGCGATACGGAGGATTTCTCAGAAGTTCTTAGAAGGCAGATTCCAAGGTATGCCATCATACGTAGCATCAGCTGCGATCCGAATCCTTCCAAGAAGCAAGCTGCAACACTGCGGAAGGCAACATCTTGGGCTGAGCTGGCTATAGCCGCAACCTATGATGCCGTACACAACGATAGGCAAGCGAGGGTTCTACGAGAGATCGCTACCCACACGCCTCTCGTTTTGGTCTCGATGCGAGAACCATATGATCATGTGCAAATCCCTGAGGCCCAGGCTCACATCGCTGCGTACAGTCCGGCCAGTTGCTCAGTTGTAGCTGCAGTTGAAGCAATAGTGGGAAGATCAAGACCCATGGCGCAGCTCCCTGTCTTCATCCCAACTCCGCATTGAGTAGGGCACTGTCTTAAGCCATATCAGAAGCAGAATGGGAGCGAATGTCAGCGCTCCAAAGCCAAGGAAAGGGCTTGGTTAGGGCTAGCGCATAAGCCATTCATCCTTGGGGAACTCGGTTCACGCAAGTTTCTTACATCTTGGAGCTAGCTTATAGAAATCAACCTTGCAAGCGTCCTCGAGCTCTATTACTAACACGCAAGAAATTCTGGCCATTCATAGGAAGAAATGTAGAAACTAGAATGACTTCTTCAGAGTGGAATCAAAAAGGCGGTAGGCAGGTTCAAGAATACCGGGGGCTAGCGGCCGACTGTTCCCCTTAGCCGCAAAGGATACAGAGAACCGCCGAGCGCCATCCAGCCTCCCAGTCCGACAATCAGCTTTCCGTCCTCTCTGTGGATTCTTCCACTAAGCCTTAGTTCCCCGCCTGTCAAAGATCCGTGAAGAGTAATTGCAGCGCCTTTCAGTCTAGGAGCCAACCTTGCTTGTCCGTCGACGGAGGTCATCGTGACAGTCTGGCCGTCGACAGTTACTTTGCCGCTCGTGACGTGGAACTTCACCCACTTCTCTCCGACTTCGGTGATCTGGGCCGCGAATGTCAGAGAAGCAGTCTTCCTGGTGATTTTGCCATCTTGCGCCGTCACAGCGAACCCTTTGGTCGAAGTCACTGTGAAAGTATCTCCGATCTTGAGTTGGAGCCACTCTGGTTCAGCAGAAACCGAAAGGGCTCCTAGGAATGGAAGACTAAGGATCAGAAGGAAAGCAGCGACAAGAGTCTTGTTCAACATTTCACCTCCGTTCCATCTGCTCCACCCCTGTAGTACTGGACATATAACGAATGTGAACGAATCATAGAGACCTACCATCCATCCGTCACAGGCTGTACAATCACGCGAGAACATAGAAACTAGAGCTTTGCTTGCTCTAGGATTCACTGCCAGTCACATGTGGACTAAGGCAACTTCTGCCCCCGCGCGTTATCGCAAGTCATGACTCAGGCTGTAGGAATCCGATAGCTATTTCTATGGATTCGCCGACAAATAGCGGCACAGGCTAGTAGTGACACGTATGATCTCGATAGTAGCGACAGGAGATTCTCTCGCCACAATGCGACTGTCAGCTTACGATGAGGAATCTTACCTCTCCATGCTGCGTATCTTAAGATCAGCCGATGTCTCGTTTACGAACCTCGAAATGCTATTGGGCAACTTTGAGTCGGCCCCTGCCGCCGAGAGCGGCGGAACATACGTCATGGCCCAGCCTTTCATGGCTGAGGAACTGAAGTGGATGGGTTTCAACCTCTATTCAACAGCAAACAATCACTCGGTAGACTTCGGAGAAGGAGGAATTCTCTCGACAACACGGGCTCTCAACCAGTTAGGACTTGTTCACGCAGGTGTTGGAAGAAATCTAGCAGAGGCCAGAAGCCCAGCATATTTGGAAACAAAGAACGGACGTGTGGCCCTGATTTCCACATCTTCCACTTTCCCTTCGTTTGGCAGAGCCGGAGAAACGCGACGGGACATGATCGGAAGACCCGGGCTGAATCCATTACGGTATGAGGCGAGGCTGACTCTCCCGCACAAGATGATGCGTCAGCTGAAGCAGATATTCAAGGAGACAGGAGCACCGATCCGCAAGGAAAAAGGCGGAGTAATCTCGTTGATGAATCTGAAGTTCGCTGGAGGAAGAAGACCGGAAATCCTCACCTTCCCCAACGAAGCTGATGTCAAAGGGATCGTAGCGTCCATCAAGGATGCTAGAAGACAGTCGGACTATGTCCTCGTGAGCCTACATGCGCACGAGCCAGACGGAGCAAACAGAGAGAACCCTGCGAGGTTCATACGCATTTTCTGCAAGAAATGTCTAGACGCAGGTGCAGACGCGATAATTGGCCACGGGCCTCATCTGCTCAGGGGGGTTGAGATCTACAAGCGAAAGCCAATCCTGTACAGCCTCGGGAACTTCATCTTCATGAATGAAACTGTTCGCTTCCAGCCTTCAGATGTCTTTGAAAGATATGGACTTGTGTGGAGTGCGACTCCGGCTGATTTGTATGACGCAAGGGGAAGAGGAGGAAAGAAAGACGCCGGAGGATTCCGATGGTTCACATACGATCGTATCTACTGGGAAGGCGCAATTGCGAAGTTCACTCTTGACGACGGGGCACTTAAGGAACTGCAACTATATCCTGTTACGTTAGGTTATGAGAAACCCCGATCTCAGAGAGGAAGACCAACCTTGGCAGAAGGCAAACCCGCCAAAGCAATCCTAGAAAGGATCCGAAAACTGTCTCTTCAGTATGGAACTCAGCTAGACATCGTTGACGGAGTAGGAAAGGTACGTCTCTGATCTCACGAGACCGGTGGGCAAAGTGGTTCCCTTGTCGACGATAAGTAATGCCTGAACTCGCGTCTCGGGATCTGTTGAGTGAGAAGAGAGACTGCAACCAAAAGTGTCAGGAAACTACTTCGTGAACTTCGTCATCTTCGTTCCGCAGTGAGGGCATGTCGCTCTTAGCATCGGTCTTCCTCTCGATGTCATCTCTCTCTTGACATTCTTGTCGTCGACGACGACCTTCTTCTTGCATTTGACGCAGAACATCTCTGCCATGGCTATCTACTCCTTGAACCGTTCGTGTTCATTTCACTGCTCATAAAACCTTTTCCATGCATAACCCACAAACCTGTAACAGAATCACAAGACTTTGGACAAGTTCATGATCATATCGTTGTCACCTTTACTCCTTCTCGCTTCATGATCTCATGCGCAACAATAACGCCTGAGACTGATGCTTGCACCAGACCTCTCGTCACTCCAGCACCATCGCCAATCGCAAAAAGATTCTTGATTCTTGTTTCGAGATTCTCACTCAACTCAAGACGCGAAGAGTAGAACTTCACCTCGACTCCATACAAGAGCGTGTGTCTTGCGCAAATCCCTGGAGAAACAAGATCCAAGGCGTGAAGCATCTCTCTTATGTCAGAGAGATATCGATATGGTAGAACGAAGCTGAGATCTCCCGGAGTAGCTGACCTTAATGTTGGCTTCACAAAATTCCTCGTAATTCTCTCCTCGGTTGAGCGTCTTCCTGCCTCAAGGTCGCCAAGTCTTTGGATCATTATTCCACCGCTGAGAAGATTCGCGAGTCTCGCGAGATACTTTCCGTAGGCAATCGGCTCCTTGAATGGTTCAGTAAATGAAGTGCTGACCAAAATTGCGAAGTTCGTGTTTGGAGTCTTCATCTCAGAGTAGCTTTGACCGTTAACCGTGATCACACTGTTGTAGGATTCTGTTATGATTTCCCCAGAGGGATTGAAGCAAAACGTCCTAACCTTGTCATCAAACGATTTCGAGAAGTAGATGAACTTGGGCTCGTAAAGGGCATCCGTTAACTCCTCAGTGACCGTGGCAGGAACCTCAACCCGAACTCCCACATCAACCGGATTGTTCAGCGTCTTCAAGCCGAGTGTCTGAGCCTCGGAGTTAAGCCATTCTGCGCCAACTCTGCCCGGCGCCACAACCACGTAGTCCGAAGAAATCTTCTCTCCGTCAACCGTCTCGATTCCTACCGCTCGTCCCTGATCCACGTGTAGCTTCTTGACCTCTGTGTCCGTTCTAACTTCAACGGCTTCCTGTAGAGATTTTCTCATCTCTCGAAGAACTTGAGCACACTTCTCTGTTCCGAGATGCCGCAGCTTTTCGGGAACGAGCTTCAGTCCGGCCAATGCTGCCTTGCGCTCAATCCCCTCGATTCTGTCTGCATCCGTCCCGTACAGCCTTTCTGGGGCGCCAAACTTCAGGTATGTCTTATCCACGTAGTGGATCTCCTTGGCGAGCCGTTCGCTTCCTACGTATTCGCTGAGCCATCCGCCAACTTCAGGTGATAGCGTAAGCTTGCCGTCGCTGAAGGCCCCAGCGCCTCCCCAGCCGCTAAGGAGAGTGCACGGATTGCAGTTGACGCATCCGAGTCCCCTGCTGGCTGGGCACCTCCGCTTGGTCATATCAGGGCCCTTGTCAAGCATCAGCACGGATAGCTTAGACGCCTGCGCCAGCTCAAGAGCTAGGAATATTCCCGCCGGACCACACCCTACAACGATGACATCATAAGGCAAAGCTAGACCTCGGAACGCCAACAAACGCAACAACGATTTCATATAAACGCTACGGTTTTCCCAAGAAAATCTGAGTAGCGTTCCCTAGAATCCAATCATTAAGGTACTCCACGAAACATCATTCCCGCTACCTGAACGACATGGTGCGCGTCAGTCCTCCTCCGATGATCATTTGTATAGGCAGCCGACTCTCACTTTTGATTGGTACAAGCATGCTATTATCGCTCACAGTCGCTATTCACTCATTTCTCAGCTAGTTTTATCTGTTCTTCCCCGGAAGAACATGTCAGAGGAAATGACATGAAACTGAAATCTTGTCTAGTTATGATTTGTCTGATTCTTTTTGTATTCTCCTGTAGTAGTCTTCTTGCCGAAACGACTCTTCCCGAGGAACAAGGATCGCTTGTTGATCTGATAGACAAGTTCCGTATGGATATAATTCCCAGAGATTCAGGAAAATACGTGATGCCTACTGAACTGGAATTGAAATCTTTCGGGTCCGCGTTCTCTCTTCTCCTTGAGTGGATGAATGGTGGATCAGGTGATAGACTGTCAGGTGCGGCTTCAAACCTTGCAGAGCTCAAATACGTTCTGATCAGATTCAGTGACATAGTGGCAGAAAGAGTCTTCTATTTGGCGAGAGAGTCTCCGGGCTATAACCGTGGATGGGGATTATACATTCTTCATACCAGAAGCAACGGGGTCTACCGTAACCTCCTCATTGAAGTGCCTCATATTGGTTTCGACTTGGAGACAGAGAAGATAGGAATAAGATCCTTCATACAGTCCTCTGCAGGATTCTTCCTTGTCGCTGGAGCTCATCGTTACGCAAATCCGGATTCGGTTGCCGACGTTGCGCACACAGAGAAATGTGTATTTCACGTCATTCACAACGCCCTCTGCACCAACACGTCCACAGTGATTCAAATCCATGGATTCGCTGAAACGTCTGCTGGTCGTCAACTCTACCCCCAAATCATTCTCAGCTCAGGAGAACCAGCAGGATCCAAGGCCGTTACCGACATGTCAGCCCAGCTGACGCAAAACGGGTTCACAGTGGGAATCTTCGACGGAACGAAGTACACGGACCTCGGAGCCACTGAGAACATACAGGGAACCTACGCGAGAGGTGTGGGCGCAGGCTTCATACATATGGAAATTGCGCGCGCTATAAGAGACAGCAGTGAGCTACGTGGAAAGGTTGCCAATAGTGTAGAGGGTTTTGCAATGAAATATGTGATCGAAGTCCCTGAGTTCACATCACTTGGACTAATGGTTCTTGCGACGATTTCCATGTCGTGGATAGTGATCAAGGCACACGGAAGATCTAATACTGGAGTCAAGTCTAAGTTTCGCGTATGTGTGCGGGGAAAATAGCCTGCGCGTCTTCAGCCTCGTATATGCCTCGAAAATCGGTAGTTCATTTTTCGTGCAGACGTGTCGGACAGGCTTTTCAACAGCTTTCCTAGAACGCCTTCTCTTGAGATATTTGATTCTAGGAAAGATCTTCTCCTCGGAGTAGGCCTCATTAACTAGTTACTTCTTCTTAGCTGGAGCCTCCGGTTTCTTCTGCTTGCGTTTGTCCCACACTATCGCGACGGCGATGAGAACTGCTGCTACTGGGAGCAAGATCCACGCAGGCCATACGTACAATGACTGCACTCTGCCAATGATGAGTGATATTCTAGCCATGAAGGTTTGTCCGAAGGACGCTCCGAATGTAATCATTATGATGTATTTTCCAAAGTTCGCTAGAGCTTTAGTGGGACCTTTGAACTCTTTCGAGAAATAGAAGAACATCAGGGCTCCGATGACCCCGAAGATTATGACCAAGTTGTTAATGGTCTCGTAAGGCTTGTTGGCTACGAATAGAGGCAGAAGTGTGGCCTTGATCTGCTCTGTGAGACGAGTCCTAAAGTCTGCTGCAACAACTATTCCTGTTCCCACGCCGATAATTGCTGCCGTTGGGAGACGGTAGAGCCAGAAATGCTTCTTGGAGAAGTAGAAGTAGAGGAGTAAGCTAAACAATAGCGGAATCGCCCAGACAGTGCTGCCCTTCGATAAGGGAACCACAGCGTTGTCATAGACATATTTCGCAGACAGGACTACGCCGTATCCGGTTGCCGCTCCAAGGTATATGTGCTCAGCGATTCTAGATACGCGATTCTCCCTGTAAAGGAAGCTGTACGCCATCAACGTCAATCCTCCTGAGAGTATGACGCCCAGCAGCTTGACATCCAATCCGTTCATCTCAACTCGGCCTCCTAGTCTTCCTAACGATGTAGCCGACATTGCCAACTATGATGAAGATGATGACTAACAAATGGGCAGCTGATTGAGCGTCCATTCCAGCTAATGCAATTCCAGGCCTCTTGACAAGCTGCTCATACTCCGCAGCTCCTCTAAGTCCGTTCAAATATCCTACCACTTTGGCTGGATAGAATGGCATGACTCTCGTCACTAGGACGGCTGTAACCGCGCCTACGATGGGAACACCGTGCGGATCCCCGAACTGGCGGACAAAGTTGTCCACTTGACTTCCACTAATCACTATTAGAAGCTTGAAGTCCTTGGCAGTCGAAAGCGGACGCATTATCTCCAAGTCTTTGACATCGTTTCCGTAGAAATCTTTCTGAATTACATTCGGATTCGAAGCGAACGCTCTCATAGCTGCCTCTCCTCCTGCAATGTATCCTAGGTTAACGAAGCTCTTGCCATAGAGTGAGTGATCCTTTGATGCGCCGAACACATCTTTCAACGCCTGGTCTGCAAACATTGGCCCAGCAGAGTCAAAGGCCACCTCGACTATCTTGAGGTTCTTGTTCTTCAGATGCGTAGTGAATGCTGCTACTTGTGGGTAGCATTCCGGAGCCACCGCGGCACTCATGTCAAACGCAGAAACTACGACGCTTCCTGATGGCAGGCCTTCAATGAACTTGTACGTGCTTGCGGTTGCTGGACTGATGCTCACCGGTAGACCAACCGGCATGACCAAGGGAACCGCTACGCAGATGAATAGAAGGAGGAATATTACTCGGGGATCTATTGTTGCCAGCTTATGCATCCATTCCTTCTTCTCTGCCAACTGCTTCTCCTCCTATCCCCCGGCTCCCAAGTAGCCCTTCTCATGCCCCATCAACATTCGAATTGTTAGGGAAACCATGCCGATCGCTATACCCATAATCAATGCGCGCACGCCCCCCGTGTTTGGTACATCCAGAATCCATTGAGAAATCCGCGGGATACCGGACCAGAACGTTTCTCCGATAGGGGCCTGCCCCAACATCACGAGTACTGCGGCCACTAAGAGGATGGACGCTTCCCTTGATCTCGCTCTGAAGGCCCGATAGGCCGCTGATGCCATGAAGAAGCCTGCGAGCGAGAACATAGCTGAATCCAATGGGACGATTATGTTTTGAAACATGTAGACGTAGTTTGGATCTCCGGAGCCCAATACTGCTCCGACCACTATGAATGCGGCTAGTGTGATCAGCATTATTGCGCTCTCCAAACTGTGAGGCTTCCTTTTGACAATTCTGCTGACGTGTATTCTACCTAGAGAAATAATGCCAATGCCAACAGCAATTGCACTCATCACAAGTGTAGCCACGGTGAAGTTTGCTGCAACTGTATTAATGACGGGAACCGCGAAGTAATAGTCAGCCACCTCAAGCAACACTAGAATGATCGTGATCGCCAGAGGAACCTTCAGTTTCATCCGCGCCACCTCTCACATCTTGAAGAAGTCAGCAATCCACGGTATGCCGAAAGTCGCGAGGAGGCAGCCTGCAATCATGAATGCAGCGGCAACGAGTCTTACCCAGTCTTGACCCGCAATAGCGGCGAGTTGGATTGGGTCCTTTGACAGGTAGGCTCCAGCAGCGTAAAGCTCCTCTGATATCAAGACATAGTCGCATGCAACGACAAAGAAGGGAATCTGGTATGTGTTCGCGGTGGCCCCAACCTGAATGGCTCCCGCCAAGTAACCTGCCTCTGCAATAATCATCGACTCACCGGCGAAATACCCAATCATCAGGTTGGCAGCAACCTGCTCACGGTGCAGGATCCCAACCACTCCTGCAGTGTAGGCAAACTGCCTCGTCGAAATGAAACGGATACTGTCAGGATCGAACCTCTCCGGTTTGCCGGCAGCAAGGTAGGCTTGTTTCACAACGTCAGTCATGACAGGTTCAACTTCAGGAGCAGCGAAGGTCACTATCAGCGGCGTGTTATATTCGGCTACTCTCTTTGCCGCGTATCCTAGGACGCTTATGCCTGCAATCGTCATGGGTGCGTCGTACCCGTAGAAGTCACCTATGCCTGGAGTATAATGGACGGGTCGACCCATTTCAGTTGCCCGACCGATCGCTTCATCTATTGCGTCGATCGCAGGCAGCTTTCTAATCTTCGGAACTCTGCCCTTCCTAGCCATGTAGAGAAGGACAATCATCAGGACGCTTGAGATGGCTAATATGATGAAAGAGTGTGTTACGCCCTTTGCGAATGGAATCACTAACTCTCCCGGATATTGCATATCGGGGGTCATGAGAATTTAAGCGTTATCTTAACTAAGACCAGATCTGTCTAGGCGTGTGGCGCTCTTACTCTGCAACTACACAGCCTACTAGGCGTCGAGAACTCTTACGCAACTTCGCCGGTTCGAAATGGCCGTTAGGACTCGCAAAAACGTAAGAGTCACAGAAAGATATCCAATCCTTCTTTCGCAATTCGAAAGCCCTGCTTCTCTAGTTCCGCCCTGAGAAGGCTGTCTCTATCCAGAACTGGATTCGTGTGATTCAGATGGGTGAAGATGACTCGGTTTTCATAGCCCCTCAGTCTCTCCCGCGACTCCATAATTGTTGGATGAAGAATATCGTCGTAGACTCGATTGAGTAGCTCTTCACGGGACCAGAAGCAGCCATCCAGTATAGAAATGTCGCTGTCCCTTACGCAGCGATCAATCGTCTCGGTGTATCTATCGAAGTCGGGTGCATAGAACAAGCTCCTCTTAGACTTCACTATGAAAGCCAATGTCTCGGCATCTTCATTTCTGTGAGGAACCTCTACCGAGATTATGCGAAGCGCTCTGTCGTATATCAGAGTCTCGCCGCACTTTAGATCCTTGATCTGGACCTCGCCCCTCTCGACAAGGTATCTGTACGGCTTGTTCGACTCTAGGAAGTGCCTC
>CAZZFQ010000001.1:0-11251 GCA_964653695.1 uncultured Candidatus Bathyarchaeia archaeon | reverse complement strand
CTCGCCCCTCTCGACAAGGTATCTGTACGGCTTGTTCGACTCTAGGAAGTGCCTCATTCGCGGAGTGCAGCAGACAGGCAATCCCCTGGTTGACGCAATCTCTCTGCCGAAGAGGATCAGACCGGCGTAGTGTCCGACATGCGCGTGAGTCAAGAGAACAGCGTCGGGAAGAAGCTTCTGCCTGCGCGGAAAAAGATCTCTAAGCAGATCCAATTGCTGGGGAAGGCTCGGAGTCACATCGACGACCAAAAGCTTTCCGCTTGGGCTGACAATCGCAAGAGACGCGGGGTAGCGGGCATGCTCCGGATTTGCTCTAGCATAGTTGCACCTTGTACAATGGCAACCGACCTGAGGTACCCCACCATCTTGAGCTGATCCGACAACTCGTGCTATTGTCTTCTGCGTTTTGTGAGTTATCGAAACGGCCCTCATTTTCCACTAGAGGCTCCAAGATGCTTGTCAAGGAATTTCACTATCGCCTCGTAGGCTACGATGCGATTCCTGAGCTTCACGATGCCATGCCCTTCATCGTCGAATAGAACGTATGTTACAGGAATTCCCCTTGCTCTAAGGGCCTCAACCATCTGATCAGTTTCAGATTGAGGAACCCTAGGGTCATTTCTGCCTTGGACAAACATCAATGGTGCCACAATCCTGTTCACATAGTGTATCGGTGAGATTTCGCGAAGGAAGTCCGCGTCCTTCTCAGGATCTCCGTATTCAGCGGCTCTCAGTTTCCTCCTCCATGGACCAGTGTTCCTAAGAAAGGTGTGAAAGTTTGCGATGCCGTAAAGGTCGACTCCTGCTGCCCAGAGTTCAGGATACTGCGTCACCGCTGAGAGAACCATGAATCCTCCGTAGCTTCCTCCCATGATCGCGATCTTTTTTGGGTCCACCGGGGCGGACTGCGCTAACCATTCCACCGCGTATTTCAGGTCCTGAACTGAGTCCAGCCGTTTTCGCACATCGTCGAGGTGGACATATGTCTTTCCGTAGCCGCTGCTTCCCCGGACATTGGGCGCCAAGACCGCGTAACCGCTGTTTAGTAGGTATTGTATCACTTGATTGAAGGAAGCCCGAACTTGAGATTCCGGCCCGCCATGAACATGGATCACTATTGGAACCTTGGAATCGCGCGGCATGTCTTGAGGAAGGTACAGAAAACTTGGAATCTGCCTGCCATCAAAGGTTTTGTAGTGGATGAGATTGGGTTCTACAAAGCTGCTTCTGGGGATGCCTGCTCGGCCGCTGAAGGTCAACTGTCGAACACGATCCTCATCAATCGAGTACAACCAGACATCCGGGTTGTAGGCTGCTCCGGTGAAAGTGAAGGCCAGAAAGCGTCCGTCACGTGACCAAGTCGGTTCGTCAACTGTTCCTGGCGGGATGCCTTGAACTCGCTTTGAGCCACCCTCCTCCAGATCCAATATCCTTAGTTCGCTGTATCCATCAACGTTGATTGTGAATGCGATTCTCTTTCCGTCATTCGAGAGAGAGGCAGGGCTGATGTCCCATTTCTCTTCCGCTAGAACGCTCATCTTTCGCGTCGCAAGGTCCATGCTGACGAGGGCAGTGAACTCTCGGTTCTCATTGCATACAAGGTAAAGCCCTTTGCCGTCAGGAGAGAAGCGTTCGGACGAGTATTCGGCCTCGCCCTCATGGGGTGTCAGGTGGGAAACAAAACCGTCTTCCAGGCTCACGAGGTACAGGTCTCTGTCAAGGTTGGAATTCGCTCGGCGAACCAATACTCTTCTCTTGTCAGGTGTGAAGCAGGCGGCGTAGTTAGTTCCGTCATGTTGAAGAATTCGGCGGCTTTCCTTTGATTCCACATCCATTACATATGCGTCGAAGAAGGCCTCATGACGCTCGTTTGAGGAGAACGTTATCCATCGGCCGTCTGCAGCCCAGTCTCCAAACGCATGGATTACGCGAGATTTGTCAGTAAGCTGTTCAATATGTTCTCCCCCGTCTTCTACCAGGTAGAACTGAGTCCTCTCGTTTCCACCCTGATCCATGCCGAAGATCAGCCGATCACCCACTGGTGCATAATGACAGAATGAAACCTCTTCACTATAGAACGTAATTTGCTCTGGCCATCCTCCAACCATGGCTACACGCCAGACCTGAGGCACACCTGTTATGTTCGTCAGAAATGCAATATGCGCGCCATCAGGTGAGAACGACGGGCAACGCGCGCTTCGAATGTTCAGATATCTCGTGAAGTCGAATCGTCTGCCCAAACCTAGATCATTCCCCACTTCCATGCTATGGCCAGAATTCTGAGTATATATTGGCTTGGAGATGAACTGACTTCTAAGGGCCGCCCTCTGAATATGATAAGGCTCGGAGTCGAGTGAACCTACCTAGGTCAAATCGAGTTCAGCCATTGTTGCGTGAAAGCTTGAAAGCTTTATCGGCATAGCCCAATCATGTGTGACAGTTCAAAGGGTGCATGTGGTGACGATTACAGCTTTTCTTGCCAAGGTCATTAGATCCTTCGGTAAAGCGCGGCCTCGGAAGGAAGCAGAGGCGAGCTTGCCAGGGGTAAGATTCGACACGGGCGCTTGGTAGAGTCGACGAGAAATGGCTCTGAAGTTCAAGTTTCCTGACTCATGGAGTTGCGAGTGTGGAAGAGAACACCAGATACCGCTCAGAGTGATCGCTATCGGCGAGAAATGTCTGCTAGATTTAGGTGAAATTGCGGACACTCTTGACATAGGGCGAAGATGCCTCATTGTCGAAGACTCTATCACAAGGAGTATCGCCGGCCAGAAGGCGAGGGAGATTCTTGAAGGCGCGAACTATTCCGTCAACGAAGCCATAATAGAAAGGGCCGACACTGAAGATGCGAGAAGAGTTAGTGACCAATTAAGGGAACGCGACTTCTGCATCGCAGTGGGAGGGGGATCCCCAGTAGATGTAGCAAAGATTGCTTCGTACCAGAATGACCTCCCTTTCATTTCTGTGCCGACGGGCCTGTCTCATGACGGCATAGCCTCGCCAATTGCATCAATCATTCAGAACCGTAGAAAGAGTTCCTTACAGGCCAATCCGCCTGTAGCCGTTGTAGCGGACTTGGAGATTCTCGCGAACGCTCCGAGCAGGATGATCTCGGCCGGATATGCAGATGTCGTGGCCAAGGTTACTTCGCTGAAAGACTGGGAACTCGGCAGGGACGAGAAGAATGAATACTACTGCGAACGGGCTGCGAGGCTCGCTTTTCACGCCATGACAGACTTGATCGAGCTTCCCAAGACAATCCCAAGGAAGGAGGCGGTCAAGAGCCTTGTAGAGGCGCTACTGAATTCCGGTGCCTCTATGATAATTGCCGGCTCATCTAGGCCTGCCTCTGGGGCAGAGCACTTGTTCTCGCACTTCATTGATCTAAACGCGGAGAAGCCAGCGATGCATGGCGAGCAATGTGGACTTGGGGCGATACCGTTGGCAAGGTACCATGAGGAGCACAACCCCAACTGGTGGAGAGAGACGAAGTATCAATGGCGAAACATCAAACAGGTGCTACAGGGCTTCGGTGCCAATCCTAGCCTGAGAAGGCTCGGCATCGACCGAGAGTTGGCTGCTCGGGCTCTGGTTGAGGGAGCTAGCATAAGGCCAGAAAGATACACGATCGTTCACAAGAGGCCGCTAACAGTGACTGAGGCCGCAAGCTTACTCGACGAGACAGCGGTTACCTAGTGACGTAGCAGGCACCTGGGGCTTCACATAGGTCTAAGGATGTAGCCATTCTGGCACTGTGATCGACTATGATATTGGTTTACTTTCTATATCCGATCTATCCACAATATGTGGGAGAAAAGCTTGATTGTAGTGGCCTCTGATGTCCATCTTGGATATGACCGCGCAAACAGAGAACCTTTTGGGAGGTTCCTCGATGAAATCGGAAAATCCCTTGGACAGTCAGACCACTTCGTACTACTCGGAGACATCTTTGACTTCTGGAGAAGAAACAACGTAGCAGTCGTGCTTGAGAACGAGGGTCTTGTGGAGAAGCTCGAAAACCTTGCGGCTAACATAGACTATATTCCCGGAAATCACGACTTCACCTTTGCAAGGCTTAATCCGACTGGAACTGGTGCATTCAACATCCAGAAGACTCTTACGCTCAAGGATGGAGGTAGCACGTTCACCTTCATGCACGGCTATCAACTCGAAGTCCTCTCGAATCTGGAGCCTCTCACAATCGAGGAGTACGAAGAATTGTGTGTGTCTCTATGCCAAAGAACTGGTGACTTCATAGGTGACCTCCTATCCTTCCTCTGGGACAGCATCCACTTGTCCTTCAAAGCGGGAGACAAGAGAAAAAGCATGATTCAATCTATCGCAGAGGCACCAGAGAAACGGAAGGATATGCATAGAGTAGACAGGTTCGCTAGGTCACGAGTCAAGGACCTGTTCCTAGGCCTAGGGAAGGCTGAGAGGCTGGTATTTGGGCATACGCATCGCCCATTCGTCGACGCCTCTGTTGCCAACGCGGGCTGTTGGGTCTCTGACGCTGCAGTGCAGAACACTTACCTCAAGATCGAAAACGGCCAGATGCAGCTACTTCAGTACGCTGCAAGATGACTTGAGCGCGACCCGTGTTGGTCAGCAAGATCGGCGACATAGAAGCAGCAATCTTCGACTTGGACGAAACTCTAATCGACGCGCAGCGTGGGCTGACAGCCGCTCACAAGAAAGTAGCTGACTTGTTTGAGAAATTCTTCACAGAGAGCAAATTGACCGTTGAGCTCAGCAAGATCGAGGACACCATTAGGCAACTGGATGATGAGATGAATCAAAGGCTTCTATACAATCGAAATGTCTGGTGGCAGATGCTTGTTGATCAATTAGCCCCAATCAGAAGACTTCCAACATCCCTCATCAGGAAGATGACCACCGAGTACTGGAACGCCTACGAGGAGGATAGTGTTCCGTACCCTGATGCCGCCACCACGCTCGAATATCTCAAAAACGAAGGATACAAGTTAGGATTGGTTACTGATGATGATGGAACTGTTGGACGAAAAGCTCGAAGGATCTCTCGACTTCCCCTGAAGGATTTCTTCGATACATATGTCGTAAGCGGTGACGAAACTGCGGAAAAGAAAACAAGTCCTCTACCGTTCCTCCTAGTCGCCGATAGGCTTGAGGTTTCGCCACGCAAGTGTGTCATGATCGGAGACAAACCTTTCACTGACATTGAAGGAGCAAGAAAGGCAGGAATGCAGACAATTCTAGTTGTACGTAGACGCTGGAACACTTCCATTCAGGCAGACCATGAAGTGACGTGCCTCTCTGAACTCAGAACTCTGCTGTAAGTGCTTGTGTGCTGCCTTCCCCGGGCCATAGACACCGCCACTGCCGCTGCTCCTATGGCTGTGCACAGTTGAAGCGCGACTCTGAAACCTGAAAGAAACTCGTCAAGAGGAACGTTCAGCTGTTCCTTTCCAACAATCAATATGTCAGCTGAAACGCTTCTCGTCAGCATGAACGTGACGACCGCTAGGCTCAGAGATTGCCCCAAGAATCTCATGGTTGCCAGTGTCCCCGAGCCTACGCCCAGCGACTCTCTTGGTATCGAGCCCATCACGGCACTTGAATTTGGTGAACTGAACAGGCCGTACCCGAAGCCTAAGACCGCGAGTATGAGAACTATCGCATACGTTGTCGTGTCGGCGGTTACACCAGAGAGAACTAGAATGGTAGCGGACATTATTCCAAGTCCCAGTGAGGAGAGGAATCTTGGCTCCATTCTGTCTGAGAGATGGCCACTGAATGGCGAGACTATGGCCATCAAGAGTGGTTGTGAGAGCATTATCAGTCCTGCCCCATGGGCATCAAGTCTCAAAACTAGTTGAAGAAATAGGGACAACAAGAATCCGATTCCATACGACGCAATATAGTGCAGAAGGGCTGTCAAGTTCGAAAATGCAAACATCCGGTTCCCGGTAAACAGTCTAACATCAATTAGCGGCTGAGGTGCAAGCTTCTTCTCCACGAATATGAATAGTAGGAATGAAAACACAGCAAGGGACGCCAAAGAGAGCATGTATTGTGGTGGGATCGTGGCGGCCCCACTGAATGTGACGGATATTAGAACGGATGAGAGTAATGCGATCAAGCTCAGAGCTCCTAGTATGTCGAGCGTTGCTTCTTGCCTAACATGAAATCTTTCATGGGTTCTGAAATGGCACACAGAGGCTGTAACCAAACCGAGCGGAATATTGACATAGAAGATCGACCTCCAGCCGAATTGGGAGGTTAGGAAGCCTCCGAGAGCTGGGCCGATTGATAGCCCGGCGTAGGTAGCGGCCGTAACTATTCCTACAGTTTTCCCTCTCTCAGAGGATGGAAAAGCCGATGTGGCCAAAGCGAAGGAATTTCCAGACATCATCGACGCCCCTACGCCTTGACCTAGCCGCGCTGCGATCAATTGGTGAAGCGAATTTGAGAGCGCTGATAGAACTGAGAAAAATGTGAAAACCAAGGTCCCTACAACAAACAGAGGTTTTCTCCCTTTCATGTCCCCAAGTCGGCCGAAGACTAGGAGAAACGCGGTCAACGAGAGAAGATACGCAACCGGGACCCATGAGAGTAAGATCAGTTCGCCTCCCAAGTCCGACCCGATGGAGGGAATTGCCACATTTACTGCGCTAGTGTCGAAAGGGGTCATGAACGACCCGAGAGTTGTCACTATCAGAATCAGCCATTTGTTTGGGGCTGCCTGGAAACGAATGTTCATGTTGAATACAATCTTGAATCGATTCTACGAAGAATTGAATCGTCAAAAAAGGGAGGGTTACTTTTGAGAAGTCTTACTGTTCGCTCACACCTGTGAACCTTAGTTTGCTCACCTTCAGTGCGGGAATGGTCGCAAGCGTTTGTCTCTCCTGATCCTTTCCGATCATCTGCATTCCTTTGTAGACATCTAGGAAGCTGTCCGTGAACCTCAAGTTTCGTACTGGCTTGGTGATCTCACCGTTCTCTATCAGAAATGTTCCGTCTCGCGTCAGTCCGGTCAAGATCATTCTGGGCTGGTTCACGGTTCTGACATAGTGGAATCTCGAAACATACACGCCACGCTTGGTTTCCTTGACCATCTCTTCCTCTGAGGCGTCACCCGGTGCCATTACCATGTTTATCAGGTCTGGGCCAGCTGCGAAAGTCTCGAAGAACGGAACCACGGCGTGCCCCGTACTGTCCTTTCCCTCCTTTCCAGCGGTGTAAGAGTCGTAGCATATACTCTTCTCGTTGACAACGCCGCTCTTGACTAGAGTTAGAGATCGCTTCGGTACTCCTTCGCCGTCTACCGAGGACACGTACAGGGTAGCCATGTCCCTGGCGTCGTCCTTCAAGTTGAATTTCTCGTGGAAAACCTGCTTGCCTAGATTGTATTTGACGAATGAAGTCCCGTCCTGGAACCAAGTGGCCACGAACGCGTTACTCAAGTAGTACAGTGACAAAGCGACTGCGTCGGGGGCCAATATCGCTTCGTATTCTCCAGGCTCTAGGCGTGTCGACTGAACGCTTCTTACAGATTTGTCAGTAGCCTTCTCAGCAATCTTGTCAACATCGATCTCCTTTACGTTCCTGGCATTAGCTGAGTAGTACCCGTGCCCTTCGGATCCTTGTTTCTCTGATATCACGGTCACAGCCATCTGCGCAAGAGAGATCTGCGCTTTCGCATCTATTCCCAAGCTGTTTGCCACTGCGAAGCTGGCTGACCCCGTCATGTACGAGCCAGCAACCGCTTTGACGACGTTTGCCTTGCCGTGAGCGACCTGAATCGCCCTCTTCGCGTTGTCAGCTCTGAAGTTTGGATCGCAGACAGCCGTCTTCCTATCGTAGGTTCCCTTCAAAGCGGTGTACTTCTTTGGTTCCGGCAAGGTCTTGAAGAGTTCGTTTGGCGGCGAGACCTTCGCAATCTTGACTGCATCGCTAACCGCGCCTTCAACAGATGACGGATCAAACGCGCCTACGAGCACGTCTCCGATCTTTTTCTTAAGAACTACTCGAACTCTTAGCCCGTCCTTGTGTGTAGCCACATTCTGGTGAATCTGAGAGTTAGCGAATCTTGTAAGATCCTCGACGAATGTGAATGCCGTGGCTTCAGCCTGATCTGCTCCCTTCTTGACTGCAAGTCTTGTGGCTTTCCTCGCAAGTTCAGATAGGGTTTCAAGTGGCAACTCAATCGCCTCCTACGCTATACCGACACGAACATCGCGAAACCTAGCAGTGGAAACTCCGTGTCCGACATACATCACTTGTCCGGGAACACCTTTGCCACATGTAGGGGTGCCATGCATATGCCAGTCGTCGGTTGATACGGCGTCGCAGCTTCCCCAGAACTGGTGAGTTATCCCCGTGTATGTAGCCTGTTTAATCATCCGTTCCTTGCTTCCATTCTTGATCAACCATGCTGCCTCAGTCCCAAACTGAAAGTTCAGCCTCCTGTCATCAATGCTCCAAGACTTGTTGGTTAGCATCAGGATCCCGTCCTGCGTGTCCCTAATGAGTTCCTCGACCTTCCAGTCTCCCGGGAGAAGGTTGATGTTGGTCATGCGGACGATGGGCATCGCAAGTGGAGAGTCGGCGCGCATCCCGCCGCTACTTCCTTCAGGCAAATTGAGATGGGCCGCAGTCTCGCGAGAGCTTTGATAGTTGACGAAGACACCTTTCTTGATTAGGGGCACGCTCTTGGCTGGAACGCCTTCGTCGTCGTAGCCGAAGGTTCCTAATCCTCCGGGAGCCGTGGCGTCAGCTGAAATATTCACCTTTGGTGAGCCATACCTGAAAGTGCCGAGCTTGTCTGTGGTTAGAAAGCTTGTCCCAGCGTAGTCGGCTTCCATTCCCAACGCCCTGTCAAGCTCGGTTGGATGACCACAGCTCTCATGGACTTGTAGCGCCAACTGGTCTCCTGCGGTGATTAGCGCTGTCGTAGTTGCTGGGCATTTTTCAGCGGATAGTAGTTGTACAGCTTCTTTTGCAGTCTCGGACGCGTGGCCGGCTAGATCCAGCGATTCGAAGAACTCATACCCTGCAGTGTTGAAGTTGCCTCTGAACGAAGCAGGATACGATCGGATTTGCACATCGCCGCTCCTGATCGCTGTTGCTGAAACACCTCCCCCACACCACACAATTGTCTGGCCTATGTTCGCTCCTTCACTGCTCAGGAAGAGCTTCCTCTCCCGGTGGGCGCGGAAGAAGCTTGACGATGTCTTGATGAGTTCTTTCGACTCTCCTGCGGCGATCCGTTCCGCTGTCTTCAATGCATCAACTTTCTCCTCAAGCGAAACCTTGAACGGGTCCTTGCGGATTGGTGTTGAATACTTCGCCTTCCTCGCCGGTGTCGGGCTCAACTTCACATCAATCTTCTTTGCCCTTGCGCTTGCACAGGCAACTTTGTACGCCTTCCTTGCTATGTCAACAGCCGAAGCGCGCTTCAGTATCGTTGTTCCTGCAAACCCCCAAGCCCCTTTGGCTATTGCCCGGACCCCGATGCCGGCAAGACTTCTCTTTCGGATCTCTTCTGGGACCCCCTTCTTGACATGAAGGCTTTCAGACTCGATTTTGACATGTCGCACGTCAGCGTATGAGGCACCTAGTTTCTGAACGGTCCGTAACGCTACTCTTGCAAGATCTTCACTCATAACTAGCATCTCCGAAATCAGGAGTCCAAGTCGAGAGCTTAAATGCCTTGCTATATCTCACGGGACTTTTACACCTAGTTTCGAAAAGAATGTAAGGCAGGTTCCCCATAACGATAGAAAGGAGAGCGTACCGTACCGACCTAGGTTGCCAAAAATGAATGGTCGCGATAAGCTGTTTTTACTGGCGTTCTTGACTTTGCTTCTAGGGCCTACTCCTGAAGTGATTGAACTTGCACACGACCAAGGGAAACCTTCAGGATCTGCTTACCTTGCCGGTATCTATGGGCACGCGGTCTCATTTTCTCCGCCTAGCATTCCGTGGCGCGTTCTAAGAGTGAGAATCTACGGATATCGTTATGGTAATCGAACGGAAAGCATGGAGTTTGTCGTTGAGATTTGGTCGTCGAATCGTAGCATTCTGCATAGCTCCGCCCACCCTTATGCCAAGTTCACGACAGTATCAACATGGGTGAATGTCGACATCCCAGGCCCTGTAGTTGTGGGAAGCTTCTTTGTCGTCATCTACACAAGCTCGACCCCTGAGCGAGGTATTGGAATCGCCAGCGATTCCAGCTTGGTGAATCGGTATTCGGAGATCGTCTCCGGCAAGCGTATCCTGACTGACTGGAGCGAAATCAAATGGAAGACTCCGCCCAAGAAAGAAGAGACAAATTGGATGGTGAGAGTAGTTGGCTCAACACCAACCACGATCACTACTACTCCGACCACCACGTCTCAACCGTCGTCATCAATGCTCTTCGGTCTTGATATGACGCAACTGATCCAAGTAGCTGGCGGAGGTGTGGCAGCCGCGGCCGTGCCACTTCTGGGATGGCTCGTCAAGACTAGGAAACGAAGGTTCGTATCGAGCTACCTCACAAAAGTAGACTCAGTATACAACGAGTTCTTCATGAATCGGGAAGAGTGCAGGAAACGCCTCGAGCAAATGAAGGGCGAAATCGTTCAGCTTCTCAAGAAGGGAAAAATCGATGAGCCCCACTTCACCATACTAGACACGAAACTTGAACGGTACTTGAAAGATCTCGCCTAAGAGAACATTGAAGCCTTCGAAAATGCTCTCCGGGCAATTGATATGCATGTTCCAAGGTCAGGACAGAAACTGTTTGTCCATAGCTCTCCCTTGGTAGCGGTTTCGTGAAGTTGCCAGTACAATAGAGGATGAAAGGAGGGGGGAGACAAGAACTCGATAGGAAGCTTCTTTGCTTATGAGGATACTCTTAATGCACTCATTAGAGAAAGATCTTGTGGTGAGTTGGAAGTGTACTGTCGGATATGCGGCGCGGCTCTGAAGGAAAATGCGTACTTCTGCTCTGCTTGCGGTGCGAGAGTGAGACCTCAAGAAAAAACTGTTGTCGAAGAGTTTCAGGTGGCTGGAAAAGAGCTGGTTCGGAAAGTTGAGGAGTTGATTCACGAAGGGAACATTCGAAGAATGGTGATAAAACAGAACGGAAGAGTGCTGCTTGATATTCCGTTGGCGTTTGCTGCAATAGGAGTAATGTTGGCGCCTATACTCGCTGCAGTCGGGGCCTTGGCCGCAATTGTCACCAATTGCACGATATCAGTACAAAGAGTCGAACAAT